>DAINSI010000062.1:0-11830 GCA_036741395.1 Candidatus Dormiibacterota bacterium
GAGGTCGGGCATCAGCCCCGACTGCATGCAGATCTCGGTGGCGCCGCGCCGGACCGCGTCCTCGATCTTGACGAAAATGGCATTGCGGTCGTGCCAGTAGGCGGAGCCGTCGCTGGGGTTGCGCCGGAAGCCACAGAAAAGGCAACTGCCGACGCAGGTGTTGGTCACGTTGACGTTGCGGTTGACGACGTAGGTGACCACGTCGCCAACCAGCTCCCGGCGCAGGCTGTCGGCGGCCTCGCGCAGGTCTGCGGCCGACTCGGCGTAGAGCGGCAAACGCTCCATCGGCCGGTACCCGCGCGCGCGAACCTTGGCCTCGAGCTCCTCGACCGCGGGCCACGGATGTCGCGGGGAAACTGAGTCGCCATTCACCGAGATCCCCCCCAGGTCGCGGGCGCCCTCGTCGAGCAGGTCCGCCCAGTCCGCGCTCGCGGTGGCGACACCCGCGAGGAGGTTGGGAGGGACCTGGACGTGGACGCCCGGCGGTAGCACGCGCCGGGCGGCGCGCACGGTCTCGCGCATCGTGGCGGCATCGGGCGCGACCTCGTCCGCCATCGCGGTACCGGCCTTGGGCTGGAAGTCCTGGACGATCACCTCCTGGACGTGGCCATGGCGACGGTGCGAGGCAGCGATCGCCTCCAGGGTGGCGACGCGGTCCTCGGGCGTCTCACCGATCCCCACCAGGAGGCCGGTGGTGAAGGGGATGGCCAGCTCGCCGGCGTCCTCGAGGTGGCGGAGACGGTCAGCGGGCCGCTTGCGGTAGGCCCCGGCATGGGCGCGCAGGTCGTCGCGCGTGGTTTCCAACATCAGCCCCATCGACACGTTCCACGGCTTCAGAGCCGCGAGCGACTCCCGGCTGAGCACGCCAAGATTGCTGTGGGGGAGCAGCCCGCGCCGCATCGCCCGGCGGGCCACCTCAATGGCGAGGTCGATGAAGGCGGCCTCGGCGTGATCCCCGCGGTGCGGGTAGCGCGTGCGCAGCTCAGCAGCGATGTCGGGGAGGTCCCAGGGGCGTTCGCCGCTCATCACCAGGACCTCGCGACACCCCGCACGCACCGCACGGTCCAGCAAAGTGTCGACATCGTCGAGGCCGACCAGGTGCCCTGCGTCGGTGCGGTACTCGCAGTAGCCACACCGCGCCAGGCAGCGATAGGTAAGGTCGACGGTGATCGACCGGCCATAGGTGACCAGCCGCTCCGTGTCCCACTCGGGCGTGGCGACGACCGGCAACTCTTCCACTACCGGGCTCATTCTAGGCCGGGAGATTGAGGAGATGGTGGGGCCGGCTCGATCGGCGCGGCCCCACCAGTCGCCTAGCTGGCGGTGGTCGCCCCCCGCCTGCGGCTGGTCACGAGCAGGGCCCCACCCACGACCACAAGGAACGCGGCCAGGATCGCGGCCGAGAGCAGCGGATGACCAGTGACCGGGTTGGTCGTCGCCGCACCGAGCACGCCTGAAACGGGGCCGGTCGTCGAGGCTCCGAGGACTCCACTTACTCCGCTCACTCCGCTCACTCCGCTCACTCCGCTTACTCCGCCGGCACCCGGAGTTGTCCCACCAGGGTTACTGCCACCGCCGGGGTTGCAGTCAGTGTCACTGGCGAGGCTGTTGTCGTGGTCGCCGTCGCAGTCCGCGACCGGTGGCGGAGTCGTGCAGTCGTGGTCGCTGGCCTGGCTGCTGTCGTGGTCCCCGTCGCAGTCCGCGACCGGTGGCGGAGTCGTGCAGTCGTGGTCGCTGGCCTGGCTGCTGTCGTGGTCCCCGTCGCAGTCTGCGACCGGTGGCGGAGTGGTGCAATCGATGTCGCTGGCCTGGCTGTTGTCGTGGTCCCCGTCGCAGTCCGCCGGCGGCGCGGCCGGTGCGTGGCACTGCACCCAGAAGGTCTTGTGCTTCTGGGGATCCTGCGAGAACTGCAGCTTGAAGTGATACCCCTGGATGTCCTGGGGATCCGGGTTGATGGCCTGCGCGTTGTGGACCAGTGCGCCGACGTCGATGATGTCGATCACCTGGTAGCCGCCCTTGGTGGCGTCGTACTGCCAGGATCCGTTATTGGTGACGTGGACGGCGTCGCCCATGACCATCGGGGGGATGGGAAGGCTCAACGCCGAGCTTCCGTCGCTGTTCTTCCCGAATACACCACCCTTGTTCCCGGTCGGAGGCCAGTAGTCGACGCTATAGAACCCGTGGGCATCGGCCAGGTCCTTGCCCATGACCTCGATGTTGGCGCAGGGCAGGTGCGGGTTGTGGTCCGGCAGGGTGTTCTCGACGGTCCCGATCTCGGCACGCTGGTTGGGCACCACGGGGCCGTTGTTGCATCCCGACATCGCGTCGGCGTCGTGGTTGAGGACCTCGGCGTTGTGGTCGGCACACGGGCCTACGGTCTGGAGCCAAACGTCGCCGTGGTTGTTGTCGCCAGGGCCGGTATGGCCGGGCGTGGTGATGTTTCCAGCACCGGCGCCAGTGGTGGAGCCCGTGGCGGGGGTCGTCGCCGGGATGGTGCCCGCGGTCGGGACGACCGTCGAGGTGGTGCCGTCATGCCCGCGTCCGTGCCCCTGGCTGTTGCCCGGTGACACCGGCCCGCCAACGGCCAGGCTGGTGGTGGCGCTGAAACCAAGCAGCGAGCTCGCCGCGATGCAGGCTGCGAAGACGCTCATCAGCCGGCTCATATGGTTGGTTCTGGTCCGTAGGGGGTTGGGCATTTACCTCTCCTTGTGATGATGGGTCCGCATATGTCCCCTGCGTTGCCCAGATCCACATCATTGGCTCGACCCGGCGGCGATTACAACGGCACAACCCGAATTCGCTGTGCCAAGTTGTGTTGCGTTCGACGGGGGTTCAGACCGTGACGGAGATGTGCCAGCCGGGTGTCTGAACTTGGCCAGAGCGCCGCTTCCACCGGCACCCGGCCGTTACATCATTCCGGCGCGGCCGTCCGTGCTGCGGCAAGTCGGCGCGACCACCACGCGGCCGCGGCGGCGGCACTCGCAAAAGCCACCGTCGCGGCGATCGCGGGCGCCGAGCCCGTGGCGGTGTCGGGCAACTGCGTTGGCCCGGGTCCGCCCGCGGCCGGCGACGGCCCCGAGGAGGTTGTCACCGCGCAGACGCCACTCGGGCGGAGCACCGGCCCGGGCGACCGTTCCTGCACCGGCAGCGAAACCTCGCTGGGGACCGGGTATCCCTGGTCGAAAGCGGTAGTGGCCAGGGTGCCTGCCGGGGATGGGCATTCCGCCAGGGTCCGCGGATCAGCATGGCTGGTCGAAGCCAGGGTCACCGCACCGGTGTTCGGACCAGCGACGAAGTTGAAGGCGGTGGTGAGGTCGCCGATATTGCGGCCGTCGCGACGCCAGGGGCTCAGGCCAGGACGCTGCCTGGCGGGGTCGCGGGAGGGGATCTCGGCGCCAAAAACGCGCTCCAGGAATTTCAGGGTGGAGGTGTGGTCGAAGCGGTCGGAGCAGACCATGGGGCCCGCGGCCGGGTTGGGATTGCGGCTGAAGGGCGAGATGATCAGCGTCGGCACCCGGAACCCCAGGCCGATGGGCTTGGAGGCGAAGGCCCCGGCATCCAACTTGCCCTGCTTGTTGGCCGGGAGGTTGAGCTTGGCCAGGTCGAGGAACTCGCCGGGGGTGCCCGGCGGCGGGGTGGGAGGTGGCACGTGGTCGAACATTCCACCGTTCTCGTCGTAGGTCAAGATCAGGGCGGATTTTGGCCACAGCGGGGAGGACATCAGCGCGCCGAGGACGATATGGGTGGTGTCCTGGCCCTGTAGGACGGACGCCGGTGCATGCTCGGAGTCGACGGCGTCCACCAGCAGCCAGGACACCTGCGGGAGGGTGCCGGCGGCGCAGTCGGCGAGGAAGTCGACGGGGAACCCGGTGGGTGAAAACGTCTTCAGCGCCAGCTGCGGATCCCCGGTCCCGGGACGGTACTGCGGGAAGTAGCGCAGGACGTTGTCGCTGACCACCGATGCCTGGTCGGCGCTCCCATACACCTTCCAGGAGATGGGGTCTGCGGCGCCGGCCGCGTTGCGATGAGCATCCAGGACCTGGGGATAGGGAATCCAGCGACCGCCCGTCCCCAGGTCGAACTTGGCGAATGGGAAGGTGGCGCCGGACGCCGCGGTGTCCAGGAACTGCAGACCACCGTCATAGGCGTCGGGGTCGATCGTGCCCGTGATGCTGTAGAGCCGGTTGGCGTCGGTGCCGCCGATGACCGAGCAGTAGTAGTTGTCGCAGATCGTGAAGTTGTCGGCCAGCGACCAGTAGAAATCCATCTCTGCGCTGCCGTCGCGGGCCGCTGACCCGTCGTAGTAGCCCATCGTCACGGGCGCGAACTTGGCGCCGTTGGTGACGACGTGCCGTTGCACCCACTGGTCCAGCTTGCCGTCGTCCCACATGGTGTGCTCGTCGATCCACTGATGATCTACGTCATTGATGCAGTCACCCTGGTGCGGCGCGGGCGGGGAGGTCTGCAGCTTGAATGGCGGCAGGGGGTGGGGTCCCGGCACCGCGGCCGGGGAGAGTTGCTTGAAGACCGTGGTGCCGTCGTCCCCGGCGGACATCCGGATGGAGCGATCGTCAAAGCCGCGGACGCCCTTGTAACGACCGAAGTACTGGTCGAAGGAACGGTTCTCCTGGATGAAGATGACCACGTGCTCGATGTCGCTGAGCGAGCCGCATGCCGGCGCGGCCAGCGCGCTGCGCAGCACCGACTGGAAGTCGCCCAATCCCAACGCCAGGCTGGCGGCGGCACCACCCTTGAGGAGGTCGCGCCGGCTGGGGCGCGGGCTCAATGCTGAGACCCTCCGCTCAGCCGACGGCATGCTTGAGGCCGGCCAGGGCGCGACCCCAGGCGTCATCCGAAGCGTCTTTCCACTCCGGGGTCCGGAAGAAACAGTGGGGGGCGCCGTCATAGACCTTGAGCTCCGCGCTCACGCCCTTGTCCAGGAGGCGCCGCTCCATGTCCCGGACCTGGTCGAGCGGGATCGACTCATCGCCGCCGCCATAGGCGCCGACCACTTTGGCGTCGATCTTCCCGGCCTCGTCGAGTGGTGAGTAGGGCTTGTTGCCGTCAGCCCCGGACCAGGCGGTGAGGTGGCCATAGAACACATTGAGAACCTTGACCTCCCGGTGCCGCGACACCACCAGGTAGGCCAGCCGCCCGCCCCAGCAGAAGCCCGTGACCGCCAGGGCGCCCAGCAATCCATGGGACCTGAGATGGTCCAGCACGGCGTCGACATCCTCCAGCGCCTCGTCATCGCCGACGCCACCGATGCGCGCCCCGGCCTGCTCGTGGGTCTGCTCGGCCAGCTTGCCGTGGCGGTGGAAGAGGTCGGGCACCACGGCCAGGTAGCCCTCGGCTGCGTACTGGTCGGCGAGGTCGTGGTAGTAGTTCTCGGGGTCGAAATAGTCGTGGATGATGAGCACCGTGGGGAAGGGCGGAGCGCCGCCGTCCGGGTGGCTCACATGGACGGGGATCCTGCTCCCGTCACGGGCCTCCACCTCAACGTCCTGACCCTTGCGGGTCGCCTTACCGGGCCAGTAGTTCGATGCCGGGTTGCACATGTTCTTCCTCCCAGGGATCGCTCAGCGTCTTTATGGCATCGACACCGGCGCCACTGGTTTAGGGTAGTCGATCCCGACCCGGCAGCCCGCCGTCGCCTGCACGTCGGCGGGCATGTCCCAGGGGTGATGGATGAACCTGTCGGGAACCCGCGCCAGCTCGGGGACATGGCGCCGGACATACCGGCCATCGGGGTCAAACCTTTCACCCTGCAGCCGCGGGTTGAAGCCGCGGCGGGTGGGCCCGGCGTCGACCCCGACGCCGACCGCCCATTGCCAGCCGAGGTCGTTGCTGGCCACGTCGTGGTCAACCAGGTGGCGCGCGAAATGCCGCTCCCCGGCGCGCCAGTCGCCGGCCAGCTGGTGCGCCAGGAAGGACGCCATCACCATCCGCACGCGGTTGTGGACCCAGCCGTGGTCGTGGAGCTGGCGAGCGCCCGCGTCGACCAGGGGAATGCCGGTGCGCCCGGCCATCCAGGCGTCGAGCAGGGCTGGGACGGCGGCGGGCTCATCTCCACGGGCGGCCCACGCCGGCTGGTGGAGCGGTGTGCGGAGCAGGTCGGGGCGGTTGAAAAGGAGGTGGTGCGCGAACTCGCGCCAGGCCAGCTCGATGATGAATCGCTCGACCGAGGGCTGGGCCGCCGGGGCCCGCGCGCCGTGGCTGATTGCCGCCTCCGCCACCCGGCGCACGGAGATGGTGCCGAACTTCAGCGCCGCCGACAGCCCCGATGTGCCGTCCTCCGCCGGTCGGTCGCGAGCGGTGGTGTAGTCGACCAGGCGGTCCCGGACGAACCCGGCGAGGCGGGCTTCGGCGGCGATTGGGGTGGCGCCGTGCCACCGGGAAGGGCCGGGCAGGTCGGGCGCCAGCACCTCGCGCCACGCGTTGATGCCGTCCGGGAGCTCCGCGGCAGCCATGAACCCCCCGGCCGCGACCGCCGGCGCGGGTGCCGGCAGGTCGAAGGCCCCGAACCACCGCCGGCTGAAGGCCGCAAACGTCTGCGGGAGGTGGTCGTCGGCGTCGATGGTCTGAAGCGGGGAGACCAGCAGCAGGTCGTCCATTGGCATCGTCACCACGCCCGTCATCTGCATCCCGCGCGTGGCTCGAGTGTCGCGCCAGCGGGCGTAGGGGGTGTAGTCGCGGTTGAAGAAGAGCGCCCACGCCCCGGTCTCCTCGGCGAGGCGGTTGAGTTCCCGGGGAGGATCGTTGCTGAGGAGGACAAGGAGCCGGCTGCCACGCTCCCGCAATTGCGCATCGAGGTCGACCAGGGCGGTGCGCAGGAACTGGAGGCGCCGTTCGCCCATGGTGGGCTGCTCCAGGATGCGCTGGTCGAGGACGAAAACCGGGACCACCGGCACCTCGGTGCGCAGGGCCGCCTCCAGGGCCAGGTTGTCGAGCAGGCGGAGGTCGCGCCGGAACCAATGGATCACGCACTCAGGCATCAAACAACCCTATGCGGGGGATCGATAGGACCCGGCGCGCCGGGAGTCAGTGTCTGAAGTGCCTCTTGCCGGTGTGGACCATCGCCACGCCGGCGGCGTCGGCAGGTTCCAGGACCTCGGCGTCCTTGACGCTGCCGCCTGGCTGGATGATGGCGGTGACCCCGGCCGCCACCGCGGCCTCGACCCCGTCGGGGAAGGGGATGAGCGCGTCGGAGGCCATCACGCTGCCTCGCGCCCTCGGGCCCGCGCGACGCACCGCGATCTGCACCGACTCGACCCGGCTCATCTGGCCGGCGCCGACGCCGACCGCGCTGAGGTCGTGGGCCAGCACGATGGCGTTCGACTTGACGTGCTTCACCACCTGCCAGGCGAAGAGCAGCTGTTCCCACTCCTCGTCGGTGGGGGGACGGCGTCCGACGCTGCGCATCGCCGTCCGATCAAAGCCACCGTTGTCCGAGGACTGAACCAGGAAGCCGCCCGCCACCACCTTGACCACGAGGGCCGACGGGGCCGGCGCCATCCGGAGCAGGCGAACCTTCTTCTTGACGCCGAGGATGTCGAGAGCCTCGGCCGTGTACCCGGGGGCGGCGACGACCTCGACGAAGATCTCGGCGAGGCGTCGGGCGGTGTCGGCGTCGCACTCCTGGTTGAGCGCGACGATCCCTCCAAATGCCGATGTCGTGTCGCATTCGAAGGCCCGCCCATACGCCTCGGCGATGCTCGCGGCCTCGGCGCAACCACATGGGTTGGTGTGCTTGATGATCGCGGCCGCGGGGCGGCGCAGGTCCTGCACCAGGGCCCAGGCCGCGTCGACGTCAACGATGTTGTTGTAGGACAGCTCGATGCCGTGGAGCTGCTCCGCCCCGGCCACCCCGCCGCCGCTGCCGCTGGTGTAGAGCGCCGCGGTCTGATGGGGGTTCTCGCCATAGCGGAGGTCCTGGCGCTTGTGTCCGCCCAGGGAGAAGTCCCGCGGCCATCCCTCCTGGGGCTGCAATCCGCTGAGGTACGCCGCGATCGCCGCGTCGTAGGCCGCGGTATGGGCGAACGCGGCGCGGGCCAGGGCCTGGCGCCGCGCCGGCTCGGGACCACCCTGGCGCAGCTCCTCGAGGATCGCGGGGTACTCCGTGGGGTCGACCACGATCACCACCGAGGCGTGGTTCTTGGCCGACGCCCTGACCATCGCCGGCCCCCCGATATCGATGTTCTCGATCGCCTCGCCGAGCCCGACGCCGGGCCGCGAGATGGTCTCCTCGAAGGGGTAGAGGTTGACGGCGACGACGTCGATGGCCTGCAGCCCCTGCTCCGCCAACTGGCGCAGGTGCTCGGGCTCGGAACGGTTGGCGAGGATGCCGGCATGCACGCCGGGGTGGAGGGTTTTGACCCGACCACCCATGATCTCGGGGAACCCCGTCAGGTCGCTGACGCTGGCGACGGGGACGCCGGCCTCGGACAGCGCGCGTTTGGTGCCACCGGTGCTGTGGACCTCGTATCCCAGGTCCACCAGGCCGCGCGCGAACTCGACGAGGCCGGTCTTGTCGTAGACCGAGAGGAGTGCTTTCAATTGGGCGCCACCAGCGAACCCTCGATCATCGCCTGGATGGTTGCCGGCAGCAGCCGGTGCTCGGTCGCGTGCACGCGCGCCTCCAGTTGCTCCAGCGTGTCCCCGGGCTCCACGGGTACGACCGCCTGAGCCAGGATTCTCCCGCTGTCCACGGTGTTCGGCTCGATCAGGTGGATGGTCACGCCGGTTTCCACCACCCCGGCCTCGAAAGCCTGACGGATCGCATCCATCGACCCGCCAAATTCCGGCAGCAGCGACGGGTGGACATTGATGATCCGACCCGGGAACCGGGCCACGAACGCCTCGTCGTTGATCCGGTCATACCCAGCGGTGACGACCAGGTCGACGTGGTGCTGGTCGAGCACGTCGGCGATCGCGGCGTCCCGGGCCGCGAGCGTGCCGCCATGCTCGGCAAGGCCGAAGACCTGGACCACCGGCACGCCGGCCGCGCGGGCAATTTCCAGCGCCGGGCAGGCCTTGTTGCTGGCCACGACCGCGACCTCGGCATCGATGTGGCGATCGCGACAGGCATCGATGATGGCTAAAAGGTTGCTGCCTCGCCCCGAGACCAGTACCCCCAGCCGGGTCAAACGATGCGCACCCGCTCCGGCTTCGCCTGGGGGACGACCTTGCCGATGACCACCGCACCACTACCGTCCAGCGCCCGCATCAGCGCCGGCACGTCGTCCGGGTGCACCACCAGGACCATGCCGATGCCCATGTTGAAGGTGCGCCACATCTCGTCCTCGCGGACCCCCTTGGACTCAATCAGACGGAATATCGGGGGGAGCTCCCAGGTCGACCGGTCGATCTCCGCGCCGAGGTCGTCAGGCAGGCAGCGGGGAACATTCTCGACCAGGCCGCCCCCGGTGATGTGGGCGACACCCAAAACGGCGACGGCGCCGCGGGCCAGCCGCAACTGGGTCAGGTAGGAACGGTGGGGCTCGAGCAGGGTCTCGGCCAGGCTGCGGTCCAGTCCGGCCGGTTGGCTGTTGAGCTGCTCCTCCTTGAAGAGGTAACGCACCAGGCTGAAGCCGTTGGTGTGCAGACCGCTGCTGGGGAGGCCGACGAGGACATCCCCGGCGCTGATATCGGTCTTCTCGATCAGGTTCGCCCGGTCGACGATGCCGACGATGAAGCCCGCGATGTCGTAGTCGCCGAGGGCGTAGACGCCGGGCATCTCGGCCGTCTCACCGCCGATCAGGGCCGTGCCGGCCTCCCGGCAGGCCTCGGCCACGCCGTCGACGAGCTCGGCGAGGAGCTCGGGCTTGAGCTTGCCGGTGGCGAAGTAATCGAGGAAGAACATGGGCTCGGCGCCACTGGTGGCGATGTCGTTGATGCAGTGGTTGACGAGGTCGATGCCAATGCCCCGGTGCTTACCGGTGGCGATTGCGACCTTGACCTTGGTGCCGACCGAGTCGGTGCTGGCCACCAGCACCGGCTCCTGGTAGCCGCCCGGCAGGGCGAAGGCCCCGGCGAAGCGGCCCAGGTCGCCGATGGCCTGGGCGGTGTGCGTCGAACTGACCGCCCGCTTGATCATCTGTACGGCGCGGTTACCGGCGTCTATGTCAACGCCGGCATCGATGTAACGAAGGTCCCCCATCATCCACTCCTCGGCACGGGCTGCGATTCTACCGGGCCCGATGTGAGATAAATCGCGGATGGCAATTGTCAAAGAGGTGGACATCGCGCCCCTGCCCACGGAGCGCTACGAGACGGTCCTCGCACCCGAGCGGGTGGCGGAGTTCCAGAAGGACCGCGAGCTCGCCCGGGGCCTGTTCGAGGGCCGCACGATCTGGAACGTCAACTCCACCGCGTCCGGCGGGGGGGTGGCAGAGATGCTGCGGTCGCTGCTCGCCTATGCCCGCGGCGCGGGCGTCGACGCGCGCTGGCTGGTCATCCCTGGGACCCCGGAATTCTTCGCCGTCACCAAGCGGATCCACAACCACCTCCACGATTTCGAGGGCGACGGTGGGGAGCTGGGCGACAACGAGCGCCGCGAATACGAGGCGGCGCTCAAGGACAGCGGCGAAGAGCTCTGCAGCATCGTCAAGCCCCGCGACATCGTGCTGCTCCACGACCCCCAGACGGCGGGCCTGGTCCCCAGGCTGAAGGAGCTGGGGGTTCCCGTGGTCTGGCGCTGTCACGTCGGCATCGACCGCGCCAGCGACCGGGTGCGCGGGGCCTGGACATTCCTGATCGACTACGTCCGCCAGGCGGACGCCTACGTGTTCAGCCGGGAGAGCTTCGTCTGGGAGGGCCTCGAGAAGGAGAAGACCAGGCTGATCATGCCTACGATCGATGCCTTCTCGCCCAAGAACCGGGAGATGGACCAGGCCGCGGTGAACGCGATCCTGACCACCGCCGGGCTGGTGGCGGCGACAGGCAGCGAGCGCGAGGGCCTGTTCTTCCGGCAGGATGGCTCGTCGGCGACCATCCAGCGACAGGCCACGATGTTCCAGACCAGGCCCCTGGCGCTCGACCATCGCACCGTCCTGCAGGTCTCGAGGTGGGATTCCCTCAAGGACCCCGTGGGCGTGATCAGGGGCTTCGCCGACTATGTCGCGCCGCACAGCGACGCCCACCTGGTCTACGCCGGCCCGGCGGTCGAGGCGGTGTCGGACGACCCCGAGGGCAGGGAGGTGCTGGACCAGGCGATCAGTACCTGGAAGTCGCTGCCCGATGAGCAGCGGGGCCGGATCCACCTCGCCACCCTGCCGATGGCGGACGGCGAAGAGAACGCGGCCATGGTCAATGCCCTGCAGCGGCACAGCCACGTGGTGGTTCAGAAGAGCACCGCGGAGGGCTTTGGCCTGACCGTTGCCGAGGCGATGTGGAAGGCGCGGCCGGTGGTCGCCAGCCGTATCGGCGGTATCCAGGACCAGATCGAGAACGGACGGACGGGAATCCTCCTCGACGACCCGGCCGACCTGGCGGCCTACGGCCAGGCGGTGCTCTCGCTACTCCAGGACGAGCGGCGGGCGGTGGCCATCGGCAAGGCGGCGCAGGAGCGCGTCCGTGATGAGTTCCTCGGGGCCCGCAGCCTGATCCAGTACATGGAGTTGTTGGCGGCCCTGGTGCAGGGCTGACCTAGGTTGTACAGATCGCGAGATGACCCAACAGTGAGGGCTCTCGGCGGGGCCTGACGCCCCGGGGACACGTCACCCGGTCCCGCCGACCGTCAGGGCCCGGTCCGGGGCGCCTCCCGGGCACCGCTCATACCGCCGAGAGGCCGCGACACCCGGTCCTCGTCCGGGCTGTTGCGCCGCAGCCC
>DAINSI010000063.1:0-11809 GCA_036741395.1 Candidatus Dormiibacterota bacterium
CCCAGGACGTTGACGATCAGGCCGCCCTTGTTCTGCTCGCGAACCTCGGCCTCGATGACGTCACCGCTGGCCTCGCGCTCGGCGGCCTCGGTCCAGATCCCCTCGGCCTTGGCCTTGCGCAGGGAGAGCACCACGTTGCCGTCCTCGTTCTCCGGGGAGATGACGAAGACCTTGACCTCGTCGCCCTCGTTGAGCAGGATCGCGTTGGGGTCGCCGCGCATGCCGAGCTCCCGGTTGGAGATCACTCCTTCCGACTTCGAGCCGATGTCGACCAGGACCTCGTCCGGGTCGACGCGCACGACTACACCATCAACGATGTCGCCGTGGCTCAGCTGCCTGATGTGCTGGTCCTCGAGGTCGAGGTAGTCCTGCATCGTGAGGACGCCATCGAGCGCGGAGGACGAAGTGGTGGTCTGGGTCAAATCTGAGGAAGCATACCAGCGGCGCCCAAGATCACCCCGCGGTGGGAAGGGTGAACCAGAACGTGCTGCCCTCCCCGGGCACCGATCGTACTCCCAGCCGGCCGCCCTGCATCTCCACCAGCGACCGCGCGATCGCCAGGCCAAGGCCCGCGCCTCCGTAGCGGCGGGAGCTGCGCTGGTCGACCTGGCGGAAATGCTGGAAGATCGTCTCCAGGGCCTCGGGGGCGATGCCCACCCCCGTATCCTCGACGGTGACGAGGACCTCGGCGCCGCGGGCCTCAAGCGCGACCGCCACACCTCCCTGGTCGGTGAACTTGAGCCCGTTCGAGACCAGCTGGGCGAGGACGTGGCGGACGTGCTCGGGGTCGGCCCGCACCATCAACGGCCCCGCTGACAGCCGGCCCTGGAGGTGCAGGGACTTCGCCCCGGCGGCGACCTCGAGGCTGCCAACGACGTCGTCGACCACGGCCACCATGTCCACCGCCTCGGCGCGCGCCGAGACCTCGCCCGCCTGCAGCTGCGAGTACTCCAGCATGTCGTCGATGAGGCGTGCCAGACGGGCGCCGGCGCCGTTGATCTCCTCGACCGCCGACCGCTGCTGCTCCGGCGCCAGCGCCCCGGGCGTCCGCAGCATGTCGACATAGGCCATGACCACGCTGACGGGGGTGCGCAGCTCGTGGCTGACGGTGGCCAGGAACTCCGACTTCAAGCGGTTGGCAACCTCCAGCTGGCGGCCGCGGTCCTGCAGCTGGTGGAGCAGCACCTCGGCCTCGGCGACGGCCTCTCGGTGGGCCAGGAACTCGCCCACCTGGCGCCCGATGTTGCCCAGGATCGAGTGCAGGTCGTGGTCCAGGCCGCGGGGCTGGGGGCCGTAGAAGCAGAGCACCCCCGCCACCGCGGTGCCGCGGACAATCGGGAAGCCCATCGTCGACAGCAGGCCGGCCGCCGACGCCAGTTCAAGCCGCGCCAGGTCGCCCTCCTCCATGCGGCTCACGGCGACGGGAACGCCGCCGGCCCAGACCTGTCCCGCCAGCGACTCGTCGGGGGCCAGCCGGAGCCCGGCGCCCGCGCCCAGGAAGGCCGCGAACCGACCGTCGTCGACACTCCAGGTGGCGGAGCGAGTCATCCGCAGACCGCCGGACATCCAGGCTTCGCCCACCTCCCACTCGAGGTTGCGGCCGATCACCTCCAGGACACCCTGGAGCCCCTCCTCGACGGAGACCGCCTCGGCCAGCACCCGGGTGACCTCGAAGCGCGCCCGCGTCGAGGACCCGCCTCGCCGCTGGCCCCCGGACTGCGCACGCCCCGGGCGTTCGGCCGGCGCGGTTGCAAGCGGCCCCTCGGTCTCCATCCAGCGCGCCCACGCCGCCTCCGATGACGCCTGGCGCGAGCCCCGCGCGGGCACAGAGAGGGCGGCGACCTCCGGGGCCTCGGGACGCCCCAGCCCGTAGCCCTGGCCCAGGTCGACGCCCAGCTCGACCATCGCCCGGACGTCGTCAGCGGTCTCCAGCCCCTCCGCGATCACCAGCGCCCCGGTCGCCCGGCCGAAGGTGACCAGCGACTCAATGACGGCCTTTGCGCCGGGGCTGGTGGCGGCCGCCGCCACCAGGCTGCGCGCGACCTTGACGTACTCGGGCGCGCTGGCGGCCAGTACTTCGAGCGTCGAGTGTCCCTCACCCACGTCGTCCATGGCGAAGCGCAGGCCCGCCTCGCGGTAGGCGGCCAGGACCTGGACGAAGTGCTCCTTGTCGCCGACCGGCTCCCGCTCGGAGATCTCCAAGACCACGTCGGTGGGCTGCCTACCGGCCCAGCGCAGCAGCATCAGGGTCTGGTCGACCCCGTGCAGCGGGTCGAGCAGGCCGGCCACCGTGACGTTGACGAAGAGCGGGGAATCCTGCGGCAGGTCGCGACCACCCTTGAGGGCAGCACGCCGGCTGAACCAGTCGAGGTCGACGCCCAGACCCAGCCGGAGCGCGGCCCCAAATAGGCTCTCGACGCTACCGTGCGCGGGCATGTCCACGGGGCGCGCCAGCGCCTCGAAGCCGTGCAGCTCGCCGCTGGATAGATCGACGATCGGCTGGAAGACGGCGCGGATGCCCTCCTCGTGCAGCATCCCGCGCAGGACCTGTCCCCAATCCGAGACCCGGCCCCCACCGGTTCGCTGGACATGGTCCGAGGCCTCGATCCGGCCGGGGCCGAGTTTGCGCGCCCGGTAGAGGGCCTCGTCGGCCCACCCCATTACCTCGTGGGGATCGATCCCGGCGCCGCCGGTGGCGCAGCCGATCGTCAGCTGCTTGGCGTCGTAGGGGATCTCCACCCCCCGCAGGGTGTCGAGGATGCGCTCGGCGACCGCGGCGGCCTCCGAGGCGCTGGCCCCGGGGAGAACGGCGGCGAACTCGTCGCCGCCGACACGGGCGACCAGGTCCCGACCCCGCACGCTCTGGGCGAGGATCCGCGCCACCGCCTGCAGGACCTGGTCGCCGGCGGCGTGGCCGTACTCGTTGTTGACGGTCTGGAGGTCGTCGATGTCGATCGCCAGGACCGAGAGCTCCTCGGCCTGCACCTGGCCCAGGACGCGCTCGAGCTCGTGCCGGTTGGGCAGGCCGGTGAGGAGGTCGATGGCCCGGTCACCCACGGTCCGGTAGTCCTGGGCGTTGCGAATCGCGATGCCGGCGAGGTCCGCGATCCCCTGCAGCAACGGCAGGACCTCGGCGTCGCGGGCGGGCTGTCGCTGAGTGACCACGCCGAGGGCGCCGACGACGTCGCCGCGGACCCGCACCAGCGCATAGGCGATCCAACTGGCCTCCCGCCCGGCCAGCGGCTCGCGTTGCCCGGGGTCGCGCGGCGCAATGCGCGTCTCGGCAGCCATCCCGGTCGAGAGCGCCTGCCCCAGGAGCGCGGAACTGGAGGCGCGGAACGGTGCCACGCCGACCCCGCCGATGCCCGACTCCTGCCCCGCGATCTGGGTGGCGAGACCGTCCTCAAGGCGGAGCAGGACCGCACGCGCACCGGTGACACCGCGCAGGCTGGCGACCAGGTCAACCGCGGACGAGACCACCTGGCCCAGCACCTGGTCGATGTCCAGGCCGCCCACCAGCTCGCCGGTGATGTGGTGGATGAGGTCGAGGTGGCGCACCCGCCGGCGTTCGACCGCGACCACGTCGGCGTAGAGCGTCAACTGGCCGGCCATCAGGGCGGCGACCGGCAGGAAGCGGAAGAGGTTGGACATATACCAGCGGCCGTCGAAGAGCGAGGTGTCGGCGATGCTGGTCAGCTCGCCGAAGCTGAGCAGGATCAGGGTGGCGACCAGGCTCAGCTCCATCCGGCGATCGGCGCGGTGGCCGAGCAGGAAAACCACGATGGCCACCACCGTGGGCAGCAGCGACACCACCTGCAGGGCGGTGTGGACCGGGGTGTAGCGCAGACCATCCACGAGCGGCGGCAGCAGCGGTGCCACCACGAATGCGGAGCCGCCGCAGACCAGTCCGAACCCCAGGGCCTCCAGGCCTGTTCGGCGCAACGCCCGGCGCGGGTCGACCAGCATCGTGGGAGGCTGCAGGAAAGCCACCACGAGGAGTGCAGGGGTGGCGATCTGGACGATGTCGAGGACCACCGAGGCGGCCTGCGCGTGGCCGCGCTGCCCGAGGACGGGCAGGGTCAGCGGGAAGGAGAGCATGTGCGGCAGCCACATCGCCGCCGCGGCCACGGAGACCGCGACGATGGGAAGGGAACGCCCATCCCGGCGCACCACCACGTCCATGCCGGCCACCGCGGCCACCACCAGCAGGCCGACGACGATGGCCATGTCGACCAGCGGCGCGTAGATCGGCAGGATTGGGGCGCTGCCCATCCGTGCCGCAGCCAGGAACAGCAGGAGGCCGACGGCCAGGGCCGCCGCGGGGACGGCGATCTCGCGTTGCGGGGCAGCGAATCCCCGCCGGAGATGGAAGGTGCGCGTCGCTTGCACAGTTGCAGGCTGGCAGTACGCGGGCCCAGGCGCGCCTCCCAAACCGGGTTGGGATGTGAAGATGCGGTGAAGGTCTTGTTATAGCGGCGCTATAACCCTCTCGGCCTAGACGACGAGGGTCATGGACATGTCGAGGGCGGGCGCCGAATGGGTCAGCCAGCCCAGGGAGATGAAGTTGGGGTGGGCAGAGGCGTAGGCCCGCAGGTTCTCCAGGGTGACGCCGCCCGAGATCTCGACCTCGCAGCGGCCGGCAACCCTGGCCACCGCCTCGGCGGCGGCGCTCGGCGTGAAGTTGTCGAGGAGGAGACGGTCAGCGCCCGCCTCCAGCGCGCTGTCCAGCTCGGCAAGGGTGCGCACCTCCACCTCCACCGGGGAATCCGCGCCATGCCGGCGGGCCGCGGCCACGGCGACGGCGATGCCGCCCGCCAGCGCAACGTGGTTCTCCTTGACCAGGTATCGGTCGAACAGGCCCATGCGGTGGTTGCGCCCGCCCCCGATCGAAACCGCGTATTTCTCCAGGCGGCGCAGGCCGGGGGTCGTCTTGCGCGTGTCGAGGAGTTCCACCCCGGTCCCGGTGACCAGCCGCACGGCCTCGGCCGTGGCGGTCGCTATGCCCGACAGGTGCTGCAGGAAGTTGAGCGCGGTGCGCTCGGCAACCATCAGCGACCGCGCCGACCCGCCGATGACCGCCACGGGGTCGCCCGGCGCCAGGTGGGCGCCATCGACGCAGTCGACCAGGAAGTCGAGGGTCGGGTCCACCGCCAGGAATACCGCCTCGGCGATGCGGACCCCGGCCAGGGTGCCCGGGGCCTTGGCCTTGATCCGGGCGAGCGCCCGGCGCCGCGGGGCGACGGTCGCCTCGGTGGTGATGTCGCCACTGCCCACGTCCTCGGCCAGGGCGCGTTCAATCAGGTCGGCGACCTCGGTGTCGACCAGGGTCGGAGCCTTCAGAGCCGCTCGAACCACGCGCCGCGGTCGCGCTGCTGGACGACATGGCCCAACCAGGATTCGGCGGCCTCGGGATGGTCCGAGCGGTAGTGCGCGCCGCGCGATTCCTCACGCAATGCCGCCCCGACACAGATCAGGCGGGCGGCCAGGTGCCGCGGGCCGGCCGCGCCATCCCCAAGCAGCTGCAGGGCCTCGACCAGGGTGTCGCGCGTTCGGACCAGGCCCGCGGCCCGCCACATCAGGTCGGGGATGTCTGCCGCCGGTACCGGTTCGTGCCCACCGCCCCCGGCGATGGCCGTGAGGTCGAGGGGTTCGACGGCTCGGCCGGGGCGTGCCGAGCGCTCACCGGCGACGTAGCGGGCGGCGGCCTGCGCCGCCCGCCGCGAGAAGACCACCGATTCCAGGAGGCTGTTGCTGGCGAGGCGGTTGGCCCCGTGGACGCCACAGCAGGCGGCCTCGCCGCAGGCGTACAGCCCCGGCAACCCGGTGGCACCCCAGGTGTCGGCGCGCACGCCCCCGATCATGTAGTGCGCCGCCGGCGCGACCGGGACCAGGTCGGCGGTGATGTCGATGCCGTAACCCAGGCAGGTGGCATGGATCTGCGGGAAGCGCGTCCGAACGCGGTCCGCGGGAAGGTGGCGGAGGTCCAGGAAGACGCACGGCGAGTGCTGACGATTCATCTCAGCCCAGATCTCCCGGGCCACGACGTCCCGCGGCGCCAGCTCCGCCTGGGGGAATCCTGCCATGAAGCGCCGACCGTCATCGTTGACCAGGACGGCGCCCTCGCCGCGCACAGCCTCGGAGATGAGGAAGCTGGGAGCTCCGCCCAGGCGCAGGGCGGTGGGGTGGAACTGGAAGAACTCCATGTCCGTGATCTCCGCGCCGGCCGTGTAGGCCAGGGCGGCGGAGCTGCCGTCGGCGGTCGGAGGGTTGGTGGTGTAGCTGTAGAGGCTGCCGCCGCCACCAGCGGCCAGGATCACCGCCGAGGCCCGGTGCTCCAGAGTGCGGGTTCCGACCTCCACCGTGGCCCCGACGCAGCGGTCGCCCTCGACCTCCAGGCTGCGCACCATCTCGCCCTCCAGCGTCGTCACACCGGCAGCGGCGAGTGCCTGGTGTAGCCCCCGCTGGATCTCGGCGCCGGTGGTGTCGCCGCCCGCGTGAACGATCCGCGCCGCGCTGTGGGCGGCCTCGCGTCCCAGCGCCAGCTGGTCCCCCTCGCGGTCAAAGCGAACGCCCAGGCCGACCAGCTCGCGGATACGGTCGGGCCCGTCCTCTGCCAGTGCCCGGACGGCCTCGAGGTCGCACAGGCCCCGTCCCACCGCCACGGTGTCGGCAACGTGGCTGTCGACCGAGTCGGTCTCTCCAACGGCGGCCGCGATTCCGCCCTGCGCGTAAAAGGAGTTGCTCTCCGCCAGCGCGGTCCGGGTGACCAGGAGGACGCTGCCGGACCGGGCGGCGTGGAGGGCGGCCATGGAACCCGCGATGCCGCTCCCGATCACCAGGAAGTCCGTCGCGCCGGTCGAGACCTCCGCCAATCAGACCCCGGCGGGCACCAGGGCGCGGTTGCGCGCGTCGACCCTCACGACCGTGGGCTGGAAGCCGCGGAGCTCCGCTTCGGCCACGTTGGCGTAGGTCATGATGATGACGGTGTCGCCCGGCCGGCACTTGTGGGCCGCGGCGCCGTTCAGACAGACCTCGCCGGGGCCCCCCGCGATCGCGTACGTCACCAGGCGCTCGCCATTGGTGACGTTGACGACGTGGACCTGCTCGTTGGGGAGGATGTCGGCCAGCCGCAGCAGCTCGGGGTCGATGGTGATGCTGCCCTCGTAATCAAGGTTGGCGTCGGTCACCGTGGCGCGGTGGATCTTCGACTTGAACATCAGGCGCTCCATCGCTGACCTCCTCCGCCGCCGGCGGTCCGCGTGCGCGCCCGGACTTGACGGTGGCCCACAACGTCCCTGGCCGCGAGCGCGGCGTTGTCGATGAGTCGTACGGGGCCGACCCGGGTGGCGACCAGGGCCACGCCGCGCCCTTCGACGGGGGGCGATTCGAAGGTCAGGGGGTCGACGATCCGGGCGTACTCCACGGTGACCCCCCTCTGCGCGTGCAGCACCTCGAGCATCGCAGCCTCCAGCACGGCGACATCGTGGAACCCCTCCTGGTAGAGGCCCTGGGCCTCGGCAAGGGCCCGCACCAGGGCCAGCGCGTGTCTGCGATGGTCGCCCTTGAGGAAGCCGTTGCGCGAGCTCATGGCCAGCCCGTCGTCCTCGCGCACGGTGGGACAACCGACGATCTCGACTGGGATGGCGAGGTCGGTGACCATCCGCCGGATCACGGCCAACTGCTGGGCGTCCTTCTCCCCGAAGTAGGCGCGGTCGGCGAGGGCCGCTCCCAGCAACCTGGCCACGGCCGTGACCACGCCGTCGAAATGGCCGGGGCGCGCGGCACCCTCCAGCGGCGCGGCGACCGCGCCGGCGATGATCCTGGTGTCGAAACCCGCGGGGTACATCTCGTCGACCGAGGGGTGGAACACGGTGTCGACGCCGGCGGCCTCGAGCATCGCCAGGTCGGTTCCGAACTGGCGCGGGTACAGGTTGAAGTCCTCCCCGGCGCCGAACTGCAGGGGGTTCACGAAGACGCTCACCACCACCCGGGTCGACGGACCCCCGGCGTGGGCAGCGCGCACCAGGCTCAGGTGTCCCGGGTGCAGGGCGCCCATCGTCGGAACCAGCGCCACGGTGTGACCGCCGGTCTTCCATTGACGGGACTGCTCCTGCAGCCCGGCCACGCGCTCGATCACCCTCATCGGCCGGCCACCGGCGCCCCGGGACGGACCGCCACCGCGGGTTCGGCCTCGGTGCGCTCGGCGCCGCCATAGATCCGGCCGCCGCTGTAGGAATGGGCCTCGTCGGGGAAGGTCCCGGCCTCCACCTCGGAGACGAACTCGGCGACCGCCCGCCCGATCTCGGTGCGCAGCTGCGCGTACTGCTTGACGAATTTCGGGACCTTCGCGTTGAGGCCGATCATGTCGTGGAAGACCAGCACCTGGCCGTCGGTGTGGGGCCCGGCGCCGATGCCGATGGTGGGGATATGGAGGATTTCGGTGAGGTGGCGGCCGAGGTCCGCCGGCACCCCCTCGAGGACGATCGCGAAGGCGCCGGCGGCCTGAAGGTCGAGGGCCTCGCGCTCGATCCGGTCGGCCGAATCGTCGGTCTTGCCCTGCACCCGGTAGCCGCCCATCTGGTTGACCGACTGGGGGGTCAGACCGACATGGGCCATGACCGGGATTCCGGCCGAGGTCAGGCGGTGGGTGAGCTCAACCTCGGGGCCCTCCAGCTTGACCGCGTTGGCCCCCGCCTCCTTGAGGAAGCGGCCGGCGTTGCGCATCCCCTCCTCGACGCTGACCTGGTAGCTCATAAAGGGCATGTCGCCCACCACCAGGGCGTTGGTGACGCCGCGGCGCACGGCCCTGGTGTGGTGCAGCATCTCGTCGATCGTGACCGGCACGGTGTCGGGGTAGCCAAGCTCGTTGTTGGCCACCGAGTCGCCCACCAGGATCACCGGCACGCCGGCCTCGTCGACGATCTGCGCCGTGGGGAAGTCGTACGCGGTCAGCATGGCAAAGTGGCGCGCCGCCGACTTGAAGGCCTGCAGGTCGCGAATGGTGATGCTCACAGAGCCTTCTCCAGCAGTGCCGAAAGCTCGATCGCCACCGCCGCGCTTGCAGGCCGGCCGTCGCGTCGCGCCTGGCGCAGAGCCAGCAGCGAGGTGGCCGCGTAGGCCCGCCGGAGGTCGGGGTCGGAAGCCAGGGTTTCCAGGTGCAAGGCCACGGTTGCGATGTCGCCGCGAGTCACGGGGCCGGTCAGGGCGGCGGGCAGGCCCCGGTCCATCGATGCCTCGAGGCCGCCGCGCACCAGCGAGCCCAGGCCGCTCAGCGCGTCGGCGCGGGGGATGCCCTGGGCCTCGAGTAGGTCGACCGCCTCGGCGAGCATGGTCATCCCGAGGTTGGCAGCCATGACCGCGGCCGCATGGTAGGCGGTGCGGCCGGCGGCAGGAAAGCTGATCTCGAGGCCGCCCATCTCTTCCACCAGGCGGGAGGCCAGCGCGTGGGCGGGACCTTCGGCCTCGATCGCGAATGCCGTGCCCGGAGCGATGCGCCAGCCCGACAAGACCTGCAGGGGGTGGATCGAGGCGGTGGCGAAGCCCATGGCGGCGAGGGGCTCGAGGACCTCGCGCCCCTGGCTCCCCGAGAGATGGGCGACGAGGCGAGATCCACCCGGCCGGGCGCGGGCTGCCAGCGCCGTCGCGACATCGTGGATGGCGCTGTCGGGGACCGCCAGGAGGGTGACATCGGCGGTCGCCAGGACCTCGGCAGCGACGGCCAGGCGCGCGCCCATGGTCGCGGCCAGGGCGTCCGCCGACGCGCCACGCCGCGAGATCACAATGCGGTGGCCGGCGCGCCCGAGGCTGCGGGCCAAGGTGGAGGCGGCGCGGCCGCTGCCCACGAAACCAATCGTCAGAAGAGGGGCGGGCTCGGCCTCGGCGTCATAGCCGGCACCCAGCGGCTGCGGGTCAGGCAGGCGGGCCATTGCGGTCCGTCTCGGTCTTGCGATCCAAGCGGGTTCTCCTAATGGGGGTTACCTTTGCCGGTCAGGCGCCCGTGGGGGTCGCCCGCCTTTATGACATTGGGGTGTGCTCATTATATTGACGCGCGACGGTATGTATTCCCTTCACAAATCCGTATCAACCCGTTGAACGCCTCGTCGCAGCCCATCCGCGCCCTGGTCTTCGACTTTGACGGCCTCATCCTGGAGACCGAGATCCCCGTCCTGGAGTCCTGGCGCCGGGTCTACGAGGAGCACGGGGTGGTGCTGCCCATGGACACCTGGATGGAGACCATCGGCACCGCCGACCACGAGTTCGACCCCTTCGCGCACCTCGAAGAGCTGGTGGGCCATCCCCTCGAGCGCGAGCCCATCCACTCAGCCAGGAAGGCCCACCGCGACGAGATCCTCCACGCCCAGGATGTCCTCCCCGGCGTCCATGACTACCTGGCTGAGGCCCGCCGGCTCGGCCTCAAACTCGCCGTAGCCTCAAGCTCATCGCGGCGCTGGGTCACCGGGCACCTCGAGCGCCTGGGTATCCACGAGCACTGGGATGCCGTGCTCACCTCGGACGACGTCACCCGGACCAAGCCCGACCCCGAGCTCTACCTCGCGGCGGTGCGGGCCCTGGGCGTGCAACCCCAGGAGGCGATTGCCTTCGAGGACTCCCGGAACGGCCTGCTGGCGGCCAAGGCGGCCGGGCTGTGGTGTGTCGCCGTCCCAGGCGCGCTCACCCGGGCGATGGACTTCAGCCGCGCCGACCTCGTGTTCGGCTCGCTGTCCGAGATCAGCCTGGCGGAGCTGATCGCCCGACTGGCGGCTCCGGGGAATAGCTAGAGCTGCTCTAGGAGGGAGAGGGTTCGGGGCGGAGGGGCCGGCCCGGCCGCTCTTCGCCACCCTTGGCCTGCTTCTCCGCATCCTTGGCGACCTCGGCCTCCTGGATGCGCAGCTGGTCGATGACCGGCGGGCCGCCCTTGCTTGGGGGCTTGAGCTCCCCGCTCATGACGCGCTCCATCTCGTCGCCGTCCATGGTCTCGACTTCCTTGAGGTATTCGGCCAGGACGATCATGTCGGCCTTGCGCCGGGTCAGGATCTCCTTGGCCCGCTCGTAGCCGCGCTGAACGATGGCGTGGATCTCGACGTCGATCTCGCCGGCCACCTCCTCAGAGTAGTTGCGCTCGGAGCCGATGTCGCGACCCAGAAAGACCTGGGTGTCGCCGCCACCGAATGCCCGCGGGCCGAGCTTCGAGGACATGCCAAGCTGGGTCACCATGTTGCGCGCGATGTCGGTGACGCGGCGAATGTCGTCGCCGGCACCCGAGGTGATGTCGCCGAACATGACCTCCTCCGCGACGCGGCCGCCGAGAGCCATCGCGATGCGGTCCTCGAGCTCGCGCTTGGAGGCCAGGTAGCGGTCCTCCTCGGGAAGGTAGGCCGTCCAGCCCAGCGCCTGGCCGCGGCTGATGACCGAGATCTTGTGCACCGGGTCGGTGTTGGGGATGTCCCGCGCCACCAGCGCGTGCCCGATCTCGTGGTAGGCCACGATGTTCTTCTCCCTCTCCGAGATGACTCGTGACTTGCGCTCCGGCCCGGCCATGACGCGGATGATGGATTCCTCCAGCTCCGGCATGCCGATGCTCTTCTTGTTGTTGCGCGCGGCCAGGATCGCCGCCTCGTTGATCAGGTTGGAGAGGTCGGCACCACTGAAGCCCGGCGTCTGCTTGGCCAGGACCTCGAGCGTCACGGTGCTGTCCAGCGGCTTGTTCTTGGCGTGGACCTGGAGGATCGCCATGCGGCCCTTGATGTCGGGGCGATCGAGGGTGACGTGGCGGTCGAAACGGCCGGGGCGCAGCAGTGCGGGGTCGAGC
>DAINSI010000064.1:0-11172 GCA_036741395.1 Candidatus Dormiibacterota bacterium
TCATTCCCTCGGGCTCGACGGGGGCCGCGGCCGGCACCTCGACGGGTGAGGGCTCGAGCACCTCGGTGGCCGCGGCCTGCGCCGGGCTCATCTCCTCGGGCGTGGGCGGCGTCCAGGTCTCGCCTCGCGCCGCGGCGGCCAGCCAGAGCAGGGCCCATTGCAGCCGCAGGCGCTCGCGCACGTAGGCCTGGACGCGATCCGAGGCGACCAGCCGATCGGCATCCTCGCTGCCCTCCAGCCCCCTGCGCGCCTCGGCGAGAACGTGTTCGTCGGTGGGTTCGATGCCCTCCTTGTCCGCCAGGGCGTCGAGTACGAGCTCCTGCTTGACGCGGTCCTCGGCGCCCTCGTGGCGCTCCTCGTGGAACTTCTCGAGGTCCAGGCCCCCGGCCTGGACGAAGCGTTCGAAGTCAATGCCCTGCTGCTCCAGGTTCACCGCGAGGTTGCGCAGCTCGCGATCGATCTCCTCGTGCACCAGCACGTCGGGGACCTCGAACTGAGAGGCCGCTACCAGCTGGTCCACGGCCGCCTTCTGCTGCTCGAAGACCGCGTCCCGCTCGGTCACCGCCCGGAGCCGTTCCTCGAGCCGCTGGCGCAGCTCAGCCAGGGTCTCCCCGGCGCCGGCCTCCCTGGCGAGCTCGTCGTCGAGCGCGGGCAGCTGGCGCTCCTTGATCTCCTTGACGTTGACCTTGAAGGTCACCGGCTGACCCGCCAGCTCGACGCGGCGGTAGTCCTCGGGGAGGGTCACCTCGATCTCCCGGGTCTCGCCCTGGCCGGCGCCGACGAGGCCGTCGAAGAGGCCGGGCAAGAGGGCATCGCGGCTCATGTCCAGCTCCAGGTTCTCGGACTCGCCGTCGTCCAGGAGCACGCCGTCCTTGAGCACCTCGAGGTCGACGAAGAGGTGGTCGCCTTCGGCCACCGGGCGGTTCTCCGCCGGCACCAACTGGGCCAGCCCGTCGCGCAGTTCCTGGATGGCCTTGTCGACCTGGTCGCTGGTTACCTCGGCCGGGTTCAGCGGCGCCTTGACCGCGGCCACGTCGCCGAGCTTGACCTCAGGCTTTACCGTCACCAGGGCCTTGATGCGGGCGTTGCCGATGCGCTCGAACGATTCCACCTCGACCTGCGGGGTGTCGATGACCGCGAGGTCATGCTGGCGCACGGCTTCGGTGACCGTTTCAGGCACCAGGATCTCCAACGCCTGGTCGCGCAGCGCGGGCCACCCGATCTCGCGCTCGAGCACCGGGCGGGGCGCCTTGCCGGGTCTGAAGCCCGGCACACGGACGCGCGGCGCGAGCTGGTTGAAGGCCCGGTTTATGGCCTGCTCCACCTGTTCCGCGGGCACCTCGATGGCCAACTCGACCACCGAACCGGGCCGACGCTCGACGCTGACCTCCATTCAAACTGGAGTCTACTAGCGCCTGCGCGCTAGCATCGAACACGGGATGGCGAGTAGGAACAGCGGGACGGGGAAGGGCCCAGGGCCCTCGGAGCCGCGGCCCCGGGCGCAGGAGTGGATAGCCCCTGACGACGAACCCGAGCAGCCCCGGGCTCGGCGCAAGACCGGCGGGAGCACGGGCCCAGGGCCTGGCCCAAAGGCAGCCGCGGCGGCGCCCAGGGCAACCCCGTCCACCCCCGCCAAGCCCGCCAAGCCCGCCAAGCCCGCCGCAAAGGCGGCAGTACCGAGCGCGCCGGTCGCTCGAGCGAAGCCCGTTGCCGCGCCCAAGCCAACGGCCTCGGCTGCGCCCGGCACCACCACGCCCCGCGCGCCGCGAAGCCCCGACTCCCGCAGGCCCACAGAGAAGGCCCCCACCATCGACGTTCCTGTGGCGGCGCCTGTCGCCAGGGCGCGGCCGGCGGCTCGATCACCCCAGCGCGCGGCTGCGGAGGCATCGGCGCAGGTCGCTGCCGCCGAGGCAGCAGCGCTGCAGGCGCCATCGCTCCCGGCGGGGGAAGCGCAGGCGTCCGGCCCGCCTTTCCCGTCGCTGCTGCCCCCGCGCGCCGACCCGGTGTGGGCCGTGGTCGGGCCACCCACCGGGGCGGTCCCGGCGCGCCCGGTCCGCGCCGGGACCATGGAGATCTCGCCGCCGCCGGACGACGACCGGTCCAGCCTCTGGCTCCCTCTGGCGCTGGTCCTGGTCGCCGCCGCCGTCCTCGTCGGCCTGGTCATCCTGGTCGTTCTGACGGTACTCTCGGCGTCGCATGGGGCCGGCCAGCTGCCCGGCAACCCGCAGATACCGTCGTGGGGCGCCGTGGTGGCCCTGCTGGTGGTGGCGGGCGTCGCGGTCTTCGGGGCGCGCGCCATGTCGCACCACGAGCCCCAGGATCCCGACCGGCCCGAGGTTTTGGGCGAGCCCGCCCGTTGGCGCTGGCGCCGCCTCTTCGACAGCCGCATCGTCGGCACTGCGCTGGCGGGCGCCTTCCTGCTGGCCGCCTACTTCCTCTTCACCGCACCCGGCTCAAGCGCCGACATCCGTGAGCTCCCGGGCGAGATCAACGGCCTGGTCCAGCAGGCCGTGGCCCGGCCGGAGCCCGGTTACCCGCGCATCCGCATCAAGCGCGTCGGCGTTGACCTCCTCCTGGTCAAGGGTGACGGCAAGACCCCGCCTGTGAAGTACGAGGCGTTCACCTACCCGCGGGCCGATCATCTCCTCGCCGACCAGGTTCCGGGCAACACTTATATCTACGCCCACGCGCGAGACGGGATGTTCTGGAACCTTCACAACCTCAATGTCGGCGACACCGTCGAGGTCGACTACGGGGGTGGCAAGGTCAACCGTTACCGAGTCTCTGAGATCCACGGCAGCGTCAACTGGAAGGATTTCAGCTGGCTCCAGCCGACCTCCGATGACCGCCTCACGCTGCAGACGTGCAACGGCTGGAAGGACGAGGATCCACGCTTCATCGTCGTCGCCCACCGAGTCGCCGTAAGTCCCACCGCGCTGGCCCGGTAGCCGTCCCGCGCCGGGACCATGACTTGAGCGCGTCTGCGAGCAGGAGCCTCGCCGATGTCGCGGCCTGGATCCGCGACGCCCGCCATGTGATGGCCCTGACCGGCGCCGGCATCTCGACCGAATCCGGCATCCCCGATTTCCGCGGGCCCCAGGGGGTCTGGACCAGGAACCCGGCGGCGGAGAGGCTGTCCACCCTCAGCCACTACATGGGCGATCGCGCCGTCCGCGTCGAATCCTGGCGGCAGCGCCTCGATCACCCGGCGTGGACGGCGAAGCCCAACGCGGGACACCTGGCCCTCGCCGAGTTGGAGCGCAGGGGGCGGCTGCATGCGCTGGTCACCCAGAACATCGACGGCCTCCACCTCGACGCCGGCAACTCTGCGCGGACGGTGATAGAGATTCACGGGACCATGCGCGACGTTGTCTGTATGGCCTGCGGTGAGCGGGCGCCGATGGGGCGCGCGCTGGACCGGGTGCGGGCGGGTGAGGAGGACCCGCCGTGCCGGAGCTGCGGCGGGATCCTCAAGTCAGCGACTATCTCCTTTGGCCAGGGCCTGGTCGCCGAGGACCTCGAGCGTGCCCAGGTCGAGGCGGCGCGTTGCCAGGTATTCCTCGCTGTGGGCACCTCGCTGGGTGTCTACCCGGCTGCCTCGCTGCCCGCGGTGGCGCTGAACTCGGGTGCCCGCCTGGTGGTGATCAACGGCGAGCCCACCCCCTTCGACGAGCAGGCTGACGCGGTCTTCCAGGAACCCATCGGGAAGGTCCTCCCCCATCTGGTTGCGCTGCTGGATCCTCACCCGTGAGCACTATTCCCAGGGTGTGCGTCATTGGCGCCGGTTCGTCGGGGATCGCCGCGGCCAAGGCGCTGCACCAGCGTGGCATCCCCTTCGACTGCTTCGAGAAGGGCGACCGCGTGGGCGGTAACTGGGTCTTCAACAACCAGAACGGGATGTCCTCGGCCTACCGCTCCCTGCACATCAACACCTCGCGGGAGCGCATGGAGTACAGCGACTTCCCGATGCCCAAGCGATACCCCGACTTCCCTCATCACACGCACATCGCCGAGTACTTCGATGCCTTTGTCGACCATTTTGGGTTCCGCGACCGGATCACCTTTGAGACGTCGGTGGAGCGGGCGGAGCGCGGCGAGGACGGCACCTGGCGGATCACCCTTTACGGCGGCGACGTGCGCACGTACGACGCCCTGATGGTCGCGAATGGCCACCACTGGGACCCGCGATGGCCGGAGCCCCCCTTTCCCGGCGACTTCAGCGGCGAGCAGATGCACTCCCACCATTACATCGACAACGCGAACTTCAAGGGCAAGAACGTCGTCGTGGTGGGCATGGGCAACTCCGCCATGGACATCGCCGTCGAAACCAGCCTGGTGGCCGACAACGTCTTCCTCTGCGCCCGCCGCGGAGCCTGGATCATCCCCAAGTACATATTCGGGCGTCCGCTCGACCAGCTGGGCAACGACCCGCGGCTCCCCTTCCGGGTGCGGCAGCGCATCTATGAGCGGATCCTGCGGATGAGCGTCGGCCGGATGGAGAACTACGGTCTCCCCAAACCCGACCACCGCCCGGGCGAGGCGCATCCGACCATCTCCGGCGAGATCCTCGGCCGCATCGGCCACGGCGAGGTCAAGCCGCGCCCCAATATCGCCGAGCTGATGGGCGACCGGGTGCGCTTCATCGACGGTTCGGTGGAAGCCGTCGATGTCATCGTCTACTGCACCGGCTACCGGGTGACGTTCCCCTTCTTCGACCCTGACTTCATCTCCGCGCCGGAGAACGACCTGCCCCTGTTCCGCCGCGTTTTCAAGCCCGATGTCGGCAACGTCTTCTTCATCGGCCTGTTGCAGCCGCTGGGCGCGATCATGCCGCTCGCCGAGGCGCAGTCCATGTGGGTCACGGACTACCTCATGGGTCGGTATGTACTGCCGCCGCACCGCGAGCTCCTGGCCGACATCGAGCGTGACCGGCAGCAGATGTTCAAGCGCTACGTGGCGTCGAAACGGCACACCATGCAGGTCGACTTCGAGGACTACCTGTACCACCTCGAGCGGGAGCGCAGGCGGGGCGAGAAGCGGGCCCGGACGCGGTCAGGCTGAGCGCTCACCCATCCGTGTCGACGGCCCGCGCCACCTCCGCGAAGAGCGGATGGGGGAGGCGCAGGAAGGCGTCAACGACGGCCTCGTCGAACTGCCGGCCGCTCTGGGCCCTGATCTCGTCGAAGGCCTTGTCGTGGGGCCACGGCTGGCGATAGGCGCGGCTGCCACAGAGGGTGTCGTAGACATCCGCGACGGCGACGATCCGTCCCACCAGCGGGATCTCGTCGCCCTGCTTCCCCGAGGGGTAGCCACTGCCGTTCCAGCGCTCATGGTGATTCATGCAGATCTCGCCGGCAAGCCAAAGCGTCGGGTGGCTCCCGAAGACGATCTTCGCCCCGATCGTGGTGTGGGTTTTGACCACCTCCATCTCCGCGTCGGTCAGGGCCCCGGGCTTGGTCAGGATGTGCTCGGGCACACCGATCTTGCCCACGTCATGAAGGGGAGCGGCGCGCCGGATCATGTCGCTGATATTGGGGTTCAGCCCCAGCTCGCGGGCGATCATGCCGCTGATCATGCCCACCCGCCGCGTGTGGTCCCCGGTCTCGTCGTCGCAGTACTCGGCGGCGACGGCGAGGCGCTCGAGGATCTCCACCTGGGCGTCGTCGAGCTCGGCGGTGCGGACACGTAACTGCTCCTCGAGGTCGAGGCGGCCGCTCTGCGCCTCGCGCTTGAGGAGGGTGGTGCGGAGCGCATTGCGCAGTCGCAGCAGAACCTCAGCGCTCTCCAGCGGCCGGGACAGGAAGTCGAAGGCCCCCGCGCCGAGGGCTCGGCGGCGGTGAGCCTCGGTGATCTCGTCGCCGAGCAGGATGACCGGGACCTGCGACGCCAGGGGCACCTCCTTGGTCATCAGCTGAAGAACGCTGAAGCCGTCGAGCTCGGGCATCTCCATCGCCAGCAGGACCACGGCAGGCTGATCGCGGGTGATCGCCTCGACGACCTGCCAGGGGTCCTGGAGGTGGAGAACGTTGAGGTAACCCTCGGCGTTGAGCAGGCGCTCCAGCATGGTTGCGCGCACCTCGGTGCGCTCGACCACGAGGATGGCGCAATCACGCAGACGGTCCTCGGTGACCAGCTCCTCGGGAATCAGTTCGCGCGCGCTCGCAGCCATCGCCTCCTACTCCCTGGCAGGTGAATCGTAGACGGCGTGGCCCCGCAGCCCGTCAACGGGCGCGGTTTGCTGTGTCAGTCTGGCGACGCGCCGCGGACGGCCACGGCGAGGCCGAGCGCGGCAATACCCAGCAGTCCGCCGCCAAGGGTGCGCACGCCGCCCACCCGTGCGAGCTGGTGGATCACGGCCAGCCCGACACCGCCGAGCGCGGCCAGGGCCCCCAATGCCAGGGTCGCGGTTGCCAGGGCGGGTCGGTCCTCCACGGCGAGGCGGCGCCCGGCCACGGCCAGGAGCAGGAGCCAGACGGCCAGTCCGGCGATGGAGCCGGTGGCGCGGCCGCCGGTTTTGAGCGCGGTGCCCGGGTCGGTGGCGATAAACACGCCGACATCGGTTGCCCCCAGTGCCGCCACGCCTGCGAGGACCCCCAGGAGGGGGCGGCGGGAACCGATATCCGTTGTTGCCATCACAGCCATCCTACTTAGGCACTACCGCACGCCGCCGTGCCGCCCCTCGCCGGCGGTGAAGCCCTGGGCGCCCGCGGCGGTTTCCCCTGAGGCGATGGTGTCGAGGCCATGGTGGAGCTCGTTGGCGATCGCCGCGGCCTCGGACATGCCCCATTGCTCCAGCGCCGAGAGCCGGTCGTGGCGCAGACACGACTGCGGCAGTGCCGCCAGTTCCTGCCCCCACGCAAGGGCGACCTCCAGCGCCGCACCCGGCTCGGTCAGACGGTTGGCCAGGCCGAACCCGAGCGCCTCGTCGCCCGAGACGCCGCGCCCGCTGAGGATCATGTCCATGGCCCGGCTGTGGCCGACGAGACGAGGCAGGCGGACCGTCCCGCCGTCGATCAGCGGCACCCCGAAACGCCGGCAGAAGACCCCGAAGATGGCGTCCCGGGCAGCGACGCGGAGGTCGCACCAGAGCGCCAGCTCCAGGCCGCCGGCCACCGCGTAGCCCTCGACAGCGGCGATCACCGGCTTGCCCAGCATCATCCGGGTGGGCCCCATGGGCCCGTCGGCTGGCAGCGAGAGGTCGCGGCTGTCGCCCCCGGCGAGCGCCTTGAGGTCGGCGCCGGCACAGAAGTGCCCGCCCGCCCCGGTGAGAACCGCGACGCTGCTGGACACGTCGGCATCGAAGTCACGGAAGGCCTGGGCCAGCGCACCGGCGGTGGCGGCGTCGACGGCGTTGCGCCGGCGGGGGCGGTCGATGGTGATAACGCAGACGGGGCCATGGTTGTCGATATGAAGGTTTGGCATGCGGGCCATTCTGGTCGCCGAAGACTGATTGAGGCACGCCACGGCGGGGAATAACCGCTCTACGGCCCAGATTGGCCAATGAGAACGACGTTGCCGCGGACCCCACCCGGGGCCCCGCCCGGGGGAGAATTACAAGACGTGACAGACGAATCCAAAAAAGCAGAGACAAGACCGGCGAACAGCACGCCCGCCGGCACGACCGGGCTGAAGACGGAGCTGCTCCCTGTTCTGCCCCTCGACGACGCCGTCGTCCTGCCGCACATGGGGGTGACCATCGGCCTCGAGGACGGTGCCCAGCGGGCGGCCATCGAAGCGGCCAAGCAGGGCAACGGCCTGCTGTTGCTGGTGCCTCGCCTGGAGGGCACGTTCGCCCGGATCGGCACGGTGGCCAAGCTCGAGGACTCGGGTCAGCTGCCCACGGGCGCGGAGGTCTCGGTGGTGCGCGGCCTGTACCGCGCCACCATGGGCGCGGGATCGGAGATCGGGGGCGCTCTGTGGGTGCAGGTCGAGGCCCACCGGGACCCTGAGGAGCCCAGCCAGCGAGCCATGGAGTTGATGCGCGAGTACCGCGCGCTGATCGAGAACGTCCTGGAGACGCGCGGGGCGCCCGGCGTGGTGCAGTTCATCCGCGGGATCAAGCACCCCGGCCACCTCGCCGACATGTCCGGGTACTCGCCGGACCTGAGCACGGAGCAGAAGAAAGAGGTCCTCGAAGAGCTCGACGTCGAGGCCCGCCTGGTCAAGCTGATCGCGTGGATCAAGGAGACGCTGGCCGACCTCGAGGTCAAGGAGAACATCCGCAAGGAGGTCTCCGAGGGCATGGAGAAGTCGCAGCGCGACTTCATCCTGCGCCAGCAGATGGAGGCCATCAAGAAGCAGCTGGGCGAAGGCGGCGACGACGTCGTGGGAGGTCTGCGCGAACGTGTCGAGCAGGCCGGGATGCCCGAGGGCGTCCGCAAGGAGGTCGACCGCGAGCTCGACCGCCTCGAGCGCACCAGCGAGCAGAGCCCCGAGCACGGCTGGATTCGCACCTACATCGACTGGATGCTGGACATCCCCTGGGACACGCGGTCGGAGGACAACTTCGACCTCGTCGAGGCCCGCCGCATCCTCGACCAGGACCACACCGGGCTGGACGACGTCAAGGACCGCATCATCGAATTCCTGGCCGTGCGCAAGCTGCGCCAGGAGCGCGGCGTCGAGGTCGTGGGCGGCCGCGGTTCGGGCGCGATCATCACCCTGGTGGGACCCCCCGGGGTGGGGAAGACCTCACTGGGAGAGTCGGTGGCCCGAGCTCTCGGACGCAAGTTCGCCCGCGTGTCGCTGGGGGGCATCCACGACGAAGCGGAGATCCGCGGCCACCGTCGCACCTACGTCGGGGCCATGCCCGGTCGGATCGTGCGCGCCCTCAAGGAGGCCGGCACCCGCAACCCCGTGATCATGCTGGACGAGATCGACAAGGTCGGCAACGACTGGCGCGGCGACCCCAGTTCAGCGCTTCTCGAGGTCCTCGACCCGGCCCAGAACAACACCTTCCGCGACCACTACCTGGAGGTGGACCTGGACCTCTCCGACGTACTCTTCATCCCCACCGCCAACGTCTGGGACACCATCCCGGGGCCTCTGCTGGACCGCATGGAGCTGGTCAAGCTCGACGGCTACACCGAGCAGGAGAAGCTCGGCATCGCCCGCGACCACCTCCTGCGACGCCAGGTGGAGCGCAACGGGCTGACCGTCGACGAGGTCCTCATCAGCGATGAGGCGCTGCTCAGGATCGTGGTCGACCACACCCGCGAGGCGGGCGTCCGCAACCTCGAGCGCGAGATCGGCAAGGTTCTGCGCAAGGTCGCCACCAAGGTCGCCCGCGGTGACCTCCAGCCGCCGGTCGAGGTCGGGGCCGACGACATCGAGGGGTACCTCGGCCGTCCCAAGTTCGAGAACGAGGTCGCCGACCGCACCGCGGTGCCGGGCGTGGCCACCGGCCTGGCGGTCACCGGCGCGGGTGGCGACGTCCTCTTTGTCGAGGCCAGCGGCACCGAGGCCGGCGAGGGGCCGGGCGCGCTGATGCTCACCGGGCAGCTCGGCGAGGTCATGAAGGAGTCGGCGCAGATTGCGCTCTCGTACGTGCGCGCGCACGTCAAGCAGCTCGGGCTGGATCCCAAGCTGGTGGCGCAGAACTACCACATCCACGTCCCCGCGGGCGCGGTGCCCAAGGACGGCCCGTCAGCCGGCGTCACCATGACCACCGCCCTGGTCTCCCTGTTGACCGGGCGGCCGGTTCGCAGCTCTGTGGGCATGACCGGTGAGGTCACGCTCCAGGGTCGGGTTCTGCCCATTGGGGGCGTCAAGCAAAAGGTCCTCGCGGCTCACCGCAGCGGCCTTACCGAGGTCATCCTGCCTCAGCGCAACGCCAAGGACCTCGATGACCTGCCCGAGACCATCCGCGAGGAGATGACCTTCCACCTCGTCGGGGACGTCGCGGAGGTGCTCCGGCACGCGTTGGAGCCGGCCGGGAAGAAGGGTTCTGAACAGGCCGCCTGACCGCGGTCAGGCGAACTCCCCCAGCGCGACAAAACCGTAGCCGCGGCGCCTGAACTCCTGGATCAACCGGGGCAGGGCGTCGGCGTCGAGAATCGCCCCGTCGGGGCTGGCTGCGCCTGCGACCACCGATGTGTTCAGATGACGGCGTGGCAGACGGCGCGATCCGAATCTCGGGTCTGACCAAGGACTATGGCTCGGGCCACGGCCTCTTCGACCTCGACCTCGCGGTCGCGGAGGGCGAGATCTTCGGCTACCTGGGGCCCAACGGTTCCGGCAAGTCGACCACCATCCGCCTGCTGATGGGAATGATCCGCCCCACCCGCGGGACCGCCACGGTGTTCGGGCTCGACAGCCAGCGCGAGGCGGTCGCGGTCAAGCGCCTGGTGGGCTACGTGCCGGGCGAGCTTCCCCAGTTCGGCGGCCTCAGGGGCGCCGAGATCGTGGGGTTCTTCGCCGGCCGGCGCGGCGGGGTCGATGACGCCACGGTGCGGGCGATTTGCCAGCGCCTCGACCTCGACCTCGGTCGCAAGTTCCGCGAGTACTCGCGCGGCAACAAGCAGAAGCTGGCGATCCTGCTTGGACTGATGCACAAACCCCGTCTGCTGATCCTCGACGAGCCCACCGGGGGGCTTGACCCACTCAACCAGCAGGCGTTTTACGACCTGGTGAGGGAATCCCAGCGCGCCGGGGCCACGGCCTTTCTGTCCTCCCACATCCTCTCCGAGGTCGAGCACACCTGCACCCGCATCGGCATCCTCCGCGAGGGGCGCCTGGTGCGGGTCGCGGCGCTGGCCGAGTTGCACCACATCCGCTTCCACCACCTGGAGATCGAATTCGAGGGCGAGGTCCCCGCGGACCTGGTCCGCGCCGCGGCCGGCGTCGAGCGGGTGGAGATCGAGGGGCAGACGATCAGGTGCATCGTCAAGGGCTCGTTCGACCCCCTGGTCAAGGCCCTCCAGGGCGCCACCGTGACGATCCTCAACAGCCACGAGCCGAGCCTTGAGGAGGCCTTCCTGGGCTACTACGGCAACGATTCCCAGACGGCGGCCGCCGCCGGGGAGGGGGGCGAGGCAACGGGGTGATCCGGCTGTTCGTGCGCCGCCAGGCAACGGGCCTGGTCTTCAACCTGGCCATCGGCGTCGTCAGCGGCCTGGTGCAGACCGCGGCGTTCGCCGGCCTCGCCGGCGACACCCCGGCCAGGCGGCACGC
>DAINSI010000065.1:0-11000 GCA_036741395.1 Candidatus Dormiibacterota bacterium
CGTCGGGCCCCGGCTATCCACGATCCCGCTGTCGGCATATCTCGCGATCTGTACACCCTAGGCCCTCTCCGCCGGCTCCAGCACCAGCCGACTCCCCTCGGGCGCCCGTCCGAAGGGCAGCGGCTGGAGCCGCGCCTGCAGCCAGCCCTGGACGAGGTCCGCGTAGTTGCGACTGGCGGGGTGTCCCGACTGCCCTGGTGTGTGGCACCAGCCCGATTCGTCGCCGCCGAGGTCATACACCGCGCGATAGAACGCGGCGGTCAACCGGCTCGCTTCTCCCTCAGCGGCCGTCACCGTACCCACCCTCACGGTGTCCTCGTCGCCCGGCGCCTGGAACGGCCCGCGGCTGAGCACCGGCCGCAACGCCCCCACGGCACCGGCGAGCGCGTGGTCCAGCCTGAACTCCCGGACGCGGCGCAGCCCCCAGCGCGTCGGGTCCGTTCCCTGCGCCTTCGCGACGTCATCCCAGGCCGCCTCGAGGGCGCCCCAGACCAGCTCTGCTCCACCCTCGACACCGGGGGCGCGGCCGGTCTCGAGCAGCTGGGCGCAGATACCCAGGACGCCCGCGGTGAGGCGCCCGCTGTAGGGGCCGTCCGGGAACAGTTCGGTGGCGCCCGCACCCAAAAGGTAGCTCCGCAAAGCCAGGGTCAAACGCGCGCCGACGATGCGATCGAAGAGCGCCGCGAGGCAGGCCTGGTAGAGCGCGGCGCCGGGGGCGTCGAGGTCGACCCGGCAGTCCCAGGCGCGCAGGAGTTCGACGGCGGCGGCGGGGCTGGCGCTCGGCGAAGCCCTCGCGGCCGCCAGGACCAGGTCGCGGAAACGCACCGCCGCCAGGCTCACAAGGTCGCCCTGGAGCTCGGCGCACTGCTGCGGGCTGACCTGCTCCGCGGAGCGCAGGGCCTGCGCGATGCGGCCGGCGCGGAAGGCCCCGGCGGGCTCGGCGACGAGGGCGTGCGGGCTGGTCTCCAGTGCCACCGGCTGGTTGCAGGCCACGACCTGGCCGCCGGGTGGGTTGAACAGCTCGGGCATCTCCTCCAGGGGAATGAAGCCAACCCATTCGTCGGCCGGCTCCCAACCCCGTGCGGGGATGCGGCCCTGGCCGGGGCGGCGTAGCGGGATGAAGCCCCCGAGACGGTAGCCGATGTTTCCCTCGACGTCCGCATAGGTCATCCCCAGAGCCGCCGCCGGGCAGGCGGAGACGGCAGCGCGGAAGGTCTTCCAGTCGGACGCCAGGTTGAGCCGGCGCACCCATCCGATGCTGTCGACCTCGGAGTCGAAGCCCACCCAGCGCAGGGACATCGGCGGCTGGGTTCCCCCCACCGCGGGACTGATCACCGGTCCCCGTCGGGTGACCAAAACGTCCTCGACCTCGGGTTTGGCACCCCGGACCCGGATCACCTCCCGGAAGCGCACCGCGTCCTCCCAGCTGCCGCGGTCGTCGAACTGCAGCGGGTTGTTGGGGTTGAAACGTTCGACGTAGAGGTCCTGGATCGATACGTTGGCGTTGACCATCCCCCAGGCCAAGCGTTGGTTGCGCCCGAAGAGCAGGTAGGGCGCGCCGCAGAACGTGAGGCCGGCGAGCTCCTCGCCCGCGGTCTGCAGCCGGACACGGTACCAGGGGCTGGGGACGCTGAGGGGGGCGTGGGGATCGTTGGCGAGGATGGCGCCCCCGGTGGTGGTCCGGGCGGCATGGATCGCCCAGCTGTTGCTCGCGGGTGCCCAGGCGCTCAGCTGGAGCAGGTCCTCGGCGGCGCGGAGTTCCTCCAGCCAACCGGTGGACGGTGCGCCCGGGGCCCCAGCGAGGTCCTCGAGTGATTGGTAGGCGGTTCCCATGAAGACCGGGTCGAGGGCCTGCGCCAGCTCGGGCCCCAGTTCCTTGAGCAGGCGCATGCGGATCAGCTGGGCCTCCCAGTTCCCGGCCTGGCTGAAGGTCAGCAGCCGGCCCACGGCGAGGGTGTCCTCAGGCTCCCACGGCTCGGGCCGGTGGCGCAGGATCGTGAACTCCGCCGGCAGGGGCCGGTCGTGGATCGCGGCGTTGACGCCGGCGCTGTACGCGGTCAGCTCCACGCGCACGTCACCGGCGGCGTGGGTGACATGCCATTCGGCCTCCGAGACCCGGCGCAGACCCAGGCGGCGCATCAGGCGGTCGACGCCGAGCGCGCGCGGACCCACGACCTCGCTGAGCCGGCCGGCCGCCAGGCGCCGCTGGATCTCCATCTGCCAGAGGCGATCCTGTCCGTGCACGAAGCCCAGCCCGAAGCAGCTGTCGTGGCGGTCGGAGGCGACCACCACGGGCACGCCGTGCTGGTCGCGATGCACCTCCACCCGTGCGTGTAACCCGGGCAGGTTCAGCGTCCCCGCGGTGCGTGGCAGCGGGCGGCGAAAGATCACGTGGTAGGCGACCGCGATGCCTAGCACCAGCAACACCAGGCAGACGATCAGGACCAGCAGCACCGGCAGCATGACTGGCAAAGATATCCGCGGTGGTGATTGTCCCGGAGCCCCACGGGGTAAACCTAGAATCGAAACGATGCAACCCGAGGTCGTCATCTACAGCACCCCCACCTGCACCTACTGCGCCGCCGCCAAGCGGTGGTTCAAGGAGCACGGGGTGGCCTACACCGAGTTCGACGTCACCCGCGACCCGGCGCGTGCCGCTGAGATGCAGCGACTCACGGGGCAGAATGCGGTCCCCGTGATCCGTGTCGGCGGGCAGGTGATGGTGGGCTTCGACCCGCTCCAGCTGGCCCGACTGATCCCGGCCCAGCCCGACCCCGCCGACGGCGGCGCGCCCAACCCGGGCGGTCGGGTCAGCCTGGGCATGGCGGCGCAGTCGCTGACCCCCGAGAAGGCCGCGGAGGTGGGCCTGCCGGCCGCCTTCGGTGTGGTCGTCGGGCCGGTCAGGCCGGGCGGCGCCGCCGAGGCCGCGGGGATCCTGGAGGGCGACGTGCTGATCGGCATGGGCAGCTACACGCTGCAGGACCTGGGTCAGCTGCAGCGGACGGTGTCCCTGAAGCAGCCCGGCGACTCGCTGCCCCTGCGGGTCTGGCGCAACCGCGAGGAGATCGAAGTCACGATCACCTTCCCCGCGCCGGCGGCCGAGGCCTCGCCGCCCGAAAAGTACCCGCTCCAGGCCTGACCTGGGCCTGAGGGAGCGCTTCCAACCGGGGACGGTGCTCCTCGGGGGACACCGCGGCAACCCTCAGAAGCACCCCGAGAACACGCTGGCGTCCTTCAATTCGGCGATCCAGCTGGGCGTCGACGTCATCGAGTGCGACGTGCACCTGACCGCCGATCGCCGGCTGGCGGTCATCCACGACCACACCCTTGAGCGCACCACCAACGGCGCCGGCACCGTCGGCTCCCGGACCATGGCCGAGCTACGCCAGCTCGACGCCGGTGGGGGCGAGCGCGTCCCCGAGTTGACCGAGGTCCTCGACCTGGCCCGCGGCCGGGTCGGCGTGGCGATCGAGATCAAGAGCCTGCCGGTACGATACCGCGGCCTCGAGGAGCGCCTGGTCGAGACCCTCGGCACGGCGCGCATGGTCGACGACTGCGCCGTCATCTGCTTCGACCACCGCGTCATCCGCAAGGTTCGCGACCTCGAGGAGCGCCTGGTGGTGGGTGCGCTGGTGGCGGGACGGCCGCTGCTCCTGCCGGAACTGCTGGCCTACACTCGCGCCGAGGTCTACTCCCCTCACTGGAGCTTTGTCGACGACGATGTCGTGGCCCAGGTGCACGAATGCGGCGCGGTCGTCGGCGTGTGGACGGTGGACAGCGAGGACACCCTGGACCTCGTCCTCAAGGCCGGGGTCGACGCGGTCTACTCCAACCGACCGGGGGTGATCGCGGCGGCCCTTAAGGCCAGGGGCGCGCGGCGCCCGGCCTGATTCGCGGCTAGTGGGCCGTAACGCTCATTTCCTGAGCGTGGCGTGAGACAATGGAGGCATGTTCAGTGCGGCTCAGCCAATCGTCCTCACGGATGAGGAGCGGGCGGAGCTCGAGTCGCGCGCCAGGGCGCGCAGCCTGCGTAGCTCGGACACCCAGCGGGCCAAGATCATTCTGCAGTTGGCGGACGGGGCCAGCTTCCGCGGTGCCGCGGTGGCTGCGGGATGCAGTCAGATGACCGTCAACGTCTGGAAGCAGCGTTTCTTGGAGGAGCGGCTGGAGGGACTGTACGGCCGCCACCGCGGGACACGTGCCGCGGCCTCCTCGCAGAAGCTGGAGACCAAGATCCTTGCGTTGACCCAGAAGGCGCCCCCGGACGGCAGCACGCATTGGACCACCCGCAAGCTCGGCCGGGCGCTGGGCATTAGCCACATGCGCGTGGCTCGCGTCTGGTCTCGAGCCAGCATTAGACCCCACCGAGTGGAGCACTACGTTGCGTCCAATGACCCCGACTTCGAGACCAAAGCCGCCGACGTGATCGCGCTCTACGTGAACCCTCCGCAGCACGCCGTCGTATTCAGTGTGGACGAGAAGACGGCCATTCAAGCGCTTGACCGGACCCTGCCTACCCTGCCCTTTTCGCCCGGACGCGCCGAGCGCCACGGCTTTGAGTACATCCGCTGCGGGACCCTTTCCCTTTATGCAGCGCTCAACACTCGGACCGGCCAGGTGATCGGCAAAACCGTGGCCAGCCACACCAGCGAAGAGTTCGTTGCCTTTCTCGCCGGCGTTGTTGCCAGCCGCCCGGCCAACGAGGAGATCCACGTCATCCTGGACAATCTCTCGGCCCACAAGACCAAGCGCGTTGGCGAGTTTCTCAGCCTCCACAACAACGTCCACCTGCATTTCACTCCGACCTACTCCAGCTGGTTGAATCAGGTCGAGCTCTGGTTCAGCAAGATCGAACGCGACGTCATCGCCCGCGGCATCTTCAAGTCGACGCCCGACCTCAACCGCAAACTCATGCGCTACATCCGGGAGCACAACAAGACCGCGAAGCCGATCAAGTGGAAGTACGTGGACGTCACGCGCAGAATCCATGCTCCACATTCAGCTGTTACGGTCCACTAGGCCGCCGAGCGCCGCCTGGTGGGGACGACGGGCAGGGGCTGGAGGTAGGCCTCCTGGGCCCGGAAGACAAGGTCGATGATCTCGCTCACGGGGGCGGCGTCGCGATGGACCACACCGGCGCGGCGCAGCCGCACCGCCAGCGAGCGCGGCAAGCCGGGCGACTCGCGGAGGTTCATGAGCTCGAGATCAGCGAGGATGGCGTCGAGATTACGCAGTTGGCGGCGACGATAGACCTCCTGCGGGTCGGGGATGTTGGTGGTCAACACTGATGCCACACTGGGGCCAGCAACTCCTACATGTATTCAAGACTCGGCCAAGACTTGTAAATAAAACGCACCGGCTCAGGTGTTGGTGGGGATCGCCGGGGCCAGGGAGCCGTTGATCACCGCCTCGGCGGCGGCGCGGAGGGCCGGGCCGTCCTCCTCGCGCAGCGCGAAGATCCGCAGCACGGAGTTGCGCACCGGCAGGCGGGCCAGCAACTGTGCGGCGGCATCAGGTCGAAGGCTGCCGTCCAGGGGGTCGAAAAGCAGGGCCGAGTAGCGATCGGATGCCGGATCGCCCGGGCGCGCGTCCAGCGACGCGACGTCGACCTCGAACTTGATGTCGGCCCCCGGCGGCAACTCGACCTCGAGGCGCCGGCGCAGCTCCGCGGGGGTCAGCACGAAGACCCCCGGGGCACTGCCCCGGTACTCGAACGCCGCCTCGTAGGCCAGCTTCCACTTCAGCTCGCGACGCCCGGTGATGCGTGCCCACTCGACGGCCAGCGCGTGTCGAGGGGAACCGTCGGGCTCGGTGCGCAGCCAGCGGTCGACCTCATTGAGGAGATGCCAGTCGTTGAGGCCGAGGTAGGCCTCGAGGTCGTCGACGGGATTCCGGCCGCCGATCATCTCCTCGATGGTATCGCGGAAGATCTCGCGCATGTGGAGGTCGATCCGCCGCACCGTGCGGTGGTGGTAGAGGTTGTTGTAGAGGTACATGCGCGAGCTCAGGAAGAGCAGCATGGCCTCGGCCCCGTGCTGGTGCAGCGCCATCCCCTCGGGGGAGACGAAGGTGTAGTGGATGATGCGGCGCACGTCGACAGGGCCGACGCTGACACCGCAGGCATAGGCGTCGCGCGGCACGTAGTCCATGTTGTCGGCGGCGAAGCTGCCGCAGAGCACGGGCTTGAGCAGTTCCAGCCAGCGTGGGGGCTCAAACCCCGCCAACTCCTCCTTGGAGATGATGTAGGCGACCCAGGCCGGGTCGACGCGCTCGCCGGCCTTAAAGGCGGCGTGGGGGCTGGCCTCCAGCCCGGCGATCAGCGGCGCCAGCTCGCCGGTGATGAGGCGCTGCGAGATGGTCTCGTGGGTGACCCCGAACTGCGTCAGGTATTGCTCGTCGAAGAAATGGCCGAAGGGCCCGTGGCCGACGTCATGGAGCAGCCCTCCCAGGCGCAGCGTTTCCTCCACCAGGGCCTCGCTGGGCGCATCGGCGGCCAGGCGCAACGACTGATGAAGATGACGCGCCCAGACCCCGGCGAGGTGCATCGCGCCGACCGCGTGCTGGAAGCGCGAGTGCTCGGCGGCGGGGAACACCCACCACGCGCTCTGCAGCTGGTGGATCCGCCGGGCGCGCTGCAGCCAGCGGTTGTCGAGGATGTCCTGTTCCGCGGTCACCCCCGGACTACGGTCGTCGCCGCGCGGCGCCTTGGTGATCTCGACGTACCCGTAGATGGGGTCGGCGACGAGGTTGACCCGCGTGTAGCGGGCGACAAACTCGGGGTCCAGGGGCGTGCGCGGATTGGCCATCTTCGAAATTCTCTCAGAGGGGCCGAGGAACCAATCAGGCGGCATTGCCGTCATAACTACAGGTGACATGGATGAAGACGAACTGGTCGAGCGCTGTCGCTCGGGTGACGGGGAGGCCTTTCGGGTCCTCCTGGAGCGCCACCAGGCCATGCTCTTCGGCCTGGCGCACCGCATCACCGGGCACCGCGAGGACGCCATGGACGCGCTCCAGGACTCCTGCATCAAGGCCTGGAGCGCGATCGGCAGTCACCGCGGCGGCAGCTTCAGGAGCTGGATGAGCACGATCGTCGCGCGGACCTGCCTGGACCGCGTGCGGGCGCGCAAAAACGTGACGCCGTTGCAGGACGACGATGGCGTGATCCCCCTGCCAGACCCCGCGCCGGGACCCGAGGGACGGGCGCTGGCGCGCATGCGGGTACGGCTGATCGAGGCCTCGCTGGCCCAACTCAGCCCCGATCACCGCGCCATCGTCCTGATGCGCGACCTCGGCGGCCTCAGCTATGAGGAGATCGCCGATGGCCTGGCGGTGCCGGTGGGAACCGTGCGTTCGCGCCTCGCCCGCGCCCGGGTGGCCCTGCAGCAGGAGCTGCTGCGGCGCGACCCCGATATTCTCGAGGCCCTGGCGTGACGCTCCACCTCTCCGACGAGCTCCTGTCGGCCCGGCTCGACGGCGCGCTGGACGCCAGCGAGGCCGCGGAAATGCAGGCCCACCTGGCGGAGTGCGAGACCTGCCGCCATCGCATGGAGTTGATGCAGGCGACCAAGCAGGCCGTCGCCGCGCTGCCCGACGAGGCGACGCCCGCGGCGCTCGACCTCTCCTTCCTGGACCGGAGGACGGGCGATGCCCGGATCCTCAGGCCCTCCCCTGCCCGCTGGCGGCCACCGGTGTGGGCGGTGCCGGCCACGGCCGCGGCGGCGGTGCTGCTGGTTGCCGTCAGCTTTGGGCCGTCCTTGCTGGCCGGCCACGGCGGCGCCGGCACATCCGCCGGGCTCGGCGCCTCACAGGCGGGGAACAACGCCGACCAGGCGCCGCAGTTTGCCACCCGCAGCGCGGCCAGCCCTGTGCCCGGGGGCGCCGGGGGGGGGGCGGCCCTGAACACCCAGGCCGGTCCGGCCGGCAGCGGAACGCGCTCCCTCAACGATTCCCAGGGCCTCACCCTGACCCTCACGCCGGCCTCGACCACGGCGCGGACCGGCCAACCGCTGCGACTGGCGCTCGAGGTGCGCGCCTCGCGCGCGGTCAGCCTCGGGAGTGTCAGCATCCAGGTTCGAGGCGGCGGGGGCTCGGCGATCCTGGCCAGCACCTCCTCGGAGAATCTCGGGGCAGGGCAGAACACCACGCTCTCCGTGAACTGGTCGGCGGGGCAGGTCTCCGGCCCCGCCCAGCCGGGCGACTACCAGGTCGAGGGACACGTCATCCTGGCCGACGGTCGGGACGAGTTCGTCGCCGTGACGGTGCACGCCGCCTGACTACTGCCCGGTGATCCTCACCTGGACGCAGGCGACGGTCCAGACCACCAGCATCGGCGACAGGGGCGGCATCGCCTCAGCCGAGGGCCTGGGCGCGCAGCGGGCTGAGTTGGAACTCGATGGCGTCGCGGAAGGCGTCGGGTTCGCGCAGGGGTCCGATGCGCACCCGCCGAGGCTGGCCCTTAGGCCCCGGGTCGCGCATCTCCAGAACGATCGTCGCCGCCCCGGAGAGGCGTGCCACGGCGCGGTCCATCAGCCCCTTCTCCATGTGCGTGGTGGCGATCCCCGCCAGCTCGATGGGGCGCCAGGTAACGTCGCGGTCGGCGGCGCCGGTGAGCAGGCGCTGGTTGGTCAGCAGGTATCGCTTGCGACTGCCGCGCGGTCTCACCTCGCTGTCCGACGCGTAGAAGGCAAAGAGCAGGGCGCAGAAGACGAGCAGTCCAAGGGTCACGACCAGGGAGTGGAATTCCACGAAACCCAGGCCCACGAAGACCAGCCCCGGCAGCCACCAGATCAGCACCGTGCGCAGCTGCCACCCCAGGATCACGCCGTCCGCGCGCGTCACCTCCGCCTCGCCCTCGCGGAGGTCCGGGCCGGCGCCGGCGGGGGAGCCGGGTGCGGCGCTGGGACTAATCTCGGGGGTCGCCACGTTAGGCATTGTATGGAGAGCGTGTTCAGCCTCCCGGTTGCGCCGGTGGCCGGGAAGGACCTAGCTTTGCGGGACATGGCCCAGGAGACGGTGACCGCGGACAACGAGGACTTTGACTTCCCGGCCGCGGTCGCGGAGAACATCGACGCGCTCTACCGTGGGGCCCTGCGCATGACCGGCAGCCGCGAGGAGGCCGAGGACCTGGTCCAGGAGGCGTTTCTGCGGGCCTACCGTTTCCGCCACCAGTTCCAGCCCGGCACCAACTTCAAGGCCTGGCTCTTCAAGATCCAGACCAACATCTTCCGTTCGCGCTACCGCAAGCTCTGGAACAGCCCCCAGAGCCTGGACGACACCGAGGAGTTCTACCTCTACCAGCACCTCGGCCCGGACACGCCACCCGGTGACGACCCGGCCGCCGAGGTGCTCGACCACCTGGGCGTCGAGGAGGTGCGCAAGGCCATCGAGGACCTGCCGCCTGTCTACCGGGCGGCGGTGCTGCTGACCGACGTCGAAGGCTTCAGTTACAAGGAGACCGCGGACATCCTCGAGATCCCGGTGGGTACGGTGATGTCGCGGCTGCATCGAGGCAGACAGCGGCTGCAGAAGCAGCTCTACGAATACGCCAGGGACAGTGGGGTGGTGTCATGAGCACATCCGACGACGGTTGCGTGAACTGTGCGGGGGCGATGGACAAACTCCATTCGTACGTCGACCGCGAGCTCACCGAGGTCGAGCTGAGCGAGGTCCGTCGTCACCTGGAGGACTGTCCTCCGTGTCAGCGGCACTTCGACTTCGAGGTCCAACTGAAGCTCCTGGTGCATCGCAAGGCCTGTCCGGAGACGGCGCCGCAGCACCTCCTGACCAAGGTCCTGGGGAACCTCAAGCGGGCCTGACTCCCCGCGGGCACTTGCATAAAACATACTAGTGGTGTTATAACAATCTAATCATCCGCCGTTATACGGCTGGGAGGTTGATTGAAGTGCTTGGTGAATTTGCAACGATCTCCGTGGACGACGGGTTGCCGGCCTATGTGCCGCGGCCCGCAGCTGTCTATCAGCCCCCGCCCCCGCCGCGTGCCGTGATCGGCCTGCGTCCAGCGACCGCCGCGGACCGTCCCCGGGTCGAGGAGATCTGCAGCGAGGTCTTCCGCGGCCGCGACCGGCTCCCCCAGCGCTTCGACGGGTGGGTCGAGGATGACGATGCCAGCTTCCTGGTCGCGGAGGTCGACGGCCGCCTGGCCGCGATGCACCGCCTCGTTCCCGCCGGCGACGGCATCGTCTGGTATGAGGGGCTGCGCGTCGCTCCCGAGTACCGTGGCCGCGGCCTCGGCCGCACGATGGTGGGGATGGGGCTGTCTTCCGGGCAGCGCCGCGGCTTTGCCCAGATGCGCCTCCACGCCGGACCCGAGTGCGGGCCGTTCTTCGAATCGATCGGGTTCTCGCCCGTGGTTCAGGTCGCACGCTGGGACGCCGAGCCGGCGCCGCGGGGGCACCTGCCCACGGTCCTGGCCGCGGAGCACACCGACGTCGCCCTGGGCTGGCTCCAGCAGGACGACGCCTTCAACCGCTACCCCGGGATGAAGCCGGTGTTCGGCCGCTCGGCGGCCGGGGACCGGCGCAACGTCAACGCGCTCGCCCGCGAGGGCACGCTGCGGTTCTCGGGTGACGTCCCGGCCTTCGCCGCGGTCCGCCCCGCGCTCGTGGACGAACCCCTCCGCGTGACCTTCCTGGCCGGCACCGGGGAGAGCATGTACGACCTGCTCAAGGGGATCCGACACCAGGCGCACATAGAAGGCGTCGAAAGGGTCCGGGTGGTGGCGCCGACCGATCATGCCTGCGCCGCGGAGCTCGAGGCCGCGGGCTTCGCCGTCCGCGACGACTTCCGGCTCACCGTGTACTCGCGACCGCTCGGGAGCCGCCCCCAGAACTAAGCCCGAATCCACGGCCTGACTGGTCTGCACCCGGTTAGGGGCGGCCTGCGGGGATTTCGGGCCGAATTTTTGGGCGGCGGCGGTAAATTCCGGGCTGGCGCAAGCCGGAGGAGTCGGGAATCGAGTGTCCGGAGGGTTGCGGGCG
>DAINSI010000066.1:0-10893 GCA_036741395.1 Candidatus Dormiibacterota bacterium
TCAGGGTTGGTGACTGGCGGATCATGTACGACGTCCTGTCGGATGACAAGGTTCTGCTCGTCCTGGGGATCGTGAACCGTCGCGACTTGGAGCGTTGGCTGCGCAACCGTTGAACTGGAGGCGGTGCGGGAGGTCCCAGCGGTTGGCCGCGTCCCGCAGCCGCCTGGCGAGCTTGAGCCAGCCAGGCAACCGCTAGCATCTGCGCGTGGGACCGATCAGCGGGCAGGCGCGGCTTATTTGACGGTTCTGTGAGAGTCTCGCGCGAGGGTGTCCGCAGGACGGTCGCGGGGATCGGCTGGATCATCGCCATCGGCTACATCAGCTGGCGTCTCATTGCCACGCTGAACCCCGACGCCCTGTGGTTTGCCATCCCGGTGTGGCTGGCGGAGGCGTTTGGGGTTTTCACCCTGATCCTCTCGCAGTACATCGCCTGGGACATCCGGCCACGGCACGAAAAGCGGCCGGCACCGCAGGGTCTGAAGGTCGACGTACTCGTCCCCAGCTACAACGAAGCACTCTGGGTGGTGCGCCGTACGCTGGTGGGGGCGCTGAAGATCCGCTACCCGCATCGCACCTACCTGCTGGATGATGGGCGCCGGCCGGAAATGAAGGAGCTCGCTGAAGAGCTCGATTGCGGCTACATCACAAGGGCTGACAACATCGGGGCCAAGGCGGGCAACCTGAACAATGCGCTGGCGCAAACCGACGGCGATTTAATCGCCATTTTTGACGCCGACCACATAGCCATGGCGAATTTCCTGGACGAGATGCTCGGCTACTTCGTCAACGAGAAGATGGCCTTCGTGCAGAGCCCGCAGGAGTACTACAACTTCGATTCCTTCCAGCACCGTCGGCGAACCCATCGCCGAGTGCTTTGGCACGAGCAGTCGCTGTTCTACCGCGTGCATCAACCCGGCCGTGATCGCTTCAATGCTGTGTTCTTCTGCGGCTCTTGCGGGGTGATACGGCGCAAGGCCCTCGAGCAGATCGGGGGCTTTGCCACTGAGACCGTGACCGAGGACCTGCACACGTCGATCAAACTGCATCGGCTGGGCTGGGAATCTGCCTATGAGCGCGAGGTACTGGCCCTGGGTCTGGCTCCTCAGACGCCTTTGTCATTCCACCAGCAGCGTCTGCGGTGGGGCCAGGGAACCATGCAGGTCATGCGCAAGGAGAATTTCCTGCTGGGTAAGGGCCTCACTCTGCACCAGCGGCTCAACTACCTCGCCTGCGGTCTCCATTACTTCGAAGGGTTGCAGAGGTCGATCTATTACCTCGCCCCGGCGATCTACCTGCTCACGGGCATTCTTCCGATCAGGGCGCAATTCATCCCATTTGTCCCCGTGCTGCTGCTCTACTACGGCAGCAGCTACCTGGGGACCAGGCTTATGGGCCGGGGTTACGCGCTCGCATACCTGGGTGAGCGCTTCCAGATGGTCCGCTTCTTCACGTACATACGCTCCCTCCAAGGGCTTGTCTTCCGGGGCCCCATCCGCTTCGCGGTAACCAGCAAACGTGCCGAGGGGCGCGCCCCGGTGCGGCTGCTGCTTCCCAGCGTCGTCGTCGGGGTTGGCCTTCTGCTGGCCCAGGCAGTCGGTGTGTTCCGCGTGGCGGTCGGTTGGGAGCACAACATCGCCGCGTTCGTGCTCAACCTGGCCTGGTCGGGCTGGATCCTGACGGTCGCCGTCTCTGCGGCCTGGAGCACGATTGCCGCCAGGGAAGTGCGCGGAATCCCCCGCACGGAAGCTCGCCTGCCCGTTCTCTGGTGGGCGGCGAACCGGTCCGGAGTCGGTGTGCTCAAGGACCTCACGGAGCGCGGCGCCGCCCTGCAGCTGCCTGAAGACGTCGACGGCGACGAGGTCAGCTTTGCGGTGATGTGGCCGGAGGTCGAGCTCGAGACCACTGCCGCCATCAGGCGCCACGTGCCTACCGCTGGGGGGGGGGTCACCCTGGGCCTCGAATGGGATGAATCACAGGTGCCGCCACAGATGATGGGTGACCTGGTCGCGGCTCTCAACCGGAGGTCATTTGAAACCTGGGAGCACCGTCAGGATTACCTCGGCAAGCTGGAGCTGCCGCGGCACCATACACGGCGAGCGCGGCGGCGCGCCGTATGCACCCCGGTGAGCGTCCAGGGTGCTGATGTGATGGCATGGGGGGCCACCTACGACGTGAGCCGGCGCGGCGTACGCCTGCTATTCCCGCGTGAACTGCCCGACGGCGCCTCTGTGTTAGTGACCGTGGGGGATGAGCCCCAGCGGACGGGGAAGGTCGCATGGGCGCGACAGCTCCCCGGCGGCACTGGTTCCGGCTGGGTAGTCGGGATCGAGTACGCGGAACACCCGGCGCCGGACGTGCGAGGCGCGTACGTGCCGATCAAGGAAGGCCACCCCCGCTTCAACCTTGTGATCCTGTTGGTGCTCCTGGCCGTCTTCGTGTTGTTCGCGCTGATTGAGGCGCAGCGCCTCCAGCTCTAGGTGGTGGAGGTGGCGATATCACATAAGGTGAGTGGCGGAGCGGGAGGGATTCGGCTCAGTAGCCGAAATACCCGCCCCCCCAGTTTGCAAAAACCCGCCCAGTTCTTGGGTTTGTTGCGTCATTTCTGAACCCTCCTTCGCCTCCCGCCCGACCCGCGATTTACGGGCCCAGGAAAAGGCGAAAACCGGCCCTCTCGGACCGCTTTCGAATTCAGATTAGATCCTGACCCGCGTTCTTAGAAAGCCCCTCCTGGGGTACTCTTCTGGCGGGAGCGGATGGGGTCAGGTGGCCTCCCCAGTCTTCAAAACTGGTGGGCGGTACTGAACAGTGTCGCCGGTCGGATCGTTCCCGACGCGCTCCCGCCAATCAAGTTAGGAGGCGGCTGTGCCAGAAACGCCTGAGCAACTATTCGCGCGCGTCGCCGACGCCCTCCGGATGCCCGCCGTCGAGACCTGGGACACCTTCCCGTTTGACGGCGAAATGCGACCTCGCGCGCTGCGGCCGCCGGAAGCGCGAGAGGTCCCGCGACACGGTGCGGACGGAGCGGATTGCCACTCGTGCGCCAACCCTGACGACCGGTACCTGTGGACGAATGAGCGCTGGCGCCTTCATGCTCCCGACCGCCCCTCCGGTCTGCCCGCCGGTACCGGAGGCGGCATGGCGTACAGACCTGGCTGCGATTGTGGCAGCGCTGGCTCGCTGAGCCCGGTCTAAGATCCGGCGGTGGAGACCCTGGACGGCATCGTCGAGTCCACCGCAGCGTACGAATCCTGGTTGGGCGGGCAGATTCCCCTCTGGCAGGACGACCTCGAGCACAAGCACGCTGTGATGGCGTCGGAGCCGTTCGCCTTCCTGCGCGCCACCTTCTACCGCTGGTCGCAGCGCTTTGCCCGGGTCTGCCCGTCCGAGGCGGCCGCTCCCGCGATGCTGGTGGTGGGCGACCTGCACCTCGAGAACTTCGGCACCTGGCGAGACACCGAAGGTCGGCTGGTGTGGGGGGTCAACGACTTCGACGAGGTCGCCACCATGCCCTTCACGATCGACCTGGTGCGACTCGCCACCAGCGCCCGCCTGGCCCTCAAGAGCGGCAACATCGACCTCACCACCAGGGTCGCCTGCGACGCCATCATTGACGGATACATCGAGGGCATGCGGGCGGCCGGGCGGCCGCTGGTGCTGGCCGAGGACGACCGCTGGCTGCGGCGCATCGCGACCAGCAAGCTGCGCGACCCGGTGGAATTCTGGGACGGGCTGAGCAAGCTTGCCGCGCTCAACGTTCCCCTGCGGCGCCCCCTGAGGCAGTTCCTGGTCCGCGCGCTGCCTGCCTCGATGACCGACTACCAGCTGCTGCGGCGCCGCGCCGGCGTGGGCAGTCTCGGGCGCGAGCGGGTGGTGGCGCTGGGGACGTGGCACGGCTCGGACGTGGCGCGTGAGGTCAAGGCCTCGGCCGCCTCGGCCTGGGGATGGGCGACGGGCGGCGATCCCGCACCCGGGGTGGGGGATCGGTTGCTCAAAGGTGCGGTGCGCTGTCCGGATCCTTACTACCAGCCGCGGGCCGGGGCCGTGGTGCGGCGCCTTGGTCCCGACTGCAGCCGGGTCCTGCTATCGGACATGCCCGACCAGCGCGACGACGCGAGGTTGCTTCGCGCCATGGGCTGGGAGACGGCCAACATCCACCTCTCCAACCCCGGCGCGGCGGACCTGGTCCGTGGCGACCTCGAGCACCGGCCCAACGACTGGCTCGAGGATGCCGCCCGGCGCATGGCGCGGGCGACCCTGCGCGACTGGAAGGATTGGCGTGACGCCTACCGCAAGCGTCCCGAAGCGCGGCAGGAGCTGGCCGCGGCCCGGCGCCAGCTCCTGACCGAAACCACCAGGTCGGATGCCGCGGCCGATCCCGAGTTGGCGGCCGAGGAGTGGCCCGAAGCGGGTCCCGGCTAGGCTAGGCGTCGTCCTCGGCGAACATTCGCGCCCAGGCCGCCGCACCGACTAGCCCGGCGTCGTCGCCCAGGGCCGCGCGCTCGACGCGCAGCCCGGGCAACCCCGGGGGCGGGTGCTCCGCCAACCATGCCCGCAGGGAATCGACCAGGCCGGGGGCGTTCAAACCCACGCCGCCGCCGATGACAATGACCTCGGGGCTGAACCACATCGCCATGTTGAAGACCGCCATGCGGATGATCCGCAGGCTCTCCTCCCACAGAGCCTGGGCCTGGGGATTGCCCTCATCCAGCCGCTTGAGGACGTCGGCGGCCGCCGATCCCATGCCGGCCTCGTGGGCCCGGTGCCCCAGGGCCGTGCCGGATGCGAGGTCCTCCATGAAGGCCGGGCCCCCGGTCTCGAAGGCATTCATGTCGACGATGGTGTGGCCCGGCTCGGGCATCGACCGAGTGCCGTGCACCAGCCGCCCGTTCTGCACCACGCCGGCGCCGATGCCGGTCGAGATCGTCATGTAGACGACGTCACTCGAGCCCTGCCCGGCGCCAAAGACGGCCTCGCCCGCCGCGGCCAGCTCGGCGTCGTTGCCGATGTGCACGCGCAGGCCGGCGCGTTGGGCCAGCGACTGCCGTGACAGGTCCGGGAGCCAGCTCCCGGGAAGGTGAGGTGCGTACTCCAGGGTGCCCTCCCGGTAGTTGATCCGGCCCGGCAGCCCCACCACGGCCAGCTTCGCATCGGCCCTGGCGGCGGCGGTCCTGAGCAGGTCGACGAGGGCGTGGGGGTGGGCGTCGGCGGCCGGGGTGTCGATGCCATGCCGCTCCCGCACCTCGCCCTCAGGAGAGACCACCGCTGCCCGCATGTGCGTGCCGCCGAGGTCGATCGCCACCACGTCGCCACTCACGTCGTGGCCCAACCCTGAGACCGGCCCTCGAAGTCCGCCTCGCTCAGGCCCAGCACGTCGGCGATGCCCGGCAGGGTGATGTCCGGCTTGGGCTCTGGCGCGAGGTCATCGGCCGACGCGTATTTGCCCTGGCGTACGTGGACCCCTGTCAGCCTCGGTCCGAGCCGGCGCTTGGCCTTGGCCAGGATGCCCGGCTTGTCGTCGATGAGGACGTAGTGGGACGCGGGGTAGAGGTCGGTGACCTCGTCCAGGTGCTCCTCCTTGTGGGCGTAGATCAGGACATTGCTGTTGACCGCGTCGGCCACGCCAATCCGCGCGATCTTGGCCGGTTGATAGACGGGGTCGCCGTCCGAGAGCACGACCACAGTACCGATGCCGTTGAGGTACGTCACCACGTCCATGGCGTGAGGGAAGAGGGCATTCTCGAACGGGTAGCCCAGCAGCATCGCGGACATCTGGGGGAACTTGCGAACCTCGGGGTGCGTGGCCCGGAAGCGCGCCAGGGTGATCGGCAGGTCGACGTAGTCGAGCTCGTGGCGGACCTCCTCGTAGAGGCTCCAGAAAGCATCGCTGCCCTCCGCGCCGGCCAGCCCTCGGATCTGCGTCTCGATGTCCGCCTTGACCCGGTCGTTGTCGATCAGGGTGTTGTCGATATCGATAAGAAAGACCAGCGCGGGCATCCGCACAAGTGTGCCCGATAGGGCTAGGGCGCGATCGGGATGCAGAGGGTGACGATGGTGCCCGCGCCCTCCTCGGACTCGATCTCGACGCGCCCGGAGGCCCGCTTGACCACGGCCTCGACAATGAACATGCCAAGACCGTTGCCGATCGCCTTGGCCTTGGTGGAGTAGAAGGGAACGAAGATGTTCTCGAGCGCCTCGCTGCTCATCCCCGTGCCGGTGTCGGTGACCCTGAGGGCGACATCGCCGCCTTCGGCGAACGTCTCCACCTTGATGCGGCCGCCGTCGGGCATGGCCTCGACCGCGTTCTCCACCAGGCTGAGAAGGGCCAGTTGGAGCTGGGACATGTCGGCAATGATCGTCGGGAGGCCGTCCTTTACGGCGATCGACACCTTGACCTGTTCCGCGGTGATCAACTGGACCTGCTCTTCGGCCTCGCGCACCATCTGGGAGAGGTCCATCCTCTCCGGTGCTCCCTCGTCGAGCTGACCGACCTGGCGCAGGCGGCGCGAGAACGCCGCCCCCTTCTTGGCGGCGCTGCGAACCTCGGTGATGTCGGCGAGGACCTGGGGACGATCGGCGACGTTCTGGGCCACGAACTCCCCATACCCGTCGACGGCGGCCAGGAGGTTGTTGAGATCGTGGGCGATGCGGCCGCAAACCTGGCTGACGAGGCTGATGGCCTGGAGATCGAATGTCGAGCCGGCCCCGCCGGCACTCGCGGCAGGCTTTGGAGGGGTCACCTGTCCTGCAGTGCGGGGATGGCGCCCTCGGGCTCGGTCTCCTCCTCGTCGTCCAGCTCGTCGAGAGGCAAAAGGTCGAGGATCTCCATGAACGCGCCGACCACGTCGGGGTCGAAGTGGCTGCCGGTCCCGGCCTTGATCTCGGTGACCGCCTCCTCCTTGCTCCAGGCGCGCTTGTAGGGGCGCTCGTGGGTGAGGCTGTCGTAGACGTCGGCAATGGCCACGATGCGCGCCGACAGGGGGATCGCCTCACCGGCCAGCCCGGGCGAGTAGCCGGTGCCATCCCAGTGCTCGTGGTGGAAGAGGGCGATCTCCTCGGCGAACTGCAGCAGCTTGTTGCGACTGCCGCCGAGGATCTTGGCGCCGATGGTGGTGTGGGTCTTCATCAGCGAGAACTCCTCCGGGGTCAGCCGGCCGCCCTTGAGCAGGATCTGGTCGGGGACGCCGATCTTGCCAACGTCGTGGAGGGGGGCGGCGCGCTCCATGAGCTCGATCTCGTCCTTGCTCAGGCCCAGGGCTTTGGAGATCAGGGCGGAGACCCGGCCGACACGGCGGGTGTGCTGCCCGGTGGTGTCGTCGCGGTACTCGGCGGCGACCGCCAGTCGCTCCAGGATTTCGAGGCGGGCGTCCTCCAGGTCGGAGGTGCGCTGGCGCACCATGACCTCCAGGTTCTCGTTGTTCCGGCGCAGCTCGCGGTACACGAAGCGCGTCTCCAGCAGGTTGCGGATGCGGAGCTCGACCTCGCCCCGGTCGAAGGGCTTGTTGACGAAGTCCTTGGCCCCGATCGATAGCGCCTTCTGCCGGCTCTCCGGCGAGACATCGGTGGTCAGCACCAGGATCGGCAGGTACTCCTCGCGCTGGACCCTCGAGCGGATCTGGGCCATGACCTCGAAGCCGTCGAGGTGGGGCATGACGAGGTCCAGCAGCACCAGGTCCGGCTTGACCTCCAGGAATGCCGCCAGGGCCTGCCTGGGGTCCGAAATTGTCTTGACCCGTTCGTACCCGGCACTCCGGCACATGCGTTCCAGGATCTGCAGGTTGGACTCCTGGTCGTCGACGACCAGGATCGAGGCTTGCTCGAGCGGCCAGTCAGGCATCGCGCACTAGCTTGCCGATTCGATCATGTGTATGTCTCGCCAGTTACGCATCAGTGGAGTCCCAATGTAACGATCACGGCTTCAGAAGTGTGGCGTTGTGTCAGAATCCAGCCGTCTCACCAATTCAATATGAATCAATGGGCCGGCTCTGGTGCCCGGCTGAAGGGACCTGAGCCTTCGCTTCAAATCCTCCCCCATCTGACCTGACGGCAGACGGCCGCACTGCCCCGGAAGGAGTAGCGGGCGACATTGGCGCCGCCCTCAACGCCGTCGCCCTGGCGAGGTGGGGCTTTGCCATTGCCTCGCTGCTGGCCCTGTTGGTCACCAACCCCTCCCCACTGGCGGCGGCGCTGGTCATCACGGTGGCCCTGGTTGCCGGCAACCTCGCGGTCCTGCGCGGCCTGCAGGGGCCGCACACGGATCGAGCCCTCAAGCGGCTGGCGCTGGCGTCGGTGCTGCTTGACCTCACGGTTGCGATCATCTGGGTCGTCCTCGACACCGGCAGCAGCGGCGGCGGCCAGATGTATGTCGCCCTGGGCCTGGTCGGCGTCGAGGTCGCCGCGCTCTTTGGGCCGACCGCCACCCTCGCCGTGCTGGTCGCCATCATGGCCATCCTGGGCGGTGCCGACGCCATCGCCTACGCGCTCTTCGGCCGCCCGGTCCAACTCCCCACCGCGATCATCCGCGTGGCGCTGCTGTGGTCGCTGGTGCTGATGGCTCGGGCGCTGCTCACCCAGGCCTTCGATCGTCGCAGCGGCCGTGCCACCGAGGGCCGGCCGATCGAGGGCGGCACGCTGATCGAGGCGAAATTCCAGGAGGTGCTCGACGGCGCCCCCAACGCGATCATCGCCGCCGACGGCGAGGGCAAGGTGATGATGATCAACGCCGCCGCCCTGAGGCTCTTCGACCACACCCGGCGCGAGATGATCGGCAAGCCCGCCGGCGCCCTGGTGGCGGGTATCTACGAGGATCTCCCCCACGGCTCGGGGGCCCGCTACCTGACCAAGGAGGTCAGCTCCGGCGCGCAGGAGAAGACCTGGCAGGGCACCAGGCGGGACGGGACCCTGTTCCCTGCCGAGGTCAGCTACAGCACCCTGCAGGTCGGCCAGAGTGTCCTCGTCGCCGCCTCGGTCCGCGACATCACCGACCGCATCCGGGCCGAGCAGGAAAGGGACGCCTACAAGTCTCAGCTCGATGAGGCCCAGCGCCTGGAGAGCCTTGGCCGCCTCGCCGGTGGCATCGCCCACGACTTCAACAACATGCTCAACGTCATCCTCAACTACACCGATTTCGTCGAGGAGGCCACCAACAGCGACCCGACCATCAAGGCCGACCTCGGCGAGATCCGCGCCGCGGGCAAGCGCGCCGCGCGCCTCACGCAACAGCTGCTTCGCCTCGCCGGGCGCGAGGCCCTGCGTCCGGAGCCGATGGACCTCGCCGAAACGGTGGCGTCGATGGAGGGCCGTCTCAAGAGCATGCTCGGCCCCAAGACCAAGCTCAAGGTGATCATTCCTCAGAGCCTCTCGCTGGTGCTGGGCGACCCGACCATGATCAACGAGGTCCTGGGCATCCTGGTGGACAACTCGGTCCAGGCGATGGACGGGGGGGGCGAGATCATCATCGAGGCCACCGACGTCATGGTCACCCCCGCGATCGCCGCCCAGCAGCCCGACCTCTCGCCCGGCAAGTATGTGGTCATGAGCGTCGTCGACCAGGGAGAGGGCATGAGCGAGGAGACCAAGGGACGGGCGCTGGAGCCGTTCTTCACCACCCGCGTGGCGCTGGGCGGCGGGCTGGGGTTGCCCACGGCGTACGGCCTGGTGCGCCAGTCCGGGGGCACCCTGCTGATCGAATCCGCGCCCGGGGCAGGCACCACGGTTGAGGTCTACCTCCCGGCGGCGACCGAGGAGGACGCGGTGGCCGCCTCGGTCTCATCCAACGGCGACCAGCCCGAAACGGCGGCGACCCGCAGGCAGGCGCGCCAGCTCGACATGATCCTGGTCATGGACCACAACGAGACGGCCCGCGGCCACGCCGCCGACGCCCTCATCCGCCACAACTTCGAGGTCGTGGAGGCCCGCGACGGCGCCGAGGCTCTGCGCCTCGCGGTCGAGGAGCAGGCTCGCATCAAGCTGGTGATCATCGACCGCGTCATGGGCTCCATGCTCGACACGGGGCTGCCGGACATGCTGAAGTCACTGCTCCCGGACGCCAAGATGATCCTGATGTCCGTGTTCTCCCGCCAGATGCTCTCGTCCCAGGGCCTGGACGATCCCAGCCTGCCTTTCATGAGCAAGGACTACAGTGAGGCGGAGTTGGTCGAGAAGGTGCGTGAGGTGCTGGGAGGCTCCGCCCCGCGGCCCAAGGTCAAGGCCGCTACCAAGAAGTCGAAGTGACAGAGAAACGACCGAAGCGCAAGCTTGACCCGACCGAGCTGGCGCTGCAGGCCGCCGACCAGGCTCTGACCGCGGCCAATGCGGCGGTGCAGGCCGCGGTCAAGGCCATCGCCCTCAGTCGCAAGTCGGACGTCGCCACCCGGGGGCGCGGCACCGGGGCGATTCGCAAGGCCGCGTCCCAGGCGCGCGGCCGCATGCGCGGCGCAGCCGAGGACGCCACCGGCCAGGCGCCACTCTCGGGCGCCCCAGCTGCCGGCGCCTCACGGGCCACCGCCGCCGCGAAGGCCAGGCCCGCGCCTAAGCCCAAGGCGGCGCCCAAGGCCGTCGCCAAGCCCCAGGCGGCGCCCAAGCCGGCGCCCAAGCCCCAGGCGGCGCCCAAGCCCAGGGCCGTCGCCAAGCCCAGGGCCGTCGCCAAGCTCGAGGCGGCACCCACGCCGAGGGCCACCCCGCCGCCGGTCGCGGCGCCGGAAACCAACGCCGCGGAATCGGCGTTCGCAGCGCGCAAGCGCAACGCCCACCCGGCCCAGGCACCGCTATCCCCGCCCGAGAGGCAGGCTACGACGCGCCCGAGCGGGGCGGGCCCGATCATGCTGGGACCGTCGGGCGCACCCGCCACTGACGTCGCGGCACCGCCCCTGGCGCCCCCCGCCACTGACGTCGCGG
>DAINSI010000067.1:0-10826 GCA_036741395.1 Candidatus Dormiibacterota bacterium
GACCCCCAGTCCCCCAGACTGGTGCGCTACCGAGCTGCGCCACTCGCCGCCCGGCCCGATTCTAGTCGAGGAACGGAGGGCCCTTAGAGGTCAAGCCCCTCGCTCTCGCTCCGGCCGCCCCGCTCCATCAGCTTGGTGGCCGTCTCGAGCACGTCGGCGCCCTCGAATATGATCCGGGCCACGGCTTGGGCGATGGGCAACTCCACCTTGAGCCGCTCCCCCAGGCGCAGCGCCTCGCGGGTGGTGTTGACGCCCTCCGCGACCATGGTCATCTCCGCCTCCAGCGCTTCGAGGGAGCGGCCCTGGCCGATGCCGATGCCCAGCTGGCGGTTACGGCTGTGGGGGGAGGCGCAGGTGACGGCGAGGTCCCCGAGGCCGGTCAGGCCCGAGAAGGTCCGCGGGCGCGCCCCCAGTGCGGTGCCCAGCCGGGTCATCTCAGCGAGGCCACGGGTCATGATCGCGGCCTTGGCGTTGTCGCCGGCACCGAGACCATCGGCAATCCCGGCCGCCAGCGCGATCACGTTCTTCATCGCCCCGCCCACCTCGACACCAACGACGTCGTCGTTGGTGTAAGCGCGCAGGCGGGTGCTGCTGATCCGTCGCTGCGCCGCCAGCGCACGATCGCCGTTGGCGCTGGCGATCACCGTCCCGGCGGGGAGGCCCTGGCCGATCTCCGTGGCGATGTTGGGGCCGCTGATCGCGCCGATCACCGCGCGGTCACCCAGGGACTCGGTCAGGACCTGGGACATCAGGGCCCCGGTCTCGGGGTCAAGTCCCTTGGCGGCGCTGAGGACCAGGGGCACACCGGCGCCGTGCCGTGACTGGGTCCGCATCACCCCGGAGATGGCCCGGGCAGTGGTGCGCATGGCCTTCGCGGGCACCGCGAGGATGATCAGGGGTACGCCGTAGACCGCGTCCGCGATGTCCGTGGTCAGGTGGACCGAGGCAGGGAGCTCCACGTCCTGCAGGTACCGCGGGTTGCGCCGGTCGCGCTCCATCGCGGCCGCCTGCTCGCGGTCGCGAGACCAGAGGAACGTCTCCCCTCCCCCGGCGAGGGCGACCGCCAGGGCGGTGCCCCAGCTGCCGGCTCCGATGATGGAGACGCGCGATTGCGACGGGAGGGAGGGTGGCAACGCCTATTTCTCCTTGCCGCGCCGGCGGAAGACGGTGCGCAGGGGCACGCCCTCGAAGCCGTAGACCTCACGGATCTTGTTTTCGAGGTAGCGCTTGTAGGAGAAATGCAGCAGGTCGGGGTCGTTGACGAAGAAGACGAAGGTCGGCGTGCGCTCCTTGCCCTGGGCCGCGTACATCACCTTGGGCTGCTTGCCGCGGTGAAACGGCGGCGGATGGCTGGCCAGGGCGTCGCGCAGCAACCGGTTCATCTCGCCGGTCGATACCCGCTTCTTGCGCGCGTCGGCGACCGCCATCGCGGTCGGCAGCACGTCCTCGACCCGGCGGCCGCTCTTGGCCGAGGCGTAGATCACCGGTGCGCCCGGCAGGAACTGGAATGAACGGTCGATGCGCTGGCGCCAGGTCTTGTCGTCGCGCTCCTCGGGGGGGAGCAGGTCCCACTTGTTGACCACCAGGACCACGCCCTTGCCGGCATCGACGGCGTAGCCCGCGATGTGCTGGTCCTGGGCCAGGACGCCCTCCGTGGCGTCGATCACCAGCAACACCACGTCCGCCCGCTCCAGCGCCCGCAGGCCGCGGAGGACACTGTAGTGCTCGATGCCGCCCTTGGTCACGCCCTTGCGCCGGATGCCGGCGGTGTCGACGATGCGGATGCGGCGCTCGTGCAGCTCGATCTCGGTGTCGACGGGGTCGCGCGTGGTCCCCGCGATCGCCGCCACCATGCTCCGTTCGTCGCCCAGGATGGCGTTGAGCAGGGACGACTTGCCGACGTTGGGCCGCCCCAGGATGGTGACCGCGGTGGGTGGATCCTGCTCCTCCTCGGCCTCCGGCGGGGTGGGAAGATGGATCGCGACCGCGTCGAGCAGGTCGCCGATGTTGGTGCCCTGCTCCGCGGAGATCGCCAGGGGCTCGCCGAAGCCCAGCGCGAAGAGCTCGTGGACGTAGCCGGGGTCCTTGGGACTCTCGGCCTTATTGGCCGCCAGCACCACGGGCCGCCTACCTCGCCGCAGCATGTCCGCCACCTCCTGGTCGAGGGCGCTGATGCCGACCCGCACGTCGACCAGGAAGATCACCACGTCGGCCTCCTCGATCGCGGTCACCGTACCCCGCCGGGTGTTCTCCTCGAGCTCGCCGCGGGCCTCCTGATCCAGCCCCGCGGTGTCCACCACCATGAACTCGTGGCCGCCCCAATCGGTGCGGCCGTAGAGGCGGTCGCGGGTCAGGCCGGCCTGGGCGTCGACGATCGCCAGGCGGCCGCCGACCAGCCGGTTGTAAAGGGTCGACTTGCCCACGTTGGGTCGCCCCACGATGGCGACAACAGGCAGGCCGCGCGCGGCGGAGCTCATCAGCGAAGGCTACCGTGCATGGTGTACGTTGGCCGCCGTGGAGAACGTCGGCAACAGTTTCAGCCTCCCCTTCAAGGACTCGAACTGGTTCTCGACCTTCCTGGTCATGGGCCTGATCCTCCTGATCCCGATCGTCGGCTGGATCAACATGACCGGGTGGATGCTGGCCACCCTGGATAACTACCGCCAGGGCCGCAGCCAACTGCCACCTGCGGGGTTTGAGTACATCGGGCGCGGTGCCAACGTGTTCATCGTCGGCCTGGTCTACGCACTCATCCTGGGGGTTATCATCGGCGCGCCGATCGCCCTGGTGGTGATCTCGACGGTCGGCGCCGGCGTGGCCGCCGGGAACACCGGCGCCTACTCCGTCAGCCCGGCCTTCGCCGCCATGACCCCCCTGTGGGGCGGGGGCCTGATGCTGCTGAGCGTTGTCGAGTACGTGTTCCTCCCCGCGGTCATCATCCAGACCGAGCGCGGGGGGATCGGCGGTGGCCTCAACGTCGCCGCGGTCTTCCGGATGGCCGCCGCCAGCTGGAAGAACAGCCTGGTCGCGGGCCTGCTGGTCTATGCCGCCTATTTCATCGGCGGCCTGGGCTTCTACGCGTGCTGCGTGGGGATCGTGGTCAGTTATCCCTACGCCACCGCGGTGGTGGCGGGGATCCTGCGCTACTACGAAGCCAGCTTCGAGGCCACCGCCACCGCCTAGTCCAGGGGCTCCTCGCGGAAGGCGGCCGCGGTGGCGTCGTCCAGCACCCAGCCCTGTTCGCCCGAGGCCCGTCCCTGCTGGACGGAGATGATCACGTAGACGTAGCCCGGCCAGGCGTGGTCGGCGTCGTACTGGGAGGCGCGCGAGGGGTGGTCGGGGTGGGTGTGCCAGAAACCGACGATGTCCAGCCCGACGTCGTCCGCCTGCCGCTGGGCCTTCAGGATGTCGGCCGGGTCGAGCAGGTAGCGGTCGTGGGCGCGATCCTTAGGGCCGCGTAGGTTCGTCCCCGGCAGCACCGTGGTGACCTCGGCCGGGTCGCCCGGGCGTCCCACGAGGATCCCGCAGCCCTCATACGGGTAGGCCGCCTCGCCGAGGCTTCGCATCTCCACTTTCAGGGCCGCGGGGAAGCGCATCAGAACGAGTAGAGGCCGCCGGACAGGTAGCGGTCGCCGCCGTCCGGGAAGATCATCACCACCACACCCTCGCTGAGGTCGCGGGCCACCTGCGATGCACCCCAGAGCGCGGCGCCGCAGCTGTGTCCGACCATGATCCCCTCCGTCCGCGCCAGCCGCCGCGCGAGGTCGTAGGCGTCCTCGGTCTCGACGTCGAGCAGCAGGTCGTGCACCGACTCGTCGTAGATCCCGGGGCGGATTGCGGTGGGGATGTGCTTCAGGCCCTCGAGACCGTGCCAGCCACTCGATGGCTGCATCGCCACCACCTTGATGTCCGGGTTGAGCTCGTGGAGGCGGCGGCCGGTGCCGACGATGGTCCCGCTGGTGCCCAGGCCGGCCACCAGGTGGGTGACTCTCCCCTTGGTCTGTTCGAAGATCTCAGGCGCGGTGGTGTGGTAATGCGCCAGCGGGTTATTGGGGTTGTTGTACTGGTCGGGCATGTAGTAGCGCTCGGGGTTGGCCTTGAGGATCTCGCGGGCCTGGAGGATGGCCCCGTCGGAACCCTCGGCTGGCTCCGAGAAGACGATCTCCCCACCATAGGCGCGTACCGTCTCGACGCGTTCCTGGCTGACGTTGCGGGGCATCACCAGCTCCAGCCGATAACCCTTGGCCGCCGCCACCAGCGCGTACCCGATGCCGGTGTTGCCCGAGGTCGAGTCGAGGATGATCCTGTCCCGGGTCAGCTCGCCGGAGCGTTCCGCCTCCTCGATCATCCGCTTCGCCGGACGGTCCTTGACCGACCCGCCCGGGTTGAACCACTCTGCCTTGGCCCAGAACTCGACGCCGGGATATTCGTGGTCGAAGAGATGGATGCGGATCAGCGGGGTGTTGCCGACCAACTCCAGGATCGAGGCTGCGACCCGGCCGACACTCATGACGGCAGAGAGTCTAGGTAACGAAAACGCGGATGAACAGGACGCAGACCGCCGCCAGGGTAAGCCCGATGCCGTAGCCCACGAGGCTGCGAATGGTCAGCGAGCGGTCGCGCGGCAGAATGTTCATGACCGCCTTGCCCACCAGCAGTCCGATGCCCACGAAGGCCACCGAGGGGTGATGGGCGGCTATCCCGTAGACCGCCACCGCCGTGAAGACGAGGGTTTCGAACAGCTGCAGGACGGTGTAGGGACCCATCAGTCAAGAGCCTTGGACGTTGGTGGGGATCAGCCGGCGCGCCGGAAGCCGTAGTCCAGCAGGGGGGCGGCGTCGGTGAAGATGAGGGGGTCGTTGAACTCAACCAGGAGCAGGGTGTGAGCCCCGCGGTGAGCGCCGGCAACCAGGCAGGTGCCGGCGCTATCGGTCAGCCCGGTTTTGAAGCCGATGGCGCCGGGGTACGTCCAGAGCAGCTTGTTGAGATTGATGGGGTCGAAAGCCTTATGGGTATTGGTGGCGGCGATGTGAGCCTGCTTGGCGGTGACGATCTGCTCCAGCAGCGGGTAGTGCTGGTACAGGTAGGCGGCTGTGAGGGCCTCGTCGTTGGGGCTGGTGTACTGGTCGGGATCGTCCAGGCCTGAGGGGTTGGCAAAATGGGTGTCGGTCAGCCCCATGGCGCCCGCCTTGGCGTTCATCGCGGCCACGAAGGTGTCCCGGTTCGGGGCGATGGTGGTGGCCAGCGTCTCGGCGGCGTCGTTGCCGGAGTCCAGCAGCAGCCCGATGAGGAGGTCATTCACGGTCACCCTCTCCCCCGCCGTCAGGCCCATGATGTTGGGTTCCACCCTGGTGGCGTCGGGCGGGACGAAGACCTTATACGCCGGGTCCGCCCGGTCGAGAGCGACCATCGCGGTCATCAGCTTCGCGGTGCTGGCCTGGGCCATCCGCTGGTGGGGTTTGTGGCTGTACAGGACGTGGCCCGACTCGAGGTCAACCATCACCGTGGCCCTGGCCCGGTTGGGGGGCGCCCCCGTGGCCGGGTGGCTCGCGAGCCACCGGTAGTCCCAGGAGTACGGCGGAGCCAGCAGGGTCGCGGCGGCCGGTGGGGAGATGACGGCATGAGGATGCGGCGCGGCGGCGGCGTCGACCCGCGTGGCCGCGACCCTCGTGGAGGCTCCGTGCCGAGCCAGCCCGCGGGTCAAGGCGAGACCACCGAGGACGCCAAGACACGCCGCCATCAACAGGAGGCCGGTGCGGCCGCTGCGCGCGCGGCGCCGCGGACGTCGGGAGCTCCATAAACTTGCCGGCGCGATTGAGACGAAAGCAGAGTGCCTACGCTGGTCCAAGCCGCGATCCATCAAACCAGACCCCTCCCGGAGTGTCAAACCCGCAAAGCCGGACTCGACCGGGTTACTATCCCTTCGCAGCAAAGCTGGAGGGAAGAAGTTTGGCCAAAGGGGAGCTCACCAAGCTCATGGCAAAGTGCGAGCTGTTCGCGGACCTGTCCGACAAGGAGCTCAAGCAGGTCGCCGAGCAGATGAAGGAGGACCATTTTCCGGGCAAGACCCGCATCCTCAAGGAGAAAGAGGAGGGCATGGGCTTCTTCTTCGTGGTTCTCGACGGCACCGCTAAGGTGAACCAGCACGGGCGCGAGGTTGCCACCCTCAAGACCGGGGACTTCTTCGGCGAGATCACCTCGCTCAACGGCGGTCCCAGGACAGCCTCGGTGACGACCGCCGAACCGCTCTGGGTGCTTCGCCTAACCGACAGCAACTTCCGGCCTTTCCTCGAAGCTCACCCCAAGATCACCTTCCGGATCCTCGAGAAGGTCTGCACGCGCTTCCAGGCCCTCGCGACCAACGCCGGCAGCTGATGGGGGGGGTCGGGCCCGGTGCCCGGCCTCTGAACGAGGGCCAGGAGGGCGAGCTGGAGGCGCTGATGCGCCAGCGACGGCTGCTCGACAGCCGCCTCAACCGCGCCCTCGGTGAGCTCCTGGGTAGCGGCCGCGGGGGTCCCGAGGTGGTCGCCGCGATCGAGGAGGCCGAGTCGTTGCTCCGCTCGATCGCAGGATTCGTGAGCCGACTGGGATGACCAGGCGGCTCTATCGGAGGCCGGGAAAGAATTTCTTGATGCTGCGGGTGAAGCGGGCCATATCGAGCGGTTTGCGGATGTAGCCGTTGAACCCCAGTTTGCGCGCGTCGCGGGCGGTGAACTTGTACGCGGTGAGGGCGATGATCGGGGTCTCGGCGAAGCGCTCGTCCTTGCGGAGGCGCCGCAGGATGCTGACCCCGTCCTCGCCGGGCAGCATCAGGTCGAGGATGAACATGTCCGGGACCACGCCGTCACGCAGGAGCAGGTCCATGATCACCCCGCTGCCCGCCGTGGTGACCTCAAAGCCGGCGTACTCCAGCATCCGCTGCACCATCAACTCGTTGACCGGGTAGTCCTCGACAAACAGGATGTGCCTTCCCAGAGGCCGAGTCGGCATGTCGAGCCCCCTCAGGGCCCGGTCGGTCTGCGGTTGCCTAGCCCCTGTCATCCCTGTCGTGGCAGCCCGACTCTAGGCCCGCTACCTTACTCTGCGAGCGGCTAGCCGCCCAGCCCCGCTGAGATGTTGCTGAAGACGTTCTGCACCTGGTTGCCGAGGAGAACCAGGACGACGATGACGACGACCGCGATCAGGACCAGGATCAGGGCGTATTCGACCATCCCCTGTCCCCCCTGAGATGATTCGGCCTCCGGCTCCAAGTCTTCATAGCTTTGTTTATGCATGAGTAGGTTGTACCACTTCCGCTCCGGCCCACGACGTGTTCTCAGCGAGTCTGTACCACAATTGTGAACTTGTCGACGGTCCGGGGGCATTTCTCTATCCTTGCCCTCGTGCTCAGCCCCAGCCGCGTCGCGGCCTGGAGCCGGCGGGTCGTGTTGCCCCTGCTGGTGTTCCTCATCGCCGCGTTGGCTCCCACCGTGCCTGGGTACGCCCCCCGGGCAGCCCATGCCTCCGGGCCTCTGACGAGCCCGGACCCGATGGTCACGGAGGTGCTGCCGGACTCTCTGCGGCAACCGCCCGACCTGACGCCACCGACCGTACTGCACGTGCTCCGTGACCCCGTTTCGTTCCGTGATGCCAGATCGCGGTACAAGAACCCGCCCGCAATCGCCACCGCGAGCGGCATCCTCGTGGACATCGACACCAACCAGGTGCTCTGGGCCGTCGCGCCTCACGTTGCGCGGGCTCCTGCCAGCACGGTCAAGCTGATGTCCAGCCTGGTCGCGCTGGAGAACTTCTCGCTCGACCGGCCGGTCCTGGTGCAACCAGTGGCAACTGCCGTGGACCCCGTCGAGACCCGCATGTTCCTGCTTGCCGGCGAGCAACTCACGGTCAGGGAGTTGCTCACGGGGATGCTCACCGTCAGCGCCAATGACGCCGCGCTGGCGATGGCCTACGGCACCGTCGGCATCGACGCCTATGTCGCCAACATGAACAAGCAGGCGGTCGCCCTGGGCCTCATGGACTCGCACTTCACAGGACCCGTCGGCTTCCCGGACGATCCCCAGATGGTCTCATCGGCCTACGACCTGGCCGCGATCGCCACCGCCGAATACCGCAACTACGCTCTCTTCCGGCAGCTCACGGCCAGCCACGAGGTCGACATCCCAGGGGGACCCACTCACCAGGAGTACAAGCTCCACAACATCAACCGCCTGCTCGACATTTACCCTGCGGCGGTGGGGACCAAGTCCGGCTTCACCGACGATGCCGGCCCCTGCCTGGTGTCGATGGCGATCCGGGACAACCACCACCTGGTGGCGGTGCTGCTCAACTCGCAGCGCATGTTCGACCAGAGCCGGGCGCTGCTGGAGTGGGGGTTCACGCAGGAGGGCCTGGCCCCGATGTACCCGCCCCCGTCCCCTCCTCCTCCCCCGCTTCCCGCGCCAGGGGCCCTCGGCGCCCACCGGTGAGCGGCTACGGGCTGAGCGCTATGCGGGGACAGGGCCGCGACCACGATGCCGATGTGCTGGACGAAGTACTGGAAGTAAAAATAGCTGGGGACCCGCTTCCAGCGTTACGGTCCACTAGACGATTGCGACGACCGTGGTGCTGCGCTCGCCGCCAGGGGTGCTGAAGGTCACGGTCTCCCCCACCCGGCGGCCGATGAGGGCGGTCCCGATGGGTGAGTGGTGCGAGATCAGCCCTCGCGAGATGTCGACCTCTGACGGACCCACGAGTTCGTACTTGCTCTTGCCGAACTCGTCCTCGACCACGACCTTGGAGCCGAGCCGGATCGATCCATCGCCGGGCGCCTCTTCGATGACCTGGGCGAGCGGGAGCATGGCCTCGATGGTCTGGATGCGCCCGTCCAGCATCCCCAGGTCCTGGCGCGCGTCGTGGTAAGCGAAGTTCTCCTTGAGGTCGCCATCCGATCGCGCCATGGCGACCCGGTCGACCATCGAGGGCCGGCGCTGCTTGAACTCGGCCAGCTCGGCTCTCAGCGCCGTTAGGCCGGCAGCTGTGATGGGGATGGGGGCGTCTGCGGCGCGGGACATGGGCAGATCCTAAGGCCGGTAGTCCCAGGGCTCGGCCGCACGTGTCTTCGCCGTCAGACCGGCGATGAGACGCCGGTGGCGGCAAGCCGCTCGAGCGGTCAACCGCGCCGCTCCCATGGGCGACTCCGGAGGTGGTACCAGCCCCGCGACGGAGGAATGAGCGAGGACCGCCGATGCCAGGGCACCCTGCATCGTGAAGTCGACGACCAGCACGTCAGCCGAGGTTGCGGCGACGGTCCACACATGACCCATACTGTCGGCCTGTGTTGCGATCGCTAGAACCGGTGAGCCAGGACGGTCAGGCCGACAACCGCGTCAACATTCTGGTTGTTGACGACAACCCCAGCAAGATCGTGGCGATACGGGCGATCCTGGAGTCCCTGGACCAGATCATCGTCGAGACACGCTCGGGGGCCGACGCGCTGCAGCAACTGCTCACCAATGACTTCGCGGTGATCCTGCTCGACGTGCTGATGCCCGAGATGGACGGGTACGAGACCGCAGAGATGATCCGCAGCCACCAACGCTCGGCGGTCACACCGATCATTTTCCTGACCGCCTTTGACCGGGGAGAGACGCAGATAACACGAGGCTACGGGCTGGGCGCGGTGGACTTCGTTTTCGCCCCCATCGTTCCTGAGGTCCTGCGGGCCAAGGTCTCGGTCTTCGTCGAGCTCCACAAAGCATCTGTGGAGCGTGCGCGCCTGGTCGAGTCCTTGCGGGAGTTGACCGGGGACCTGGAACAGCGGGTGAAAGAGCGAACGGCGCAGCTCGAGGCCAGCAACGAGGAACTGGCGGCTTTCTCCTACACCGTCGCGCACGACCTGCGCGCGCCGCTCAGAGCCATCGATGGCTTCTCAAGCATGCTCCAGGAGAAACGCAGCGACCTGTCTCCGGACGTCGCTCAACACTATCTCGACATGATCGGGCGCAACGCTGTCGACATGGGTAACCTGATCGACGGGCTCCTGACCTTTTCTCGACTCAGCCGGCAGGCCTTCCAGAAGCAGAACCTCAATCCTGCGGCGGTGGCCCGCTCCGCAGCCGACAAGCTTGTGGCCGGGCTTGCTGGGCGCAAGGTGGAGTTCGACATCACCGAGATGCCCAGGTGCCGGTCCGACCCAATCCTTCTCGAGCAGGTATACGCCAACCTTCTCGGCAACGCCATCAAATTCAGCCGCGATCGTGAGGTGGCGCGGGTCGAGGTGGGGTACGTGCCGGCGGACGCGTCCGGAAAGGATCAGCCGGTTTACTACGTGAAGGACTTTGGCATCGGCTTCGACATGAAGCACGCGGATACCGTATTCGGGGTGTTCCAGCGCCTCTCTGGCGCCCGCGAATTCGAGGGAACGGGAGCGGGCCTGGCCATCGTCCGGCGTATCGTGCAGCGACACGGAGGACATGCTTGGGCGGAGGCCGAGCCCGGTAAGGGGGCGACCTTCTACTTCACCCTGGGGGGCTCCTAGGCTCGCCGGCCCGGGGCCGCTGGGGCGACGTGCCCGAACGCGCGAGGCAACCAGCGTCCGACGGCGAGAAGTAACCTTGCGGTGTCCACCGGCTTCGCGATGTACGACGAAGCGCCAGCCTCGATGCAGCGCCCCTCTTCATCCGGCATTACCTTGGCGGTGACCGCGACGATCGGGAGGCTCGCGAACTGCGGCAGCGCCCGCACGGCGCGCATCGTATCGTACCCATCCATGTTGGGCATCATGATGTCCATAAACACGATGTCGATTCCGGGAGTCGACTCAAGGATCACGAGCGCATCCTTGCCGC
>DAINSI010000068.1:0-10808 GCA_036741395.1 Candidatus Dormiibacterota bacterium
ACATTGTCTGACTTCTGGACTGAATATGCAAGCTAATTGTGACTCAGGACACTAGGTGAGCGCCGGGCCGGGACAGCGTCTGCTGATGTCCACGACTGTCTCGCCGCGCGAGGTCCGGATCGAGCTACCCACCCGCCCCGTCCGACCCGAAGATGTCCCGGCCCTTGGCGCCCTCTTCATCGCCGCCTACCGTGACACCGTCGACGACGAGGGCGAGACGCTGGAGGACGCCATCGGTGAGGCCGAGCGGATCCTGTCCGGTGGCTACGGACCGTTCCTGTGGGACTGTTCGTTCGTAACCGGCCGGGACGGGGGCGTCGACGCCACTTCCCTGATCGCCCGCTGGACGCCGCCGGCCGGCGAGCCCGTGCCACTGCTCGTCCTGCTCGCCACCGCACCGTCGGTGCAACGCCACGGCCTCGCTGCCGCGCTTTTAAACCGATCCATCGACGCCCTGGCCGACCAGGGCGAACACGAACTGCGCCTTTGGGTCAACGCGCTCAACGACCGGGCGATCGCCCTCTACCGGAAGCTCGGCTTCGACGAGGTCGTCTAGCGGGCTTCTCTAGTGGGAGCAGCCGCCGCCGGTGCCACATGACTGGGCCTCTCCGCCGCCGGCGGCGGAGTCGAAGCTATGGCCGCAGCCGCAGGAGCTGACCGCGTTGGGGTTGAGTACGGTGAAGCCAGCACCCATCAGGCTGTCGACGTAGTCGACCTTGGCACCGCCGAGGTGCTGCGACGAGAACGCGTCGACGATCACCTTGAGGCCGTTGATCTCGCTGACAACGTCGTCGTCGAGGGGGGCGTCGTCCAGAGCCATGCCGTACGAGAAGCCGCTGCAGCCGCCGGGCTGGACCCACACGCGCAGGGCCAGGTTGGGGTTGCCCTTCTTCTCGATCATGGTCCGAAGCTGGTCCGTGGCGTCATTCGTGAGGGTGATGAGCTGCTGCGTCTGGATGGCCATTTGGACGAATCCTCCGGAACGTGTGGCGGCGTCGCGCCTAATACAAATCGAGTTTAGCATCGGTGAGCCCGTGCGCCACCCGCCAGGGTCAGACCTCGGCCCCCGGGCGCCGCGCCACGGCGTAAAGGATGATCGTCTCCACCTCGGTGACGCCCTCGCGGGAGACGAAGGCAGAGACCTCGTCCCGCACCGCGGTGGCCTCCGGGCCCAGGGCCTCGATCACCCGACGGTTCCCGGACCCCATCAGGGTCATCCAGAAGGCGTCCGCATTGTCCAGCGGGAGCATGGTGGTCTCGGCCACGATCTCGGGCTCGAGGACCTCCGCGTCGATGAAGAGCCGGCGCAGGCGCTCGGGCGTGGCGACCGCGTGGGTGGGTGGATTCTCCTGGATGAGGTCCGGGCGGCGGGCGCGCACGGCGGCCCAGAAGGCACCCCTGATGGGCTCGTGCACGCGCGGCCCCCAGGTGGTCACCGCCAGCACCCCACCGGGGGCGACCAGGCTCCACAGCAGACGCGTACCCGCCCCCATGTCGGGCAGCTGGAAGATCCCGAACTGACAGATGACGGCATCGCAGGAGGCCTTGGGGAAGCGCAGCTCGGCGATGTCCACGCAGCGGAACTCGATGTTCTTGAGGCTCTTCGCCGCCGCCTTGGCGCTGGCCAGCGCCAGGAGCTCCTCGGACAGGTCGACCCCCAGCACCGTTCCGAACGGGCCCACGGCCTCGGCGGCGGGAATCGCCGTCGACCCGCTGCCGCAGCAGACATCGAGCACGCGCTTGCCCGGGGCGAGCGCCAGGCGCTCCACGGTGCGACTGCCCGCCCGTGCCCACAACCCCAGGGGTGCGTCGTCGAAATTGTCCGCGGCAAGGTTGTAAGCCGCCGCCGTCCGGGCCCTGGCCTCGTCCAACTGCATCCCTCCTCTATAGCATTGCTGCACCGTGCCGCTCGACCTCAATGCCGTCAACACGCCGTTCCACCTACCGCTGGGCGAGCGCTCGCGCGCCTTCGAGGAGGCGCTACGGGAGCGCATCCTGGTGCTCGACGGTGCCCAGGGCACCTACCTCCAGGGCTGCGACCTCACCGCCGATGACTTCGGCGGCCCCGACCTGGAGGGCTGCAACGAGTACCTGGTGGTGACCCGCCCCGACATCGTGGCCCAGATGCACCGCGACTACTACGCCGCCGGGTCCGACGTGGTCGGGACGGACACCTTCGGCAGCACCCCGCTGGTGATGGGCGAGTATGACCTCGCCGAGCGCGCCGAGGAGATTACGACGACGGCGGCGCGGCTCGCCCGCGAGGTCGCCGCGGAATTCACCGACCGGCCCCGCTGGGTCAGCGGGTCGATGGGACCGACGACCAAGGCCATCTCGGTCACCGGCGGCATCACGTTCGAGGAGCTCGCCGAGCACTACCGGGTGCAGGCGCGCGGACTGCTCACCGGTGGGGTCGACCTGCTGCTGCTCGAGACCATCCAGGACACGCGCAACGCCAAGGCCGGCATCCTCGGCATCTGGGCGGCGATGGCCGATGTCGAGACCCGCGTCCCCCTCCTCATCAGCGGCACCATCGAGCCCATGGGGTCGATGCTCGCGGGCCAGGGAGTCGACGCCTTCTACGCCTCCATCGAGCACGCCGGGGCGCTGTCGGTGGGGCTCAACTGCGCCACCGGCCCCGAGTTCATGACCGACCATGTGCGCACGCTCTCCGGCATGGCGCGTTCGCTCGTCTCCTGCTACCCCAACGCCGGCCTCCCGGACGAGATGGGGCAGTACTCGGAGACGCCCGAGATGATGACCGAGACCCTGGCGCGGTTCATGGACAGCGGCTGGCTCAACATCGTCGGCGGCTGCTGCGGCACCACCCCCGAGTACATCCGCCAGATCGCCGACGCGGCGCATGCCCACAGGCCCCGCGAGGTGCCCAGCGGGCGCCTGGTGACGCACGTCAGCGGCATCGACTACGTCGAGGTCGAGGAGGACAGCAGGCCGCTGATCATCGGCGAGCGCACCAACGTCATCGGCAGCCGCAAGTTCCGCCGTCTCATCGAGTCCGGTGAGTGGGAGGAGGCCGCGGAGGTCGCCCGCGCCCAGGTCAAGGCAGGCGCGCAGCTGGTCGACGTCTGTCTCAGCAACCCCGACCGCGACGAGATTGCCGACATCGAGGAGTTCCTCAAGGTGGCCGCCCGGATCGTCAAGGCGCCGCTGGTGATCGACGCCACCGACAACCATGTCTACGAGGTGGCCCTCCCCTACTCCCAGGGCAAGGCGATCCTCAACTCGATCAACCTCGAGGATGGCGAGAAGCGCTTCGAGGCGGTGGTGCCGATGGCGCACCGCTTCGGTGCGGCGATGGTCGTGGGGTGCATCGACGAGCAGGGCCAGGCGATCACCACCGAGGCCAAGCTCAAGGTGGGCGCGCGCTCCTTCCAGCTGCTGACCGAGAAGTACGGCGTCGCCGCCGAGGACATCATCTGGGACCCGCTGGTATTTCCCTGCGCGACCGGCGATGAGAACTACCGCGGCTCTGCGCCGCAGACCATCAACGCCATCACCCAGCTCAAGGAGCGCTTCCCCGGGACGCGCACGGTGCTGGGCATCAGCAACGTTTCATTCGGTCTGCCGCCCGCGGGGCGTGAGGTCCTCAACAGCGTGTACCTCTACCACTGCACCAAGGCCGGCCTGGACTTCGCCATCGTCAGCTCCGAGAAGCTGGTGCGTTTCGGCACCATCCCCGACGACGAGAAGCAGCTCTGCGACGACCTCCTCTTCCGCGGTAGCGACGAGGACATCGCCGCGTTCACCGCCCACTACCGGGAGAGGAAACCGCAGCAGGGCGTGCAGATCGAGAAGCTGCCCCTTGATGAGCGGCTCGCCAGCTACATCGTGCAGGGCACCAAGGAGGGCCTGGTCGCCGACCTCGAGCTCAAGCGCCAGGAGGGTGCGACCCCCCTGGAGATCATCAATGGGCCGTTGATGACCGGCATGGACGAGGTCGGTCGGCTCTTCGGCAACAACGAGCTGATCGTCGCCGAGGTGCTGCAGTCGGCCGAGGTGATGAAGGCCGGGGTGTCCCACCTGGAGCAGTTCATGGAGAGGTCGGCGGGGTCATCGAAGGGCAAGATCCTGCTCGCCACCGTCAAGGGCGACGTCCACGACATTGGCAAGAACCTGGTCGAGATCATCCTCGGCAACAACGGCTTCGAGATCATCAACCTGGGCATCAAGGTCGCCCCGGAGACCCTGATCGCGGCGGTGCGTGAGCACAAGCCCGACTACATCGGGCTCTCCGGCCTGCTCGTGAAGTCGGCGCAGCAGATGGTCGTCACCGCCGAGGACCTGCGCGCCGCGGGCGTCGACGTCCCGCTGCTGGTGGGCGGCGCGGCGCTGACCCCCAACTTCGCCTACCGGCGTATCCTGCCCACCTACCAGACCGTGGTGGTCTACGCCAAGGACGCCATGGAGGGACTGGACATCGCCAACCGCCTGCGCACCCCGGAGGGCCGCGCCCAGGTCGAGGCGCAGGTCAAGGAGCGTGCCGCCAAGCTGAGCGAGCTCAGCGCGGCGGCGCCGAAACCGCAGCCCCGGGCCGCCGGCACCGCGCGCTCGGGCACTGTCGAGGTGGCGCCCGTGCGGGAGGCGCCGGACCTCGACAAACACGAACTGGCAATGCGCCTGCACGACGTCTGGCCGTACCTCAACGAGCAGATGCTCTTCGGCAAGCACCTCGGCCTGGGCGGCAACGTCGCCCGCTTGGCCGCGGCCGGGGACGCGAAGTACCTCAAGCTCCAGACCGTCATCGACGACGTCAAGAAGCGTGCCGAGGGCGGCTGGATGCGCGCCCGCGCCACCTACCAGTACTTCCTCGCCAACTCCGACGGCAACGACGTCATCATCTACGCCGCGAACGGCAGCGAGGCGGCGCGCTTCAGCTTCCCCCGTCAGCCCAGCAGCGACGAGCTATGCCTCGCCGATTACGTTGCGCCGGTCGGTGGTGACCCCGACAGCGTCGCGATGTTCGTCACCACCGCGGGGGCCGGCATCCGCAAGCTCAGCGGCGAACTCAAGGACCGTGGCGAGTACGTGCTCTCACAGACCCTGCAGGCACTGGCGATCGAGACCGCCGAGGCCTTCGCGGAGAAGCTGCACCACGACATCCGCCGGGGCTGGGGCATCGAGGACCCGGCCGGTCTGACCATGGCCGACATCCAGAAGGCGCGCTACCAGGGGATCCGCGTCAGCTTCGGCTACCCCGCCTGCCCCAACCTCGGCGACCAGGAGATCCTCTGGCGGCTGCTGGGCCCCGACTCGATCGGCGTGCAGCTCACCGACGGCTTCATGATGGACCCCGAGGCCAGCGTCTCAGCGCTGGTCTTCCATCACCCCCAGGCGCGTTACTTCGGGGTCGGCGCCACCGAAGAGGAGCTGGAGCCGGCCACCAGCGCCTGACTGGCTTCGCGCCCGTCATACTTTCCACTTCACCATTGCGCTGAAACTGCCCCCGGGGAAGGAGAACCACATGCCGTTCCAGAGACTGAACTCACTCGACTCATCTTTCCTGCACCTGGAGACGCGCAACACCCATATGCACATCGGTGGCATCGCGATCTTCGAGCCCGGGCCGTGGAAGAGCCACGATGAGCGCTACGAGGCGCTGCTGCGGAGCATCGAGCCGCGCCTCGACCTGATGCCGCGCTACCGCCAGAAGATCGCCTTCCTGCCGATGAACGTCGACCTGCCGGTGTGGCAGGACGACGAGAAGTTCGACATCACCTTCCACATCAAGCGCGCCGCGCTACCCGGCAAGGGCGAGCGCAAGGAGCTCTGCAACTACGTCGAGCGCGTCTTCTCGCGCCAGCTGGACCGGCGCCACCCGCTCTGGGAGCTCTACTACATCGAAGGCCTGGTCGGTGGCCGCTGGGCGCTGCTGACCAAGACCCACCACTCGCTGGTGGACGGCCTCGCGTCGCTGGAGCTGGCAACGGTGCTGATGGACACCACGGCGGACTACCAGCCGCCGGTCGAGGGCTCGAAATGGCGCCCTGAAAAAGAGACCGGCACCCTGGGCCTGGTCTTCAAGGCGCTGCAGAGCCGAGTGGCCAGCCCCGTCGGCCTCGTCAAGGGCGCGGTCGAGGCGGCCAGCAACCCGGGACGGCTGGCCGCGGCGCTGGCCGAGGGCGCCGGCGCGCTGGCGGTGGTCAGCAAGGAGTTGACCGCGCCAGCGGGGCCGCTGAACGGGCCCACCGGGCCCACCCGGGCCTACTGGTACAGCCGCTTCGAGCTGGACGAGTTCAAGGAGATCAAGAAGGCTTTCGGGGCGACCATCAACGACGTCGTCCTGGGGGTGGTGGCGGGCGGCTTCCGTAAGTACCTGGAGATCCACGACGAGGACGTCGACCACCTGGCAATCCAGGCGCTCTGCCCGGTGTCCCTGCGCGACGAGAAGCAGAAGACCGCGCTGGGCAACGTGCTCTCGATGATGATCGTCAAGCTCCCGGTGGAGGAGCCCTTCCCGGCGGCCCGGATGCGCAAGGCCAAGGCCAACGTCGACCGGCTCAAGAAGAGTAAGCAGGCCCTGGGCGCGGACATCCTGCTGAAGCTGGCCGGCTTCGCGCCCGCGACCCTGCACGCGATGGTCGCGCGCGCGTCCCTGCGGACGATGAACTACAACACCATCGTCACCAACGTCCCCGGGCCGCAGGTGCCACTGTACACGCTGGGGTGCAAGCTGGAGACGGCGATGCCGATCGCCTTCCTGTACGAGGGGCAGCAGATCGCGACCGCGATCTTCAGCTACCTGGGTGCGATCAACTTCGGCTACATCGCCGACCGTAGCACCTTCCCCGATCTCCCACGCTTCGCGGAGTGCATGGAGGAGTCGTTCGCCGAACTGCTCGACGTCGCCCGGGCAGGCCAGGCCGACACCGGCGCCGGCCCCAAGCGGGCTGTGCGCCGCGCGGCCGCCGGCACCTCGCCGCGCAAGCCGGTTGTGAAGACCGCCGCGTCGGCGGCGAAGCCTGCAGCGAAATCGAAGGCGCCGGCGCGCAAGCGCGCCACCGCGTCGTCCAGGAAATCGGCGCCCGCGGCCAAGAAGGCCACCAGCGCGAGGACCACCGCCGCCGCCCCCAAGACGCCAGCGCGGAAGCGCGCGACCGGCTAGCCACACCCCGGGCCGGGCCAAGCGGCCCGGCCTGACGGCGGACGCAGCCTTTAACCCATGAGCGTCCGGCCCCTGAGCATGCGTCAGAACATCCGTCTCCTACCACGCCCGCTCTGGGTGCTCTACGCGGGCACGTTCATCAATCGCTTCGGCAGTTTTGTCGCCGTCTTCCTGGTGCTCTACCTGACCCGCCGAGGCTATTCCCCGGCGCAGGCGGGGTTGGGGGTCGCGGCCTTTGGCGCCGGGGCCATCCCGGCCTCGGCGGTGTCGGGGTTCCTGGCGGACCGGCTCGGCCGGCGCGAGACAATCATCCTCGCCTCCGTGCTCGCGGCGGGGTTCACGATGGCGCTGGCGCTCGTCAACAACCTGCCGCTGCTGATCCTGCTGGCGGGCCTCACCGGGCTCTCCAACCAGATGTTCCGGGCACCCTCCGCGGCCCTGCTGGCGGACCTCGTCCCCGAGGAGCGACGGATGGCGGCGGTGGGAATCATGCGGTTGGCGATCAACGCCGGCTTCGCTGCCGGGCCCGCGGCTGCGGGCTTTCTCGCCGATCGCTCATTCGTGTTGCTCTTTGCAGGCGACGCCGCGACCTCCCTGGTCTTCGGTGCGATCGCGCTGGCCTGGCTGCCGCGGGGCGCACCCCGGTCGAACGTCCCGCGGGTCAGGGCCGAAGGAATGCGCTCGATCGCCGCCGACCGGACCTTCCTCGCGTTCCTGCTGGCCACGACCGCGGTCTCCGCGGTGTACGCCCAGACCGCGACCGCGTTTCCCCTCTGGATCCACGACAACCACTTCAGCAATGCCACCTACGGGGCCCTGGTCGGTCTCAATGGCGGCATCATCGTGGTCATCGAGCTATTCCTGATCGCCTACCTGCAGCGCTTCCGGCCCAAGCCCGTGATCGTCGCGGGCTACCTGCTGATCGGCCTCGGGTTCACCGCCACGATCGGCGCCCGCACGATCCCGCTGCTGGCGCTGACAGTGCTGGTCTGGACCGCCGGCGAGATGCTGTCATTCCCGGCCAGTGGCGTGCTTGTCGCCAATGCGTCACCCCGCCACCTGCGCGGTCGCTACCAGGGAGCGTGGGGGATGTCGTGGGCCATCGGCTGGACCGTCGGACCGAGCGTTGGCAGCTGGATCTACCAGCGCAACACCACCGTCCTGTGGCTCATCTGCGGGGCGGTCGGTCTGCTTGCCGCGGCGATGGTGGCGGTGCTGCCCGACCGGGGAGAACGAAGCCGCCTAGGAGAAGACGGCGCGCAGGTCGTCGGGCGACAGGCTGACGTGCAGCCAGCCCTCGACGATCTTGTCCCCGATGATCCGGTACGTCCATGACGCGTGGTAAACACGGGTGTTGCCGCGACGCGTGACGGTCACGCGGTTGAGGGCCACCGCCATGTCGTCCGCGGCGGTGACCGTCAGCAGCTCATTCTTGAACTGACCGCCGGTGAGCTCGAGCATCTTGCGAAAGAGCCCCATCACCACCATCGGCCCCCTCACGTCGCCGGGGTCGAACGGGAGCTGGGGGGGCACCTCGAGCTTGAACCCGGGGCTGAAGTCCCGGAAGGCGGCGTCCAGGTCGCGCTTCTCCAGGGCCGCGTAGCAGTCCCGGATGCGTTGCGCGTTGGGGTGCGAACTGGGCGTGTCGGGCTTCTGCCGACCCCCCGCGGCCGGGCGCGGCGGCCGGACAACCGGGACCGAGGCGCCGTAGGTCCGCGCCTCGGACGGGGCCGTCTCCTGTGGGGGCGCCACTTCGAGTTCAGGTGGGGGCGCGGCCTCGGCGTCGGCGGGCTCCTTGGGCGCGGTCCAGGAGAAGGCATTCATCACGTCCACACTACTCTGCCCCGGGTCTCCCATCAACGGCGAGTTATGACGGTCGGGTAGCAACGTGCCGGCGGCGGCTAGAGGCCGTCGCGAACCTCGACCGCGATCTCGATCAGCGGCGCGTTGCAGAGCCCGGCACAGGCGATCTGCAGGGTCGCCCGCCCGGGGGAGGTGGCCTGGTAGACCACGGCAAGGTCCGGGCCGAACCCGGTCCTGGTCCGCTGCTCGCGGCTGACCTCGACCAGCACCGGCTGCACCGCGCTCGCGCGCGGGAGTGAGTAACTGCCGCAGCCATTCGAACCCACGAACAATTGCTGGCCGACACGCATTGACGCGCTGGCGTTCGGTCGCAGCAGGTCACCGACGTCGATTGACACCGCGGCATTGCGGGACCCGATCCCGGTCCCCGCACACGCCAGGTGCGCCCCGGCAGCCGGGGTGGCGAGGGCGGCCGTCGGGGTCGCCTCCGGCCGCGCCAGGACCGCGCGCCCGGTCGGCGGGGTGCAGGCCGCCAGGGTCATGGCGATGGTGAGAGCCGCGACCAGGTGGAGGGGTGGTTGCATGTGTGGAATCTAGACGCCGTACCCGGTCCGGTTGTTCCGCCGAGGTGGTCCCAGTGACGTCACCCTCCCCTGCGCGACGAAGATCGCTCGCGATTGGAACGTTCGCGCCTCGGGTTACGGGGCAGTCACTCGACTCCTAGTGCGTCCGGCGTTCCTCGGCGATAGTCCGGGCCGGGACTCGCGCTCAGCCCCGCCTTCCATGACCGCCACGATCGCCTCGCCACCTGTGCGTTCCTGCTCGCCGAGCAGGTGCGGGAAGACATGCTCGTTGAACCAGGTCGGGCCCAGCACCGCCGCGCCAGCCTGGGCGGCCTCAGCGCTGTCCCAGCAGAGCACGGCCGTCGCTCGATCCGGCCCATTGCGCAGCCAAAAGTAGCCTCTGAACCCGGGCAGTGCCCGCGCTGCCGGGAGACCGGTCCGTTCGATCTCTTCGCCGATGATCGTCGGGTCGACGTCCAGACCCATGTGATTGACGACGACGTACATGTTCGCCTCCTCCGTTGTGAGTTCCCTGGGCGCTAGGCTAGCGCACAAGCGATGGAGGTGCCTCCTTTCGGTGTCGCCCGGCAGGTAGACCTTGCAAAACCCAACCGAACCATCGCCCCCGCAAGCAAGCACGCCGAGCCCAGTGGCGAAATGCCAGCAGGTCCCGTAACATCCTGTAGGCATGGGGTGGTCACGGCTTCGTTAGGCAGGAGGTGACGCGGTGGAAGTCTCGCAGAGCGTCAGAGCGTATGTCGACGCCTGGAATCGTGGTGATCTCGATGCGATGGTTGCTACCTTCGCTCCCGATGGAACCTACAGCGATCCGGGAACGCCAGAACCAGTCCCAGCACACGCCTTCAAAGAGCACATGACGGGATTCTGTGCTGGTTTCCCCGATGTAACCTTTGAGACCGTTAGTCTCCACGCGATCACAGAAGGGTCGGCGGTATGGCGTTGGGTTATGCGTGGCACCAACACCGGCTCCTACAGAGGTCTCCCGCCGACGGGTCACACCCTGGTACTACCGGGATGTGACTTTATTGAAGTCAACGCTGACAAGATTCAGCGGATCGACGGATACTTTGACCGCCTGACGATGTTGGTCCAGCTTGGACTGGCGCCCAGCCAGCCTACGGGTGCCGCGACTTGAGGGTGGCGGATTTCCTCTATACGCTGGCTGGCTCTGAAACTTACCGTCAGCTCGTCATCGCGCGCGGCTGGCGGCCCGACCAGTTCGAGGAATGGCCGACCGACTCTGTCCGTCAACTCCTCCTTGCGAAGCCATGAGGTTAGGTGCCGAACCTAAACGCCTG
>DAINSI010000069.1:0-10180 GCA_036741395.1 Candidatus Dormiibacterota bacterium
GATCATCTGGGCCGAGAAGCTCATCACCTCGTGGAAGAACATCTTCTCGTCGTCGGGCTGCGGCTCGATGAGCAGGAAGTCCACCTCGGGGTGGCGCCCGCGGACCTCGCGCAGGTGGTCGATGAGGGTGTCGTGGAGCATCCCCCGGACGACCTGGTTGCCGATCGCGCGGATGCCGAGATCGTAGATCGAGCGCCGCCCCTGCGCGGTGGTGGCGCGCTTGGAGATGGCGTCGGTGTCGAGGGGGACGAGCCCGTTGATGATCACCACCAGGGTGGCCCCGCGGTCGATGGCGACGTCGATCGCGGCGTGGCCCTTGATGCCGCCGTCGATATAGTGGCGCCCGTCGATCTCCACCGGCCGGAAGAGGATGGGGATGCAGCTGGAGGCCGCCACCGCCTTGGAAATGGGCACGTTGGGCGTCTTGAGCCGGGAGAACACCACCCGCCGGTCGGCCTCGATGTCGGTGGCCACGATGTGGAGCTCGCGGGGGATGTCGCGGAAGTCGTCGCTGAGCCCGGCGGTGGCGAAGGTGTCGCGGATGTAGTCCTCGACCCCGGCGTTGCTGAAGATCCCCGACGGCAGCAGTGGGGCCAGGCTGAGGAGGGCCTCGGATATCGGCACCCGGTCGCGGAACTGCCAGTACTCCGTGAAGGCGCGGCGGAGCAGGTCTGGCGCCTTGACCAGGCGTTCGAAGGCCTCGCCGATGTTGGGCCGATAGAGCTGGAGCCGGCTGAGGCGGGTGAACCCCGGGACGGTGCCGGTCATCAGGCCGGCGAGCACGATCGGGGGCATGCCGCTGGCCAGGGCCGCGGTGACCACCGCCCCGGCACTGGTGCCGACATAGATGTCGAAATCGTTGACGGTGCGGTTGGTGAGGATGTTGTCGAGGGCGCGGAGCGCCCCAACCTCGTAGGCCACCCCGGTCAGCCCGCCGCTGGCCAGGACCAGGGCCGTCCTCCCCTTTTTCCTTGCCGCCACAGCCCGATTGTGCCATCCCGCGACCCCGTGGGGGCCCCAATCGGGCCCACCTGGGCCGCGGGCTAGAATCGCCCGCCGTGTCCAAGCCGCTGTCGCGCATCCGCAACTTCTGCATCATCGCGCACATCGATCACGGCAAATCCACCCTCGCGGACCGCATGCTCGAGGTCACGGGCGCGGTCGATAAGCGCGACATGAAGTCGCAGGTCCTGGACCAGCTGGACCTCGAGCGCGAGCGGGGGATCACCATCAAGCTGGCCCCGGTGCGACTCAACTACCGGGCCGCCGATGGACTGGAATACGAGCTCAACCTCATCGATACGCCCGGCCACGTGGACTTTGCCTACGAGGTCTCGCGGTCGCTGGCCGCCTGCGAGGGCGCGGTCCTGGTGGTCGACGCCGCCCAGGGCGTCGAGGCGCAGACCCTGGCCAACGTCTACCAGGCCATCAACCACCACCTCGAGATCGTCGCGGTGATCAACAAGATCGACCTCCCCGCGGCCCAGCCCGAGGTCGTGCGCGAGGAGATCGAGGAAACCATCGGGCTCCACGGCGAGGACGCCATCCTGGCCTCGGCCAAGGAGGGCATCGGCGTCGCGGAGACCCTGGAGGCGGTGGTCAAGAAGGTGCCCGCGCCCCGGGGCTCCGCCGAGGCGCCCCTGCAGGCGCTGATCTTCGATTCCCATTTCGACGCCTACAAGGGGGTGATCAGTTACGTCCGCGTCTTCAACGGTCGGCTCAAGCCCGGGATGCAGATCAAGATGGGCAGCACCGGTCGCACCTATGACGTCGACGAGGTGGGCGCCTTCCGGCCCGGGATGCGCCCGGAGAAGGAGCTCACCGCGGGCGAGGTCGGTTATGTCGCGGCCTCGATCAAGAACCTGCGCGACGCTCGCGTGGGCGACACCATGCTCGATTCCGAGAACGCCGCCCCGCCGCTGCCCGGCTACAAGCAGGCGCAGCCGATGGTCTACGCGGGCATATACCCGCAGTCCTCAGACGACTTCCAGGACCTCAAGGACGCGCTCGAGAAACTGCAGCTGAACGACGCCGCGCTGGTCTATGAGCCGGAGTCCTCGGCGGCGCTGGGCTTCGGCTTCCGTTGCGGCTACCTCGGCCTGCTCCACATGGAGATCGTCCAGGAGCGGCTGGAACGCGAGTTCGGCCTCGAGCTCATCGCCACCGCACCCACTGTGGTCTACCGCGTCACTCACCCCGACGGCCGCATCGAGATGATCGACAACCCCCAGCACTTCCCGCCACCCGACCGTCAGAACGTCGTCGAGGAGCCGCGGGCCAGGATCTCGGTGATCAACCCTTCGGAGTACACGGGCGCGATGATGCAGCTGTGCCAGGACCGGCGCGGGGAGTTCATCAACCTCGAACACCAGCCCGGCGATCGGGTGCTGCTGAGCTACGACATCCCCATGGCCGAGTTGATCCATGACTTCTATGACCAGCTCAAGTCGCGCTCCAAGGGCTACGCGTCACTGGACTACGAGATGACCGGGTACCGCCAGGCCGACCTCGTCAAGCTCGACATCCTGGTGGGCGGCTCAGCGGTGGATGCGCTCTCGATGATCGTGCCCCGGCAGAATGCCAGCTACCAGGGCCGCCGGCTGGCCGAGAAGCTGAAGACCCTGATCCCACGGCAGATGTTCGAGGTTCCCATCCAGGCCGCCATCGGGGGCAAGATCGTCGCCCGGGAGACGGTGTCCGCGTTCCGCAAGGACGTCATCGCCAAGTGCTACGGGGGAGACATCACCCGCAAGCGCAAGTTGCTGGAGAAGCAGAAGGTCGGTAAGCAGCGGATGAAGCGGGTGGGCAACGTCGAGATTCCCCAGGAGGCCTTCATGGCGGTGCTCTCGCTTGACTGACCTAGCCCGTGAGGAGGGCGTCCAGCAGCGGTTTGTCGGGCGCCATCAGCTCCTTGGGCAGGTAGGCCAGGCGGACCAGGCGCAGCTCGTGGTCGGGCGTGCTGGGCAGACCCGGGATGCGGGCCCGGCGCAGCGCAAACGTTCGCCCGTCGACGTCGCGAACGCCGATGTCCTCCTCGCTGAGAACCTCGACGCCGAGCCGCAGGACCAGGCGCGCGAAGGCGGCGTCGATGCTCTCGCCGTCGCGCGGGGTGGTCCGGGGGATGCGCCAGTTGGGCTCACCGGCGTGACGCACCAGCAGAACGTGGCCGGCGCTCAGTGCCAGCAGCCCGGCCTCATCGAATCCGCCAGGTCCGGCGCCGCTGTTCAAAGGCTCGCTCATGGCGCAAGGGTAGAGGACCCCCGGCCGGCGTCGACGCCGCGCAGCCTCTACCTGCACGTGCCCTTCTGTGTCAGCAAGTGCCCCTACTGCGACTTCAACTCGCATGTCGGGCAGCAGCACCTCTTCAACGGTTACCTGCGGGCCCTGCTGGAGGAGGTCCGGGCCTGGGGCCGCGAGCTCGCCCATCCCGACCTCGACACCGTGTTCATCGGCGGGGGCACCCCCAGCCTGGTCCCCGCGGAGCACATCGCCGCGCTTCTCGACGCGGTGCGGTCCTCCTTCACCCTGGCGCCAGACGCCGAGGTCAGCATGGAGGCCAACCCGCAGTCCGCGCAGGCCGAGCGCATGGACCGCTGGCTGGCGGCCGGCGTCAACCGGCTCAGCCTCGGCGTGCAGAGCCTTGATGACCCGACGCTGCGCTTCCTGGAGCGCGCCCATGACGCCACCGAGGCGCGCGCGGTCATGGCGCAGGCCCGCGCCGCCGGCTTCGGTAGCGTCTCCTTCGACCTCATCTTCGCGGTGCCGGGGCTGGCCACCGCGCGCTGGCGGGAGGTCCTCGAGGAGGCCCTGAGCTTTTGCCCCGACCACATCTCGGCGTACGAGCTGACGCCGGAGGCGGGCACCCGGCTGGGGGTTGACGTCGGCGCCGGGCGCACCACCCTGCCCGATGAGGAAACCCAGGTGGCGCAGTACGAGGTCGCCCGCGAGGTCCTGGCGGCGGCGGGCCTGGAGCGCTATGAGGTGTCGAACTGGGCCCGCGCAGGGCATCGCTGCCGTCACAACCTGACCTACTGGAGCGGGCTCCCCTACGCCGCCGCGGGCGCCGGCGCCCACGCCTTCGTGCACCCGCCGCGCGTGCCCTCGTGGCTCGGTGCGCCGCCGCCAGGAGCGGTGACCGCGCGGCAGTGGAATGTCGCCAGCCCGGCGGCGTACATCGCGGCCGTCCGCGGGCGTGGAACCGGGGTCGCCGGGCACGAGTGGCTGGACCTGCCGACGACCGCGTCGGACCTGATGATGATGGGCCTGCGCCTGGACGCCGGCGTCGACCTGGTGCGGGCCGATGAGGTGGTGCCCGGGATCGCGCGGGAGCTGCAGCCGGCGCTGCAGCGGCTCAAGGGGCAGCGGCTGCTGGAGACCGACGACCGCCGGGTCCGCGCCACCGCGCGGGGCCTGGCGATTCTCAACCAGGTGGCCGCAGAGTTCCTACCCGTTCACTAGGATTCTGGCACTCAAACAGGTAGAGTGCTAAGGATGGCGGGGCTGGACGATCGCAAGGAACAGGTGTTGCGGGCCGTGGTCGTCGACTACACGACCACCGCGGTGCCCGTCGGCTCCCAGGCCCTCGCCCAGCGCCACTTCGCCCGCTGGAGCTCGGCCACGATCCGCAACGAGCTGGCCCACCTCATGGAGACGGGCCACCTGCAACAGCCCCACACGTCGTCGGGACGCGTCCCATCGGACCTCGGCTACCGCTATTTCGTCGATTTCCTGATGGAGGAATCGCGGGTCGAGCCGAAGCTCCGGGGACAGCTTGCCACCTATTTCGAGGCCCTCCCGCTGGACGTCGAAGGCATCCTCGAGGGCACCGCGATGTGCCTCGCCCGAGCGTCCGACAGCGTCGGCGTGATCAGCGCCCCACGCACCAGCAGCAGCCGCCTCAAGTACGTCAACCTGGTGCACCTCGATGGCCCCCGGATCCTCGCGCTGGTGGTGCTGGAGGGCAACCTGGTGCGCCAGCAGCCCCTTGAGCTGCCCGAAGATTCTGACCAGGCGCGCCTCGACCAGCTGTCGGGCCGCCTCAACCAGGACCTCAAGGGCGAGGACACCGACGAGGTCGAGCGCTTCGGCCGCAAGACCGGGCTCGAGCCCTGGCAGGAGGCGGTGGTCCAGGGCATCGGCAGTGTCATGACCGCTTTCGACGAGCAATCGGCACGGGTGATCGTGCACGACGGCGTGCGCAACCTCGTCAAGCAGCCGGAGTTCCTGGAGCCTGAGCGCCTGATGCCGGTGCTGGAGCTTCTGGAGGAGAGCCGCACCCTGGCGCGCGTGCTGGAGTCCCTGGACCCCGGGGAGCAGCTCTCGGTGGTGATCGGCGACGAGAACGTGGACAACCACCTGCGTGACTGCACCGTTGTCCTCACCACCTACCGGGCTCCTGGCGGGGTGACCGGGACGATGGGAACCATCGGCCCCACCCGGATCCGCTACCCCGAGGTCGTCGCGCGCGTTCGCTATATCGCCCAACTTGCAGGAGTTTCACTGGGGCGCCTGTATGCGTAGGTTCGCCGCGGCCCCCGACTGGGTAGAGTCCCGCAGATGAGCAGGGAGCCAACTGACAGGCGCGGGGGGCGGCACAGCCGCGACAGCAGGCCCGGCGGCGGTGTCCCGGTGACGCCGAGGAGGCCCAAGGATGATGTCGAGCCGGTCCTTCCGGTGACCGAGGCCGACGAGCCCGAGGTGGTCGAGGGCCCCACCCGCGAGCGCACCCGCGCCGAGGAGATGGGCATCCCGCCCCTCTGGGCCGTCAGCGGCCCCGGCGGCAAGACCAAGGAGATGAAGCGCCAGCTCGCTGCCGCCGAGGAGGCGCTGGAGAGCGCCAAGAAGGACGCCCGGGACGCCAACGAGCGCTACCTGCGCCAGGCCGCGGAGATGGAGAACGTCCAGCGCCGCCACCGCCAGGACCGCCAGGAGCAGCTGCTCTACGGCAACGCCGAGCTGATCAAGCGCATCCTCCCGGTCCTCGACAACTTCCACCGCGCCCTCGAGCACGCCCCCGAGTCGGCGGCGAGCGACCCCGCGGTCGGGCAGTGGGTCAACGGGGCGCTGATGGTGGTCCGCCAGTTCGAGGACCTGCTCGAGTCCGTCGGCGTCGAGGCCATCGAGGCCGAGGGGAAGCCGTTCGACCCCAGCGTCCACCAGGCGGTGGTCGCCGAACCCTCAGACCAGCACCAGGACGGTGAGGTGATTGCCGAGCTTCAGCGTGGCTACCGGCTGCGCGACCGTGTCCTGCGCCCGAGCATGGTTAAGGTCGCGCAAAACAACTAGCTCCGGATGGCCACCACCCGCGATTATTACGGCGTCCTCGAGGTCACTCGCTCGGCCACGCCCGACGAGATCAAGAAGTCCTTCCGCAAGCTGGCGATGCAGTGGCACCCGGATCGCAACCCCGGCAACGCCGAGGCGGGGGTCCGGTTCAAGGAGATCAGCGAGGCCTATGAGGTCCTCTCCGACCCGCACAAGCGCCAGCAGTACGACACCTTTGGCGCCGTTCCCGGGATGGGCGGCGGCGGTTTTCCCGGCGGCGTCCAGGGAGGAGGCTTCGGCGACATCTTCGACATGTTCTTCGGCGGCCAGGGGCGGGCCGGCGCGCGCCCGGGTCCCCGCCGGGGCTCCGACCTGCGGTACATGCTGGCGCTGGAATTCAACGAGGTGGTGTTCGGCGTCGAGAAGGAGATCGAGGTTCCGCGCCAGGATTCGTGCAAGACCTGCGCGGGTAGTGGCTCAGGGCCCGGCAAGAGCCTGGCACCGTGCACCGAGTGCGGCGGTGCGGGCCAGGTCCGGCGCGTCTCGCAGTCGTTCCTGGGCCAGGTGGTCAACGTCACCACCTGCCCGCGCTGCCGCGGCGAGGGCGAGATTGTCGAGTTCCCATGCGCCACGTGCCAGGGTGCCGGCCGCGTCCAGACCTCCAAACGGCTGCGCGTCAAGGTCCCGGCGGGCGTCGACGAGGGCGACCAGATCCGGCTCACCGGGGAGGGCGAGGCGGGCGTCAAGGGTGGGGGCTACGGTGACCTGTACGTCGCCGTCACCGTGCGGCCCCACCCCGAGCTGCGACGCAGCGGCCGCGACATCTACTACGACCTCGGCGTCGGCTTCGGGCAGGCCGCGCTGGGCGACAGCATCGAGGTTCCCACCGTCGATGGCGCCGTCAAACTGGAGCTGCCGCCGGGCACCCAGTACGGCACCAGGCTGCGCATTGCCGGCCACGGTGTGCCCCATGTTCGCACCGGCCGCCGGGGTGACCAGATCGTGATCGTCCACGTCATCACCCCGAGCAAGCTCAGCGCCGAACAGCGCCAGGCCCTCGACGTGCTGGGCGGCCGTACCGGTCTGCCCACGGCAGCGCCCAAGGGCATCCTCGACCGCCTCAAGGACAGCCTGGGTATCTAAGCGTGGATCCCGGCTTCCCCGGGGTCAGGTGCTGCCGATCCTGCCCGCGAACACCCCGGCGTTCAGCCGGAGGTACTCCTGCAGTCCCTGCGCGAGCTTCTGCACCACCAGGTTGTGGAACTCCTCGCGCGTGGTGGGGTCGGTCTGCGGGTGTTCCACCCACGGGGGAATGACCGCTCCAACGATCTCGCGCCCGACCATGGTCATGACCTCGCGGTCATTCGGCTCGGCGACCTTCAGCGCCAGTTTGGCGATCGTGCCGAGGTTGTCCGACAGTTTCCAGCTCCGCTCCCAGTAGCGGGTTCGGGGAGTGCCCTCGATGAGCAGGGCCAGGGGATCGGCGTGTACCGTGAGACCAGGGCGGTCGCCGGCCACATCGGCGAGCAGGCGCTGCACCTCCGCGTCGATCGCAGCTGCCACCCACGCGCACAGCGACGGGGCGCGGTTCTGGATGTCCGGCGCCGCCGCGGGGCCGTCCTCGTGGACCATCAGCGCGTACGCCACCGCGACGTGCCGCCGGCAGTACGGAACCCCGCCCACCAGGTGGTAGTGGTCCGGGCACCACTGCGTCTGGCAGCGATTCTGGCGCCGGTCGCCGTAGGCGCAGTTGATGCCGTCGTGGCGGTTGCACTCGGGGTAGTCGCAGGCCAGGTCGCCCGAGGAGGGTCGTGGCGGCGGCGTTAGTTCGGGCTCGACCGCGACCGGCGGCGCCGGCTGCTCCTTCTTCCTACCAAACAGCGGCATCTATCTAACCGGGGGGCCAGGTCATGAAGCGGCCGCCGATTAAATGAAGGTGCAGGTGGTAGACGGTCTGGCCGCCGTTGGGGCCGGCGTTGATGTTGAGCCGAAAGCCCTGGTCGTGGATCTCGCGCTCCTTGGCGAGGCGGTTGGCGATGTTGACCAGGTCCAGGAGGACCGGTCCGTCGTCGGCACCGAGGTCGCGGATGCTGGGGATGTGCCTGGTGGGGATGATCAGGAGGTGGGTGGGCGCCACCGGCTTGATGTCCTCGAAGGCCACCACGTCGTCATCGCGGTAGACGACGTTGGCGGGGATGTCCCCGCTGACGATCTTGCAGAAGATGCACTCGTCACTCACTCGCTCCGTCCTCCTTCAACTCCAGGTCGTGGCTCCGATCCAGCACTATGGCCACGGCGGCCAGCACCGCCGGCAGCGGGCGCATGATGCGGGGGCCGAGGGTCACCGGCTGCGCGCCCGCCTGCCGCGCCACCATTATCTCCGCCTCCGACCACCCTCCCTCGGGGCCGACGAGCAGGCAACAGCCGCCCTCAGCGGCGACCGAGTCGCCCAGGCTGGGTAGGCCAGGGCCCTCGTAGAGGAGGTAGGCGGCGAGCCCCGAGCGCACCGCCTGCGCCGTCGCCTCGGCAGCCGTCGCGGGCTCCAGCACGGCGGGGATGCGCCCCCGGTGGGCCAGCTCGGCTCCCTGCCGGCAGACCTGTCGCCAGCGCTCCCCGCGCTGGGTCAGCTTCTCGGGCGCCGGTCGCGCCACCACGCGCGCGGTCAGGATGGGCTGGAACTCGCTGACACCGAGCTCGGTGCCGTACTCCAGGATCCGCTCAAATTGGTCCCCCTTGAGCAGCGCCTGGGCGACCCGGACCTCGCGGGCGGGTTCGTGGCGCGACCTGGAGCTCCTCAGCACCTCTGCCAGCACCTCTTTGGGACTGGCCTCCAGCACCCGGCAGGTGTGTTCGAGTCGGTCCTCGGTGACCGCCACCAGCTCCTCGCCGGGACGCACCCGCAACGCCCCGCCAACGTGGCGCGCGGCCTCGCCGGTGAGACGCAGGCGGCCGCCCTCGACCTGGTCGGCGGAGACGAAGACCCACACCATGGCTGCCCCATGGTAGAGCAGCGGCTACAGTCCGAGCCGTGAACGCTGACGGTGAGATCACCCACGGCTGGCCTGGCGAGCCCGCGCTGTCCGAGCTGGCGCGGCGGGCGTACGACGCCGTTGCCGATGGCGACCCGCTGGCGGTCGCGCTGCTGGGGCGGCCCCCCGGGCTCCCGGTCGTGGATCGCGACGCCGACGCCCGCGCGGTGTTGGCGATGAGCCGGGTGCGTGAGGAGCTGGAGGCCCTGGGCCGGCGCGACGACCCGGCCGACGAGGTCGACCGGGTTGCCCTGCTCTGCGGCCTGCGCCGGGCGACCGCGACCGCTCGGCCGGGCGAAGCCGCGGGGTCGCCACTGCTGGAGCGCCACCTGATGCTGCGCCTGGTGCGCCTGGTGCTCGAGGCGCCCGGGGCTGAGATGTCCCTGCTGACCCTGCTGGAGGCGGCGCCGTCGATGCTGACGCAGGCGCGCGGCGCAGCGTCGGCCGACGCCGGCGGAGCCTCAGGCGAGCTCGCCCTGGAGGCCGCCCGGCGGGTACCCGCGCTTCTCGATGCCGTGGCGGGGGCGGCCGCCGCGCTGCCCATGCCGGTCGACCTGAGGCTGCGCATCGAAGCCGCCCTGGGCCAGGTCCTGCAGGCCGCCGCGGAGGACGCCGGGTGGCTGCTCAAGGAATACATCCCGGCCGAGCGTGAGGGTCCTGCTGCCGTCCTCCTCGACCCGCTGTGGGCCGGTCTCGGCCTGTCCATTGCCGAGCTCGAGGCCGAGGCCGAGGCGGCGCTGGCGGAGGCGGTCGTCGCCCTCGCCGACGACCCCGTGCCGGCCCCGGAACCAGATGCCGCGGTGGCGACGACCGTCGACGTCGCCTCGGCCTGGCAGCAGGCTGCTGACCAGCTCTCCGCAGGGTGGGGCATTGTCACGCAGGCGCGG
>DAINSI010000070.1:0-10098 GCA_036741395.1 Candidatus Dormiibacterota bacterium
ATGCTTCCGGCCACGCCAACTACATCGTCGACGTGTTCGGCTGGTACAGCGCCGGTCCCGCCCCCGGTGCGCTCCCCGGGGCGCCCACCGCTGTGTCCGCCGTGCCCAACGGAGCCAACAGCATCTCGGTCTCGTGGAGCCCGCCGTCGAGCCCCGCCAGCGCTACCACCAGCTACGAGGTGCGTTCGGAGCCCGGCGGCTATGTCGGCCTCGTGGGCGCGACCACCACCACCCTGCCCTTCAACGAGCTGCCCTGCGGGACGCCCATGACATTTTCGGTTCGGGACACGACGGGCGACGGTTCGGGACCCAAGTCGGTGGATTCGAACCCGGTCACCGCCGCCTGCCCGACCGGAGAAACGCGGTGGACGCCGGTGTTCGGCCTCGACTTCGGCCCCTATACACAGGCCGGACAGGGACCCGGCGGACCCCAGTACCCCGACGCCAAGCAGATCCTGAGCCTACTGGGGATGCTGCGCGGCAAGGCCTTCTGGGTGAAGTTGGCGGGCAGCCGCGGCGGCCTGGAGCCGGCCCCCCAGATTGCCAAGAAGCTCGGGTTCAGGGTCGCCGAGGCGGCGTACCTCGCCTGCCCCGGCCCGCCGGCGCCGTGCTCTTCCGACGGAACGGACCACAGCACTGACAACACCGCCGAGATCGCCCAGCTGGAGCAGAACATCAGCGCCGGCTACGTCGACATCGCGGTCGTGGGGAGCGAGCCCGTCTGGCATGACCAGTTCGGCTACAGCGGCGCCGATGTGGCCGCGCTGATCAACAAAGTCCGTTGCGACACCAGCATCCCGGCAAACAACCCGGGCACCATCTTCCAGTGCTCGGGGCGTCCCGGGGTCGCGTACACCACCGTCGAGCCCGACAAGCTCTTACGGCAAGGCAGCCCCACCGGTATCTACGGGGCCGCCGACGTCGCGGCCGAGATGCAGGCCTCGGACCTCTACGTGGCCAACATCCCGCCCTGGAACTACGGCGACACCATCGACCAGGCGATGCCGGACGTCGAGTCCCGCTACAGTGTCATCACAAACTTCTGGAACAACAACAGGAAGACCGGGACCCCAAGCGGCGCGGTCTACATCGGCGAGACCGAATGGCCCAGTTCCTGCGATCCCTACGCCGTGCTTGCGGGCCAGCCGCTCAACTCCTGCAACGACCCGCGGGGTGCCAACCCCACCAACGAGGCGCGCTACTTCCACGACTTCGAGGCCTGGGCTCGCACCAACTCCAGGGGCTCGTTCTACTACGAGGCCTTCAACAGTCCCTGGGAGGGGCCATACGACCAGGGCTACGGCGCTTTCTGGGGGGTGTTCGACGAAGCCGGCCTGCTCAAGTGGGGCATGCTCGGGGGCTTTACGGTCTACTACTAGCGTCCGCCCGGGCGGCGACTCAACGGTAGGATGAGAGTGAACTTCAAGGAGGAAGGCACCTGAGTCCCGATCGCGATGAGGTCAACCGCGGCCTGGCCCAGCTGAGGAAGGCCGTGGGCCGGCAGATGGGGACCGAGGCGCCACCGGTCCCCGACGTGGATCCCGCCAGCCTGGTGCGCTTCTCCAACTCGGTCCCGACCAAGCTGAGCGTGGCGGAACGCGAGAGCCTGGCGGAGCGGGCCCGCCAGCTCGACCCCTGGCTGCAGGGACCCTTCCTGCTTGGCGGAGACCTGGTCGTCGGCGGTGCCTGGCGCGTCGACCAGCGCTGGGTCGACCTCGGCCGCGAGGTCCCCGAGGACCTCTCTGGCAAGCGCATCCTCGACATCGGCAGCAACGCCGGCTACGACCCCTTCATGTTCCGGCTCCTCGGCGCCGACTACGTCCTGGGCTGCGAGCCCTACGAGTTCTTCTACCAGGCCGAGTTCCTGGAGTCGATCTACCGCACCGGTGTCGATTTCAAAAAGATCGGCTGGCAGCAACTCTCACCAGCAGAGCACGGTCGATTCGACCTCGTCCACTGCCACGGCATCCTCTACCACGAGCCCACCCCCCTGCTGCTGCTGCAGAAGCTCCGCGAGATGCTGGCCGACGGTGGCGAGATGGTGCTCGGGACCATGATGCTGGCCGACCCGGAGCTGTCCGAAATGACCCGTTTCGTGCCCGGCTCATTCAACGGCGACCCCACCTGGTGGACGGTTCCCGGACGGCTGGCGACACGCTGGATGCTGGAGGCGACCGGTTTTGAGGTGGTCTCAGAGTTCAGCGTCGCCCCGGGCCCGGCCGGTGAATTCGAGGTCATGCAGGGTTACTTCCGCACCGTCGGTATGGACCCCTCGCCGCTGCTCGAGCCACCCCCCAAAGAGTGAGCGCCGCCGGCCGCGGCGGGCGCATCCCCATCCTCTACCTGGCGCCCTGGGTCGACATCGGGGGCACCGACGGCGGCACCATCGACTGGTTCCGCTGGCTCGACAGGTCGCGCTTCGCCCCCAGCATCATCACCACCCAGGAGTCGCCCAACCGCCGCCTCCACGAGCTGCTGCCGTTCGCCGAGGAAGTGTGGCCACTCCCCGAGCTGATGCCCGGGGAGGATTTCGCCGCCTTCATCCTCAGCTTCATCGCCAGCCGCGGTGTGCGCCTGGTGCACGTGATGAACTCGCGGCTCGGCTACGACCTCCTGCCCGACATCCGCGCTCTCCCCGACCCGCCTTCGGTGGTCGTGCAACTGCACGTGGAAGAGCCCAACCGCACCGGTTTCGTGAGCTATGTGACCACCCGGTACGGCAACCTCGTGGACACCTTCTCGGTCATCGGTGAGCACGTGGCCGACGCCGTGCGCGCTTACGAGGTGCCAGGCGACCGCTGCCGTGTCATCCATCTCGGGGTGGACGCCGACGAGGTCTTCAATCCCGAGCGAGTCGAGCCGGTGAAGGACCTGGAGCGCGGTCCATTCCACCTTGTGTACCCCGCGCGCCTGGTCTATCAGAAGGACCCGCTGCTGATGGTCGAGGTGGCTTCTGCCCTCAAGAACCGCAACCTGGACTTCCGCATCCACGTGTTAGGCGATGGCCTGCTCGAGGAGCGCACCCGGGCATCGATTGCCGAACATGGCGTGGAGCGCGAGGTGTTGTTGCACGGGTCGACCACCGACATGCCGTCGTGGTACGCGGCGGCCGACCTGGTGCTGATGACCAGCCTTTACGAAGGCCTGTCCTGCGTCGTCTACGAGGCGATGGCGATGGGAGTGCCCATCATTGCGCCCGCGCTGCCCGGCAACCGCGAATTGATGGGCGGGGAAGGCGGCCGCTTGATCGAGCCGCGCGACGATGTCGAGGCCTACGCCGCCTCCATCGAGGAGCTGCTCGCCGACGCCCCCGGGAGGCGTTCCATCGGGGCGCGGTCCCGGGCCCACGTCCTGCGCCATTTCCGCGTCAGTGAGATGACCTTGGCGCACGAGAGGCTGTACGAAGAACTGCTGGCAACGCGGCCCGCGCTGCACGTACTCCCGCCCCCGCAGCTGCCGGCACCGCAACCGCCGGCGATGCGCTTCACGCGCCCGAGCCGGGGCCAGCCGCTGGTTTCGATCATCATCCCCTGCCTGGACCAGGGCCATTTCCTGGTCGAGTGCCTCCACTCGATCAACCAGCAGACCTACCCGGCGCTCCAGCTGATCGTCATCGACGACGGCTCCCAGGACAGTTTCACCACGGAGCTGCTGGCGCGGCTCGACCGCGAGCGTGAGGTCAGGGTCATCCGCCAGGGGCGGCGCACCGGCCCGGCGCGAGCGCGCAATGCTGGTATCGATCAGGCGAAGGGCCGCTACATCCTGCCCGTGGATGCCGACAACCTCCTCCTTCCCGACGCCGTGGAGCGCCTCGTCGAGCAGCTCCAGGGTGCGGGCGAGGGGGTCGGTTTCATCTATCCCAACCAGGCCTTCTTCGGCAACCGCCAGGATTATTTCGAGGCCCCCGACTACAACCTCCATACGCTTTTATGGCGCAATTACTGCGACACCTGTTCGCTCTTCGACGCCGACATCTTCGCTGCCGGGATCCGGTTCGCGGATGACATCGGTCTGGGTCACGAGGATTGGGACCTCGTCCTGCAGCTGGCGAGTCGAGGCATCCAGGGGCGCCCGGCGACAACTCGCACCCTGCTGACACGCAAGTGGGGATTCACGCGCTCCGATGAGGTCGACTTCGGTCGTGACGACTTCGCCGCCCAGGTGCGGGAACGCCATCCCGAGCTGTTCGGAGATGAGACGCGCGTCAAGGCACGCTGGGCCCCGGCGCTGTCGGTCATCGCGCTCGAGCCGGTTGTCGCAGAGGGCGAGGCTGAGGCACTCCTCGCCATGGCTGAAGCCCAGACATGCTTGGATGCAGAGTTGGTGGTGCGGACCGGAGTGCTGGCGGCCCGGCCCGGCGAAGGGATCGCGGTCAGGCGCATCCCGCCCGCCCTGGCGCTGTCCCCGCGCGACGCCCTTGTCGATGGCCTGGCGGCCGCCCGCGGGCGCTTTTTGGTCCTCACCCGCGGTACCGGGGCGGAGCTGCTCCAGGATCCCACCTTCGTGGAAAAGATGGTGCGGCGATTCGACCGGAACCCGGTGCCGGCCCCGATGGCGCTGGTCGAGGGTGGCGAGGGCTCGTACCCCTTCCAGCCGGCGGCGCAGAGCGCGGCAAAAGGGGCGCCTTTCGCGGTGGCGTGGGCGGTCAGCGAGGTGGCCGCCATGCCCGACGTGATCCTTGGCCGCGGCCAGGACGTGGCTGAGGTGGCCCGCGTGCTGGGCGGCACGGTGGGCGTTGAGACCCACCTTGCCCGCGGCCCTTCTGACCCGACCCCGTCGGGGGAGCGCGACGGCTACGTCGGGGTCGCTCTCGCCGGTACCCACACCCTGCGGCCGGCCGCCGTCGCCGAGCGCGCGCTGAGGCGGGTGGCCCCGCCGGTGGTGCCGGCCGCCCCGCCCGGCAGCGTCCGCCGCCTCGAGCCTGGCGGCTCCTGGCGACCCCCGATGACGATACCGCTGTGCCGCCACCTCCAGCCCGAGACCGGCAACCGGGTGGTCACCAACCACCGGGACTCCCCGCCCGGCTACGTGCTCGAGTTCGAGATCGGCTCGATCAACATCTTCCCGCTACGCGGCACGACCCAGCTGATCTCCTCCCCGGGACCGGTGTACCGTGCCGCCGCCCCCGATCAGGCGGTGCTCGCGGATGAGCTCCATCTCGGCTACCTCGAGCTTGGTGACTACCCGATGCTGGACCGGGTCGACATGGGCCTCAACCCCTACAACGCCCAGCAGGTGTTGCTGGGAGGCGATGACGATCCCGCCCGGAGCTTCATCAGGTCGATGTCGATCCTGGGCTGGATCGAGCCCTACCCGCTGCGCCCGCGCCGTCGCGTCGAGACGGGTACCCCCGGCGAGGTGCTGACGGTGCTGGCCGCCCGTGAGGAGGATATGCAGGCCCGGCGCGACGCCGCCCTTATGGAGGGGGCGCGCCAGGCGGAGGAGCTTCGCGAGCGCCTTGACCGCATCACCGGCAGCCTGCCCTTCCGCGCCTACCTGCGGGTCAAGCGGGTGCCAGGCATGCGCTCCGTCCTGCTGTGGCGGCCGCGGCGCCGAGGTCAGTAGTGGGGGAAGCCCTGCTGGAAGCCGGGCTTGAGGTTCCCAGCGTTGTCGAAGATCCCCCAGTGGTTGCCGTAGCCCTGGTCGTACTGGCCGGCCCAGACGTTGTCGATGGCCTCGTAGTAGAAGGTGTTGGCCCGCGCCATGGCGGCCCAGCCCTCGAACTGCTGGAAGTATGAGGCGGCGTTCGCCGGGTTGACACGGGCATCGTGGCACCACCCAGGGTTGCCGAAGGGATCGCACCCGCTGGGCCACTCGGTTTCGCCGATCCAGACGTTGGCGTGGGTGCGCGTGTTGCTGCGCGCCACCGCTGATATCGCCCCGTAGCGCGCGTTGACATCGGGGATGGCCGCGTTGAGGCTGTCGCCGTAGTTGAAGGGCGGGATGTTGGCGATGTAGATGTCGGAAGCCGCCATCTCGGCCTGGACGTCGGCGGCCCCGTACTTGTGGCCGGGGCTGCCTGCCCGGTAGAGCTCGTCGGGCTCGGCGGTCGTGTACATGACGTTGGCGCTGCCTGCAGTGGCCGCGCGAACCTGGTTGATGTAGCTGGCGGCCTGGACTCCCCCGTAGTACTCGTGCCAGACCGCCTCACTGCCGACGACCGCGACGTCGACGCAGCCCTGCCTGATGTTGGCTTCGAGGTGGCTGATCTCGGCCGCGTCGCCGGATTGGCCGTTGAGGTAGGCCGCCGCCGCCACGCTGAACCCCATGCTCTTGGCGATGCAGGGGATGCGCTCCTGACCCGAGCTGCTGCCGGCGGTCTTGATCCAGAGAGTCCGACCCTGCAGGAGGCTGAGCAGCGACCGAATCTGGCCATCTCCGGGGGAGCTGCCGCCGACCGGTGACTGCCCCGCCTGCGTGAAGGGCTCGAAGTCCATCCCGAAGATCGGATGGTAGGTGGCGGGCGGGGGCGGCGGCGGCGGGGGCGGCCGCAGGATCGGGGGCCGCGGGATGATCGGCCGCGGCGCGGCCACGACGGCCGGCGCGGGCTCCGGGGAGGGCGACGCTGACGGTGAGGGAGAGGCAGACGGGCTCGCTTCCAGAGGCGATGGGGATCGCGAGGGCGCGCGGTGGCTGGTCGACCGGCTGGGCCCGGATCCCGCCAGCACCACGGCCAGCGCCAGCCCGAACCCCACCAGAACCACGATCACCGCCAGTACCGGCATGACCCTGGACAACTCGCGGCGGCCCATGTCGACAGATTAGTCGGAATCCACCGACTCCGTAACTGGAATGGATCAGGGGAATCCCTGTTCGAAGCCCTGGTGCAGCTTGCCCGAGGCATCGAAAACGCCCCAGTGGTTGCCGTAGCCCAGGTCGAAGCGACCCGCCCAGGCATTGTCGAACGCCTCGTAGTAGAAGGTGTGCACGCCGGCTGACCCGGCCCAGGTCTCGAACTGTTTGAAGTACGCCGCGGCGCTCGTCGGCGTCGCCCGCGGATCCTTGCACCAGTCCGCGTGTCCGAACTGCTCGCATCCGCTGGGCCACTCGCTTTCGCCGATCCAGGCGCGCGCGTGGGTGCGGGTCAGGCGGGTCGCGACCTGGGAGATCGCCTGGTAGCGGCTGGGGACGTCGGCGGCCGCGGCGGCGAGCGTGTCGCCGTAGTTGAATGCCGGGATGTTGGTGAGGAAGATGTCGGAGGCCGCCATCTCCGCCTCGACGTCGGCGGCCCCGTACTTCTGGCCGGGGCTGCCTGCCCGGTAGAGCTCGTCCGGCTCAGCAGCGCCATACATGACGCCGGGCCGGCCGCTGCAGGGCGGTCGCGAGGGTGGCGTGGTATCGCAACGCACCTGCTTGATGTAAGTAGCAGATTGAGTCCCGCTGAGGAGCTCGTGCCACACGGCCTCGTTCCCCACCACGGCCAGCTCCACGCACCCAGCGCTGATGTTCGCCTCCAGGCGGCCGAGCTCGGCCTGGTCGTCGGCCTTGCCGTTGAGGAAGGCGGTGGCCGCGACCTTGAATCCCATCGCGTGCGCCAGGCAGGGAATCCGCTCCTGCGCGGCGCTGCTGCCGCTGGTCTTGAGCCACGCGGTGCGGCCGCGCAGCACCCCGAGCAGAGACTTGAGCTGGGCGTCATCCGGGATGGCGCCGCCGATCGGCGACTGCCCGGGCAGGGTGAAGGGCTCGAAGTCCATCCCGAAGACGGCGTGCGTTGCTGCCGGCGCAGAGGTGCCGGCGCAGGCCGCCAGGAGGAGGGCCAGGCCGACCAGGGTCACGGCGGCGCGCGGCAGTGATCTCATGCGGGCGTCGAGCGGGTCTGGCCCCGCTCGCGGGCCCACGCCGACGACAGCATCAGGGCTCCGCCCACGACGGCGAGAAGGACCCACGGGAGCCAACCCGCGGGCGGGGACCAGGCGGGGTGGAGGAAGAAAAGCCTGGCGCCCGTGCTGCCCACACTCTGCCGCCGGCCGCTGGTGTAGAAGCCGATCAGCTGGATGACGGCGCAGACCACGGCGACAACCGGAAAGGTCAAACGGGTGAGGAGACCGCCAGGCTGGGCTCGACGGGCGACCGCCTCGGCCGCGGCCAGCGGCAGCATCAGCCACAGCGCCATCAGGTAGCGAGCCTGGAGAAGGTCGCCGGTCGGCCCCAACAGGAGGCCCTGGAGGGACACCGCGATGACCAGGCCGAGGCCGGCGAGCATCACCAGGGCGAGGCGCTGCGACCACGTTCCCAACCACAGGGCCAGCGCGACCAGGACGACGACCATCAGGTACCAGGCCTGGTAGACGTGGTCGTCCATATGGGCGTCGATCCAGCCGAAGGTGCCCACCGCCTCGGTCAGCAACCGCGGCAGCTGGTCCCAAACCGACCCGATCGCGTCGGGAAGGCGGTCGAGGGGGAGACGGTTGGCGCCACGGCTCCAGGCGGCCCAGCCGAGGGCGCCTGCCAGCGCCGCCCCCAGGATGGCGAGCGCGGGCGTGAGTGCCGCCCGCGCGGCACCGATGTCAGACCGCGCGCGACGGCCGGCGAAGGCGGTGTAGAGGGCCAACCCGAGCAGGACCCAGACGGGCCCCAGCGGGCGGCTCAGCGCCAGCACGGATCCGGCGATGGCAGCGGGGAAGGCGCACCTGCGCAGATCCTGCGCCGACCGCGAGGCCGCCAGCAGCACCGCCCCGAACGCGATCCCAGCCGCGGCCTCGAGCCCGCTGACATTGAGCGATGCCCCCAGGAAGAGGACCATCGGGGTGGCGGCCAGGAGCAGCCCGGCCAGGGATACGCCCCCGTCGTCCCGACGCCACAGGGCGAACGCGGCCAGCCCGAGCAGAAGCGCGGCCAGGCCCGCGTTGGGTAGCCGCCCCAGGAGCACCGCGCTCCGCGGCCCATGCCCGAGTCGGGTGAAGATGCCGGGGACGATGTAGAGGAAGGGCGGGTACCCACCCAGTTGGGTTTCGACACGCCTGGGGGCGCTGCTCAAGTCCGTAACACGAAAGCAGGTCATCGGCTGGGGCGGGTTGAACTTGTTGCAGCCGAAGTTTCCCGACACCAGGAGGGAGGGCACGTTGAAGGCCCGCACGGCCTGGACGTTGTAGCGCTGCTGGTCCGCCGCGCTGAACTTCCCCAGGACCTTCTCGCCCCGGAGGTCCAGGCGTCCGGCGGCGACCGCCTTATAGAGGTGCGTCCCCTCGTCAGGCACGCCGCCGGCAGGGTCGGCGAAGGTCCAGGCGAGGAGCAGGACGGCGTAGGCGGCGGCCAGCAGCAGCGCCTGCCGATTCCTGGTCACGGCAGCGTTCCCATCACCGGGGCGCCCGCGCTCACGTGGAGAACGATGGTGGGGGTGCCGCGCCGCCGAAGCACGCCGGCGATGGGGAGGTCGAGGATGTGACCGGCGCCGAAATCCAGCGACTCGATGGCCACCAGGCGGCCGCCCAAAAAGGTGAAGAGCAGGCAGGCGGCCGGCGGGAGCCGGGTCGAGTCGATGAGCAGGTCATCGCCCGCCAGCGGCGCGAAGGTCATCGGCTGCCAGCGGCTCATCGTGACCACCTGGAGGTCGGGCCTGCGGTAGGCCGAGTCGATCGCGGCACGGGCCGACCAGGGGGTCTCGAAGACCCCGAAGGGTGCCTTGGCGAGGGGGTCGGTGTTGGGGTCGCGGCCGAGAAGGCCCTCCTCGGTGACCACCGGCACCAGGTAGGCGCCGGCGGGCAGTACCGAGCTGGGCGCAGCCGCGGTCAGGGCGGCCAGCTGCCGGGTGTCCGCCCGCGACCTCGCGCCGAGCGCGGTGGACCAGCCGGCAAGCACCAGGGCGCACGCTGCGGCGACGGCCACGGTGGCGACGGCCGCGATAAAGGGGAGCTCGGGGCGGAGCCGCTGGGAGAGGGCCACCAGGCCGCCCGCGCTGAGCGCCAGCGCCACCCAGGGAAGGTAGAGCAGGCGGGGGTCCACGATGTACCCCGGCTCCGCCACGCCGGGGAGCAGGACCGCGAGGAGGCCCAGCGCGATCCCGCCGAGGACCAGCGCGGCGCCGGCCCCAAGCGGCACCCGCAACGCCGGGGGCGACGCTGGTCGCGACGCTCCTTTAGCCGTGGCGGTCAGCGCCAG
>DAINSI010000071.1:0-9756 GCA_036741395.1 Candidatus Dormiibacterota bacterium
CGACGTCGGAACGATGGCTCAGACCAGTAGCCTTGAGCTGATCCGTTCCACTCGGAGGTAACCATTGCCCAGGCAGATTGCGCGCCACGAGGTCCAGGCCCTGCTTGAGCAGGGGGCCCAGGTCGTCGACGTGCTGCCGGTCGATGAGTATGAAACCCTGCACCTCCCCGGCGCCGTGAGCATCCCCCTCAAGGAGTTGACCGAGAAGTCGGTTGGCGGCCTCCGGCGCGACCGGCCGGTGATCGTCTACTGCTTCGACTTCCTTTGAGACATGAGTCCACGGGCCGCGTGGCGGCTCGAAGCGCTGGGGTTCGAGCAGGTCTATGACTACGTGGCGGGGGAGACCGACTGGGCTGCGGCCGGGTTGCCCGTCGAGGGCACGGTCACCAAGGTCCCTACCATCGGGAACCTGGTCCACGCGGACGTTCCCACCTGCCGCCGCGACGAGCCACTGGCCGATGTCGTCGAGCGGACCAGCAAGGGGGGCTGGAACACCTGCGTGGTCACCAACGAACACGGGATCGTGCTCGGGCGTCTCTTCCGCAAGGAGCTGGAGAGCGGCGCCACCGGCACTGCCGAGAGCGTGATGCGCGCCGGACCCAGCACCTACCGTCCCAACGTTGACGTCCTCCAGATGACCACCCACATGACCGAGCGCAAGCTGGAGACCGCACTGCTGACCACGTCGGACGGGCGCCTCCTGGGACTGGTGCGGCGGGCGGAGATCGCCGCAGCGGCCGCTGAAATCGGTGGCCACGATCATCACGACCACTGATCCCGGGCACCCGCCGCCGCCAGCGCGGAAGCTGACCTTGCGGTGAAGGAGCTGGAGGCGCGCCAGCTCATCCCTGCTGGAGCAGGAAGTTGTAGAGCCGGTCGATCAGCGCGACCAGGAAGAGCCGGACCCGGACCACCCGGCGGGGTTTCCGGGGAGGACGCTCATCGCGCGGCGCCACGGTGTCCAAAGACCGCCACTGAGACCTCGCCGTAGGTCGTCCATTCGCCGCGGCGAAGGGTTCTGCTCGCCGCCAGCAGCGCATCTGCGCTCACGCCTCCAGTGTGACGCGCGGGGGGGGGGAGCGGGCGCTGGCTGCAGACCGCGACAATGCTGCCACACCAGGGAGCGCGGATCACAAAACATAACAGTGGCAGTATCATGGTGCGATGACTGAGGCTCGGAAACTGCGGCACAACGCTCCCGTCGCGCCCGTGGCCCAGGCCGCCGCCCAGGTCATCGCCGGAGAGCCCGGCGGTGCCGCCCAGGGCTGGCTGGCCATCGTCAGCATCGTGGCCCTGCTGGCGTTCATCGTCGACACCTTCCTGGTCACCTCAGGCGCCCTCCTCAACGGCTTCGACCTGCCCCTCGAGCGAGCCGTGCAGGGGGTTCATTGGGGGCCGATCGCGACCGCGATGGAGGTGAGCAACGCCTCGGGTGGGATTGGCCAGGTGCTGATCGGCGTGGCCGCGGTGGTGGGCATGTTCATCTACGAACGCCGCGCGGGGATGCTGATGGCCCTGGGCGCCGGTGCCAGCGTCCTCGACAGCGTGCTCAAGGTCTCAATTGCCCGGCACCGCCCCACCACGGACGTGGTCGCCGTCCTCCACAACTCCGCGGGCTACAGCTATCCCAGCGGCCACGCGGTCTTCTTCACCTGGGTCGCGTTCATGCTCGCGGTGGCCTTCGTCCCCCACGTGCGGCCATCCCGTCGGGTTCTCATCTGGGTGGCGGCGGGGGCGCTGATCTTCATCGTCTGCCTGGGCCGGGTCTGGGCCGGCGCGCACTGGCCCAGTGACGTGATCGGCGGGTTCCTGTTCGCGCTCGCGTGGTCCGCGTTCGTGCTGGCGGTTCCGGAGCGGTGGCTTCCGGCCCCCGGCCGGCGCTGGTTCAGCTGGATCCGCCCCGCCGGGAAGAGGTGAAGAAAACGCCGCAGGTCGTGGGCATTGCCCTGGCCTGCGCGGCGGGCTACATCGTCCTCGCGATCCTGGCCCACGCCCAGCCCTGGCTGTTTTTCGACGTGGGCGCGACGCGGACACTGCAGCACCTGCGCTCCGGGCCGCTGGACCTCTTCATGAAGACTGTCAGCTGGCCCGGTTATTTCCCCGAGTTCGTGCCCATCTTCGCGGCCGTCCTGCTGGTGATGTACCGGCTGCGCCTGAAGGTGGAAGCGATGATCATGACGGTCGCCGAGATTGGCGTGGCGGTGATGGGTTTCGTCGTCAAGCCCATCGTCGGCCGGCACCGGCCACCGACGTCCCAGGTCTGGGTCAATGACTACATCCCCAAGGATCCCTACACGTTCACCGCCGGGCACGTTCACACGTACATGGTGATCTTCGGGTTCATCGTGTTCCTGGCGGCAACCCAGATCCCCAGGGGCCGGTGGCAGCGGCCGACGTTGATCTGGGGCAGCGTCCTCTTCCTGGTCCTGACCGGGATATCACGCGTCTACCTGGGCGACCATTGGGCCAGTGACGTCATCGGCGCCTACCTCGCCGGCGGCTTCTGGCTGTGCCTCGCGATCGTCGCGTATCTCCAGTTGACGGGCCGCGGCGCGCGCACCCGCCTGGCGAGGGCGGCTGACTAGGATCAAACCATGAAGGTTGGTGTCGTCTTTCCCCAGAACGAGACCACCGGCGACCCGGGGGCCCTGCGCGAGTTTGTCGAAGCGGTTGAATCGCTGGGCTACGCCCACGTGATGCTCTACGACCACGTCCTGGGTGCCTCCGCGGACCGGCCCGGTGGCTGGCGCGGACCGTACACCGAGAAGGATGCCTTCCACGAGGTGATGGTCGCCACCGGCTTCATGGCGGCGATCACCACCCGGATCGAGTTGGTCACCGGCGTGCTCATCCTGCCCCAGCGCCAGACCGCACTGGTGGCCAAGCAGGCCGCAGAAGTCGACCTACTCTCGGGCGGACGCCTGCGACTGGGCGTCGGCCTGGGCTGGAACCGTGTGGAATACGAAGCCCTCGGCGAGAACTTCCAGACCCGGGGCCGGCGGATCGAGGAGCAGGTCGAGGTGATGCGGCGGCTCTGGGCGGACCCGTTGGTGCAATTCAACGGCGAGTTCCACTCCATCCCGGATGCCGGCCTCAACCCCCTGCCAGGTCGCCGGATTCCGGTCTGGATGGGCGGCAGCGCCCCGGCGGCCAAGCAGAGGTTGGCCCGCATCGCCGACGGCTGGATGATGAACACGCCGACGGAGTCCGACCCCCGTGGCGCCGTGATCGAGATGAAGGAGCTGGTGGTGGCGGCGGGGCGCGACCCCAAGGATTTCGGCATCGATGTCCGCTTCGTCCTCGCCACGGGCCTCGAGAAGGCTGCGGAGAAAATTTCGGAGATGCACGAACTGGGCATCTCCCATGCCACCGTCAACCCCATGGGTGCCGGCCTGGAATGGCCCAGCGGACACATCGACGTCCTCCGCCGCTTCACCCAGCATTTCCGGGAGGACTGACTCACCTAGCCGCCCCCTCTCAGGAGTTGTGAAATCGCGCAGGGGGAGGGAGAGTAGGCGAAGATGTCGCCTGTGACTTCGGCCGGATCTCCGAATCGTCTGCGCATCCTGGTCCTCGAGGACAACCCGGCCGACGTGGAGCTGATGCTGCGCGCTCTCCAGCACGACGGCATCGACCACGAGGCGGAGATCGTGGACGACGCCCACGCATTTGTTGCCGCGCTCGCCGGCAACCCCGACGTGATCATCTCGGACTACAACCTCCCGACCTTCGATGCCCTCGGCGCGCTGCGCTATGTCCGCGAGAGCGGGCGCGACATCCCCCTCATCGTCGTCTCGGGGGCGCTGGCGGACGAGGAGGCGACGGAGTCGATCCGTGCCGGGGCCGCCGACTACCTCCTCAAGGACCGCCTCGCTCGGCTGGGGTCGGCCGTCATCCGCGCGGTGGAGGCGCGCCAACTCCGCCTCGCCAACCAACTCTCGGTGGCCGGGTTGCGCGAAACCTCGCAGCGGCTGCAGGCGATCTTCGACAACACTGCCGACGGCATCGTCACGGTCAGCCCGGACGGGCGTGTTGACGCCTCCAACACCGCCGCCCAGCGACTCTTCGGCTACTCCGCGGATGAGCTCAAGGGGATGGCGGTGCGCTCCCTTGTGTCCGACGCCCATGTGCCCGAGCTTGACCCGTCGGAGGCAGACGGCGCAGTCGCGGCCGTCCATTCGCCGCCGCGCGTGCGCGAATGCAGCGGGCTCCGTAAAGGTGGCTCAGGGGTGCCGGTCGAGTTGCGCGCAGAGCGCATCCCGGTGCTCGACGGCGAGGTCATGGTGGTCATCTTCCGCGACATCACCGAGCGCAAGGCCTATGTCAGCGCCCTCGAGCACCAGGCGCTGCACGACGTGCTCACCGGTCTGCCCAACCGCGCCCTCTTCGTCGACGTGCTCAACCGCGCCATCCACGTCGGGGCCCGCGACCGCGGGCGCGTCGTGATGCTGCTGCTGGGGGTGACCGGCTTCAAGGATCTCAACGAGTCGTACGGCCACCAGGTGGGAGATGAGCTGCTGCTGGAGGTCGCCGCCCGCCTCCACGAAACCCTGCGGGCGTCAGACACGGCCGCCCGCCTGGAGGGCGACGAGTTCGGGATCCTGCCACACGGCTCGCTCACCGATGAGCAGCTGGAGCAGGTGACCCGCAAGGTACTGGCGATCTTCGACCGCGAGTTCGCTCTCCGTGGTCACCGCCTACATGCCGCCGGCCGGGTCGGCGTGGCGATCTACCCCGACCATGCCACCGATACCGCGGCGCTGCTGCGCTGCGCCGACATCGCGATGTACGGCGCCGGCCGCGAAGGCGTCAAGTCCCTCTGGTACAACCGCGAGCTCGACCACTACGGGGCCGACCGCCTCAAGCTGATGTCCGAGCTCCACGAGGCCATAGACGGCGACCAGCTGGTCCTGTACTACCAGCCCAAGATCGACCTCCAGGCCGGCCACGCGACCGGGGTCGAGGCCCTCCTGCGCTGGAACCACCCCGAGCGTGGGCTGCTTCCGCCCGCCGCTTTCATCGACGCCGCAGAGGCGAACGACGTCATCGTCCCGCTCACCCGCTGGGTCGTCGGCGAGTCGTTTCGGCAGCTGGCCGAGTGGAACCAGCGGGGCCTGGGTCTGAAGATGCAACTCAACCTTTCGGCGCGCAACCTGGTCGACCCCGAGGAGATTGAGGAGATGGCGCGCATGCTCAAGCGCCACGACGTGTCTGCCAGCCAGATCGCGATGGAGATCACCGAACGCAATTTCGCCAGCGCGCGCGCGCAGGAGTCGCTGCTGGCGCTGCGGGCCCACGGCTTTGGCATCTCGGTGGACGACTTCGGCACGGGGTACTCGGCGCTCTCCTACCTGCGCGACATGCCCGCGACCGAGATCAAGATCGACCGTTCTTTCATCTCCGCGATGGTTGCCGACCGCGGCGCCATCGTCTCCCCGGTGATCCAGATGGCCCATAACCTCGGCCTGTCCGTGGTCGCCGAGGGTATCGAGGAGCTGGAGACCGCCCAGAGCCTGCGCCTCCTCGGCTGCGACAGCGGGCAGGGCTACCACTTCGGCCGCCCCATGCCCGCCGAGGCCCTCGAGGCGTGGGCGCGGCAGCAGGGCGCCGGCCATGGAGCCGGTTGAGGTGAAGCAAGCGTGAAGCTAGAGGGCGTCCACCACGTCAGCGCGATCACCGCTGACGCCCCGGCTAACGTCGGCTTCTACGCTGGGACCCTGGGCCTGCGGCTGGTCAAGAAAACCGTCAACCAGGACGACCCCAGCGTCTATCACCTCTTCTACGCGGACGAGGCCGGCAGCCCGGGCTCAGACCTGACGTTCTTCGAGTACCCAGGCGCCCGGCCTGGACGCGCCGGCGACGGCATGGTCCACCAGGTGGGCTGGCGGGTTGCATCGGACGAGGCCCTGGATTTCTGGGACCAGCGACTCCAGGCCGTCGGTGTGCACGGTCGTCGCGGCGACGGCACCCTGGACTTCCATGACCCGGAGGGGTTGGGCCTGCAGTTGCGGGTCGTCCAGACCACCGACCGACCGCTGGTGGCCGAACATCCCGAGGTGCCCGCGGAACTCGCGATCCAGGGTTTTGACGGCGTCCGTGCCTTCAGTCGGGATCCCGGCCGCAGCCAGGACTTCCTCATCGATGCCCTCGATTTCACCGCCCCCGACGAACACGGTTACCGCTGCCAGGGAGACGATCGTGGCTCGTTCTACAGCTACGACCTGCCGGCAGGTCCGGCGGTCGCCGGCGCCGGGACGGTCCACCACGTCGCCTGGGCGTGTCGCATGGATGAGCAGCTGCATTGGCGCGACCGGGTGATCAGCGCCGGTGGTCAACCCACGCCGGTGATCGATCGCTTCTACTTCAGGTCCGTGTACTTCCGCGAGCCCAGTGGCGTCCTCTTCGAGGTCGCCACCATCGGCCCCGGTTTCGCGACCGACGAGCCCCAGGAGCACCTGGGTGAGCGCCTCTCACTCCCACCAGCGTTTGAGCACCTGCGTTTCCAGGTCGAGCGCACGCTCACGCCCCTGCCCAACCCCAGGGCCGAGGTGACGCCAGGAACCAGCTCAGCCCGGTAGCGGCCGGCCCCGCGTCTCGGGCAGCGGCAGCAGCAGGAGCGCCCCGAGCGTGGCCGCCGCGGGCGCGACCCAGAGCGACCCGCCGATGCCCCAGGCCGGGGACAGGCCCGCGACCAATTGGAGGCCCGTGACGCCGCCGATCGCGCCCGCCACCGCCGTCGCGGTGAACGCGGTGACCCGGGCCCGCGATGGCACCAGCTCGGCGGTCCAGGCCTCTAGCATCGGGGCCGCGGCGCCCGCGAGCGCACTCCAGAGCAGGTTGGCGGCGATGTACGAGGCGACCGCCGGGCTGAACGACGCCGCGGCCAGAAGGGCGGAAAGCACCAGTAGGACCACCACCGGGGAGCGCCGTCCAAAGCGGTCGGAGGCGGCACCACCCACGAGGAAGCCGGCGACCGCGGCGATCCCGGAGGCCGCGACCACGGCGCTGAGGGCCGCTGCGGACAGCCCCAGCCGCCTGCTGCCAAAGAGAACCGAGAAAAAGTTGGCGGGCTCGTAGAGGACCGACCCCAGCGCCGCCGCGGCTGCAAGGGCCGCCAGCCGTGATCGCCACGGGGTGTCCAGGAGGGTTCTGACCCCGCGCTCCTCGTCAGCCTGGCGGGGCCGCGAGGGGATGCGCAGGCCGATTGGCGCCAGGCACAGCCCGATCCCGGCGACGAAATAGAGCAGCCGCCAGTGGGGGGTGACCAGCGGGTAGCCGACCACGCTCAACCCCGCGCCGACCCCCGCGCAGAGCGCCAGCAGGCTGGCGGCCTTGCCACGGTTGGCGGCGCCCACGGCCTCCATCGTCGCCGAGACGGCAACCGCCAGGACCAGGGTCTCGAAGCAGACCGCCGCGAGTCGCGCCGCGCCCAGCGTGGCCAGGTTCGGTGATAGGGCACTGGCCAGGGACGCCGCTGAGAACCCGGCGATGGCAACGGCTGCCGCGGCCCCACGGTGGCGGTGATCCGCCACCACCGCGAGCGGAAGGGCGGCCACCGAACCCAGGGACAGGGTGGCGCCGAACCGCGCCAATGCCGGGACGTCGGCGTGGAACTCGGCGGCAATCCCAGGGAGGGCGATGAAGAGGATCGAGCCCGAGAACCCGGCCAGCAGGGTTGCCACGGCGCAGATCGCCAGCGTGAGGCGCATCACACGGGTTTACCATGCGCGAGTGGACTTGGCACCGGATCTCGGCAAGCGGCTGGTCGACACGCTGTACAGCGTCCACGGTGAGCACCCCGGACACCGTGCCGCCCACGCCAAGGGAACCTGCTTGGTCGGCCTGACACTCCCGGTCTTCTTCGCCCGCGACCCGGACAGCTTCATGGAGTTCCTCATGGTCACCCGCCCGGACCCCGAGACCCGCCAGCCTGACTTCGCCGCGGTGGGGGAGTTCCTGGAGCGTCACCCCGAGACGCAGGCCGCTTTGGGAGCTGCGATGTCAGCGGTGCTACCGCAGAGCTACCTGCGCGTCCGCTACAACGGGATCCACGCGTTCCGGCTGGTCAACGACGGGGGCGATGGCACCTGGGTGCGCTACCGATGGGAACCGGAGTTGGGGGAGGAGAACGTCACCAGCGACCAAGCCCGTGCCGGGGGACGCGACTACCTGCAGGACGAGCTGAGCCGCACCCTCGCCGCGGGACCCGCGACGCTGCGCCTGGTTTTCATCCTGGCGGCCGACGGGGACTCGTTGATCGATCCGACCGCGCCGTGGGGCGAGGACAGAGAGGAGGTCGTCGCCGGACGCCTGGAGATCACCGGCCTCGCGGACCAGGAGTCTTGCGAGGGCCTGGTTTTCGACCCCACCAGCGTGGTCGACGGAATCGAGCTCTCGGACGACCCCATCCTGCACGCTCGGTCGGTGGCCTACGCGCGCTCCTTTGCTGCCCGTCGCGGCATCACCGCACCGACGGCCGCGGGCAGCCCGGGCGCCCCCGCGGTGGGTGCCGCGGCCGGCGCGCTCGAACACGCCGGGGACCTGGCGGCCGGCAGCCTGCGGGCCGTCGACGTCGACGGTACGCGGCTCGCCCTGGCCAACGTGGATGGCGAGCTCCATGCCTTCCAGGACACCTGCACCCATCGTGGCTGTTCCCTGGCGGATGGCCGGCTCGATGGACGTGTGGTCAGCTGTCCGTGCCACGGCAGCCAGTTCGATGTCACCACCGGCGCGGTGGTGCGCGGCCCGGCCACGGAGGCCCTCAAGACGTTCCCCTAGGACCCGGATGGCGAACCAACCCACCTGCTATAGTTGGGCAAGTGCGAGCTAACGAGTTCGCACGCGTCTCCAACGTTCCTTGAGCCCGGCACCGGCCGGTGGTCGTTCGGTCGACGGTTAGAAGCCATCTCAAGGGAACGGGAGAAGTTTGACAAAACCCCACGAAGCGCCGGAAGTTCGCGCTTCCAACCCGAATGGAGCGCGCGTGTGCGCCTCCACGCTATCCAACCATTTCGGCCTGCGCATCGCACGGTCGCATACACCACAGAGGTACCCAGTTTGAGTTTCCAGGACCGCACCCTTACCTGCCGCGATTGCGGCCAACAGTTCACCTTCACCAGCGGCGAGCAGGAGTTTTACGCCTCCCGCGGACTGACCAATGACCCCGGGCGCTGCCCGGACTGCCGGTCCATCCGGCGCGGTCAGGGTGGCGGCGGTGGTGGCGGTGGTGGTGGTGGTGGCGGCGGCGGCCGCTCCCGCGAGATGTTCGACGTGGTCTGCAGCAACTGTGGCAAGGCGACCCAGGTTCCCTTCCAGCCGACCTCCGGACGGCCCGTTTACTGCAGCGACTGCTTCGCACAGCAGCCGCGCCGCAGCTACTAACCGCCTGTGACGGTGCTCCGAGTGGACGAAGTCCTGATGCCAGGGCAGGTGGCGTCGTTGCGGCGACGCCTCGAGCTGATGGGACCAGAGTGCGACCGTCTCACCGCTGAGCTCAAGGGGCTCACGGAGCAAGCCGGACCAGAGACCCCCGGCCCCGGTCGTTCGACCGGGGCCGACAAGGCCTCCCGGCAGATGGCCAAGGTGCGCCTCCAGCTGGGCGCGGTGACGCGCGAGATGGAGAGCCTGCAGAACCTCATCGACGCGAGGCTTTCGCAGGCGGAGCGACGCCGGGGCTGACGGTGCCGAGGCGGTGAAACGCCTCCAGGCGATCCTCGAGCACCAGGACCCGCGGCCGCGTCAACTGGTACCGCCGGG
>DAINSI010000072.1:0-9494 GCA_036741395.1 Candidatus Dormiibacterota bacterium
ACGAGAAGATGTTCTTCCACGAGGTGATGAGCTTCTCGGCCCAGATGATCGTGCTCCAGCACGGCTACGAGACCGTCATCAGCGGCCTCTACAGGACCTGGCCGTACCTCTCCAAGATCCTCCCCAAACACGGCATCGAGGTCACCCGCCGGGTGGTCGAGAAGAAGCCGCTGCAGGTCCCGGTACAGGAGATGGAGCGCGGCGGCAATGTCCTCGGCCGTCTCTTCCAGACGGTCCTCGACCGCCGCACCAACACGGACGGGGACCGGCCTGACATCACCGTGGTCATCGAGCCGCCGGCCCCCGGGGCGGCGCCGCGCCAGCGCAGGACGACGGCCACGAAGAAGCCACGGGCACCGCGCCGTCGCACCGGGTTCACGCCCCGGGTGATCTCCGGGAGCGGAGACTAGCGGTCTGGTGCGGCCTCAGCGGCGCTGAGCCGCGGAGGCCTCGAAGCTGGCACGGCCGCCGAGCTGGGCCTTGACCCGGTGAGCCAGGACCATGTCCACGACCTCGTCGACCTCAGCCTGTCCGACCGTCGCGATCCCCCGCAGCGCGGCCAGCGCCTGGGCCGCCTTGCGGGCCACCAGGTCGGCGCGGTGGCCGTCGACGCCGAGGCTGACGTTGAGCTGCGCGATGCTCTCGAGGACCCACCGCGGCACCTCCACCGAGGGCAGCCGGGTGATCGCGGTGGCGATCCGCTCGGCGAACTCCGCCTCGCTGTCGGCGTACTCCCGGGCAAATGCCTCCGGGTTCTCCTCCCACGCCTCACGGCGCTCGATGATGCGGACCCGCTCCTTGACGTCGCGGATCCCGGTGACGTCGACGCAGAGGCCGAAGCGGTCGAGCAACTGGGGGCGCAGGTCGCCCTCCTCAGGGTTCATGGTGCCGACCAGGATGAAGCGAGCCGGGTGCCATACCGACACCCCCTCGCGTTCCACGATGTTCACGCCCATCGCCGCCGCGTCGAGGAGAACGTCGACGAGGTGGTCGTCGAGGAGGTTGACCTCGTCGACATAGAGGATGTTGCGGTTGGCCTCGGCCAGCACCCCCGGCTCGAAGCGCTTGGTGCCGGTCTTGATCGCCGACTCGATATCGATGCTGCCCACGACGCGGTCCTCAGAGGCGTTGATCGGCAGCTCCACCACGCGCATGCGGCGCTGGGTCTTGCCGAGCTTCTCGCCACGGGCGAGGTGCTCGGTGCAGTCCATGCAGAGCCGCGGCTCGGTTCCCTTTCGCGGCGGCTCACAGCTGTAGTGGCAGCCTTCGACGACATCGATCTCGGGGAGGAGCCGGGCCAGCGCTCGCACCGCGGTGGACTTGGCGGTCCCCTTCTCGCCACGGATCAGCACCCCCCCGATGGCGGGGTTGACGGCGTTGAGCTCCAGCGCCAGGCGCATCCGGTCCTGGCCGACGATGGCGCTGAAGGGATACACCGCACCCCTGGGGGTGGGCGCCGATTTGACGGGACGGGCTGGCGTGGTCACGCGCTGATTCTCGGTCGCGAGCTCAGGCTCTCCTGGACGCCGGCCAGGATGGCCCGCTGGTTGAGGTCGTAGAGGCCGAGGTAACGGCCCCCCATGTGTTCGGCGAGGTCATTGCAGGCGTTGAGCGCGTAGCTGCTGTAGGCCGACCCGCCAACCTGCGCCAGGCGCCGCGCGGGAAGGCTGCGCGAGTAGTCGCGGGCGGAGTCGATCACCAGCGCCCGGACCCCCTCCTGGTGGATCTGCTCGGCCACCCGCTGGGCCTCCAGGAGGGGCTCCTCGCCGGCCACGGAGATGTTGCCGCGACCGTCGGAGATGAGCACGAGCAGAGGGTACACGTCGGGGTTCTTGAGCTTCTCGCTGCGGATCAGGCGCAGGCCCTCGACCAGTCCGTGGGTCAACGGCGTGGTGCCACCGACGGTGAGGCGGCTGAGACGCTTCTCGGCCAGCTCCACGCTGCTGGTCGGTCGCAACACGACCCGCGCCTCGCGGCCGCTGAAGACCACCAGCGCCACCTTGTCGCGCCGCACATAGGCGTCCCGCAGGAGCGACAACACAGCACCCTTGGTGGCATTCATGCGCTGCTCCGCGTCCATGCTGGCAGAGGCGTCGACAACGAAGACGATGAGGTTGCCGATCTTGCGATCGCGCACCTTCTGGCGCAGGTCGTGGCGCTCCAGCCGGAGGTGCCGGCCCTCCACCTCGCCCGCCGCGACGGCGGCCTCGCGACGGCTGCGCTGCATCGGCGCGGCGGCCCGGAGCGTGGCGTCGAGGGCGAGGTCGGTGGTCTTCTCCACCTGGGTGGCGCGCACGTAGCGCCCGCGCCGCTGGTCGGTCGCGCTCTTGGTGCGCTTGCCGGCGGAGCGCCGCTGCCGGCGCTCCCGCGGAATCTCGATCCTGGCCACCGGGAAGAGGTCGCCGGTGAACTGCTCGGAGCCCTCCACCGGCGCGGGGTCGCTGGGGTCCAGGGGCGCGGTGCCCGCGCTACTCTCGATCTCCTGTTGCTGGTCGCCTGAAGCGGACTCGGTTTCCGCCTGCGCCTCCGGGGTGCCCTCGACCTGCTGCTTCTGAGCCTCCGCCTCGAGCTCCTTGAGCTTCTCCTCAGCCTGCGCCCGCAGGTCGTCCTGCTGGGTGTGCTGCTGGCCCGGCTCCTGCTCGCGGCGACGGTGGTTCAGTGCCAGCTCGGCGGCATCCTGGACCTCGGTCAGCCCCACCTGGCCCAGCCCGCGCAGGGCCGCCAGCGCCCTGGCGGTGCGCGTGATGACGATGTCAGCGCGGTGTCCCGAAACGCCGGCCGAGACGGCCAGGCTGGAGGCCAGCTGCAGCATCACCTGGCTCACCGACACCTGCCGCAGGCGCCGCCCGGCCTGCGCGATGTCGTCGCTGGCGACCGCCTCCGCCGGCGCGGCGGCGTCGCCAAACGCCTGGGGGTCGGCGGCGCGGTCGGCGTCGTTCTCCATGATCCGGACGCGGTCGGCGATGTCAGGGCTGCCGTTGACGTCGACGCATAGCCCGAATCGGTCGAGCAGCTGGGGCCGCAACTCGCCCTCCTCAGGGTTCATGGTGCCGACGAGGATGAAGCGCGACGGGTGGGTGAAGGAGACGCCCTCCCGCTCGACGGTGTTGACACCCATGGCAGCGGCATCGAGGAGAACGTCGACGAGGTGGTCGTCGAGCAGGTTGACCTCATCGACGTAGAGCAGGTTGCGGTTCGCCGCAGCCAGCAGACCCGGCTCGAAGCGCCGGCTGCCGTCGCGGATCGCGGCCTCGATGTCGATCGACCCCACCACGCGGTCCTCGCTGGCGCCCACCGGCAGCTCGACAACACGCATCCGTGTGCTCGCGGTGGGCAGCTCCTCACTGACGGCGAGGCTGGCGAGGCACTCCGAGCAGAGTTCGCGGGGCGAGTCGGGGTCGCAGCAGAACCGGCAGCCAACCACCACCCGGCGTTCCGGCAGCAGCGCCGCCAGGGCCCGCACCGCGGTGGACTTGGCGGTGCCGCGCTCGCCCCGGATGAGGACCCCGCCAATGCGCGGGTTGATCGCGTTGAGAACCAGTGCCAGCTTCATCGGCTCCTGGCCGACGATCGACGTGAAGGGGTACGGCTGCCTCACCGAACTATTCTCGCCGCATGTCGCAGAGCGCCACGCCCGACCGCACCGTCGACGCCACCGGACTGCGCTGCCCCCTGCCGCTGGTCCGCGCCAGGGACGAGATGGACATGGTCCCGCCGGGGGGGCTGCTCGAGGTGCTGGCCACCGACCCCGGCGCGGACCACGACCTCAGGTCATGGTCGCGGCGGAAGGGTTACCAGCTCGAGCGCGCCGACGTCAGCCCCGGCGTGCTGAGGTTTCTGATCCGGCGGTAATCAGGTCAGCCGCCGGGCTTGACCACCATCAGGAAGATGATCGTGATCAGCAGCAGGGTGAGGATGCCGCCGCCGACCTGGTTCTTCTTGATCATCGCGGCGATGTGCGGCGGCGGCGCGGCGGGCGCACCGGCCGGCGGTCCACCCCCAGGCGGCCCACCCGCGGTCGCCTCGACCAGTTTCCCGGTGTTGGGGATGATCACGAACGCCGCGATGCTCACCGCGATGATGTAGAGGATGATCCCGGCGCCGAGCCAGGGGCTCTGGGTGAGGTTACGGCCGCTGGCGACGATCAGGCCGATCCCGCTGACCGCCATGGTCAGGGCGACGGGGAGGACCAGGCCGCGCTCGAGCTTGTGGTTCAGCTCAGCGGCGAAATGACCCATCTGGGGATTGCGGGCGGCCGCCGCCCCGATGAACGGGAAGGCGAAGGTCGGTCCGAAGGCGATGATCGCCGCGGCGACGTGCAGGAAGAGCCAGAACAGGACCCAGTTCAAATCGCGATCTCCTCTGTTACGGCCGGCTCCCGGACCGGTCCGGCCGGATGATACCGCCCGTCTAGAGGTCCATTGACTTGGCGATGATCTCGCGCATGATCTGCGTGGTGCCGCCGCCGATCGGACCGAGGCGGGCGTCGCGCCAGGCGCGCTGCACCGGGAACTCCATCATGTAGCCGTAGCCGCCGTGGATCTGCACGGCCTCGTCGGCGACCCGGGTGGCGCACTCGGTGGCCGCGACCTTGGCCATCGAGACCTCGCGTACCGCATCGCGCCCCTGGCTGAACAGCCAGAGCGCGTGGTAGGTGAGGTGGCGGGCCATCTCGATCTCGGTGGCCATCTCCACCAGCTTGTGCTTGATGACCTGGAAACGAACGATGGGGCGATTGAAGGCGACCCGCTCCGAAGCGTAGTTGGTGGCCAGGCGCAGCGTCTGCTCGGCGCCGGTCACGGCGCCCAGCGCCATCGTCAGGCGTTCCCACTGGAAGTTGGCCATGATCATCGGGAAGCCGGCCCCCTCGCCGCCGAGCATGTTGGCCGCCGGCACCCGGCAGTCGGAGAAGAACACCTGGGCGGTGTCCGACGCCCGCCAGCCCAGCTTCTCGAGCCTGATCGACTGGTCGAAGCCGGGGGTCCCCTTCTCCACGACGATGAACGAAACCCCCGCGTGCGGATCCTCGCCGGTCCGGACCGCCGTGACCATGATGTCGGCGCGACAGCCGTTGGTGATGAAGATCTTGCCGCCGTTGAGTATGTAGTCGTCACCGTCGCGGACCGCCCTGGTCTTGATGCCGGAGACGTCGGAGCCGGCCTCGGGCTCGGTGATTCCCAGGGCGGCGATCTTCTCGCCCTTGATCCCGGGCACCAGCCAGCGCTGCTTCTGCTCCTCGGTGCCGAAGTTGGCGATCGGGGGGAGGGCGATCTGGGCGTGCGCCCCGAGCCCGGCGGCGACGCCGCCGGAACCGCAGCGCGAGAGCTCCTCGATCAGCACCGCCTCGAACAGCGGCCCCGCGCCGCTGCCGCCGTAATTCTCGTCGAACTTGTTGCCGAAGAGGTCGAGGGCGCCCATGCGGCGGAAGGTCTCGTCGGGGAAGTCCTCGGCGCGCTCCCACTCCTCGGCGTGCGGCGCGAGTTCCTTGCTGACGAAGGCCCTGACGCTGTCCCGGTAGGCCTCGTGTTCGTCGTTGAAGACGTGGTAGCGCTGGGTCATCCCTCGTCCCTCGGCATACCGGCGCTGAAGTACTCGGCGAACTCCGGGTGGGCATCCTGGGCCTGGCGCTTGACCTCCTCGGGGACCTTGAGGAAGAGGCCCCTGCCCTCGGCGAGGAGCTGGCCGTCCTGCCGCCGCACCTCACCGCGCGACTCCAGCGACAGCCCGCGCACCCGCGTGGGCCAGGCGCTGATGGTGAGGGGTTCGCCAATCGGTGTGGGGTTGCGGAAGCGCACCTCCAGGCGTCCGGTCATCACCCAGGCCCGCTCGAAGAGGGCGGTCCGGCCCATCGTCTCGTCGAGCAGTGAGGAGATCAATCCGCCGTGGACCACGCCGGGAAAACCCTGGTGCGCGGCGTCGCCGGTGAAGACGGTGACGACCCGGTCGCCCTCCTGCCGGTAGCTGGTCTGCAGCCCGCTGTGGTTGCGCTGACCGCACACGAAGCACTGCTGGTAGCTGCTGTAGTCGTTGAGCCAGTCGTCCGGGATGATCTGACCAACGCCGCGGTCGACGGTGGGCTCCTGAGCCATGGGGCGCAATCCTAGTGCAACTCCCAGGGGCGGCCTGGGTGCACCCCCGCCGGTGACGGCCCCGGCAGAATAGTCCGGTGATCTGCGCCGTGGTCCCCATCAAGGCCTTCAGGTCGGCCAAGTCCAGGCTGGGAGCCAAGCTCGACCCCGACCAGCGCGCCGCCCTGTCGAAAGCCTCAGCGATCCGGGTCCTGACGGCGTTCCTGGAGTGCACCACGATCGACCGGCGGATCGCCGTCGTCGAGGACGAGGAGACCGCCCGGCTGGCCCGCAAGCACCACTTCGAGACGCTGCTCCGCCCCGAGCTGCCGGGCCAGAGTGCCGCCGTCGAGGCGGGCTTCGAGGAGGGACGGCGGCATGGCGCCGAGACCGTGATCACGGTGTCGGCGGATGTCCCCCTGACGCGGGCGCGAGACATAGCGCAGCTGCTCAAGCCCCGGGGGCCCGTCCTGGTGATGGTCTCCAACCGCGAGGGCGAGGGGACCAATGCGCTCCGCCTCTCTCCCGCCCAACCGCTGCGGATGCACTTCGGGCCGGGCTCGCTGGCCCAGCACCGACGCGAGGCGGCGGCCATCGGCCTGGCGGTGAAGGTCATCGACAACCCCCGCCTGCGCATCGACATCGACACCCCCGACGACCTCGACGTGCTCGAGAAGTCGGGGCCAGACGGGCGCCGGGTGCTGATCGAGGCGGGTAGGTTCCGGCTCGAGGAGGTCCTCGAGGAGGAGTGGGCCGCGCGCTCGCGCCCCGCATGAGCGGGCCGGCCGGCGTCAGCATCGTGCCGGTGTCGGGCATCCCCGAGGTCGTCACCGGGGCGGATCTCGCCACCCTGCTGGTCGACGCACTGGAGGCTGAGGGACTCACCCTGCGGGATGGCGACGTTGTCGTCGTGGCCAGCAAGATCGTCTCCAAGGCCGAGGGCCGCGGGGTACCTGTGCTGCCGCAACCCGGCCCGCGAGCGGCGCTGCTGGCCGACGAGACCGGGTTCGAGCCGGGGCTGGTGGAGCTGATCCTCTCGGAGACCCGCGAGGTGTTGCGGGCGCGGCCGCGCGTGCTCGTGGTCGAGACCCGCCAGGGCCTGGTCTGCGCCAACGCGGGCGTCGACCGCAGCAACGCCGGCCGGGCGGATACGGCGCTGCTGCTCCCTGAGGACTCCGATGCCAGCGCACGTTCGCTCTGCGAAGCACTCTCCGAGCGGTTCCAGGCCACGATCGCGGTCCTGATCAGCGACACCTTCGGGCGGCCCTTCCGTCACGGCCTGGTCAACGTCGCGGTGGGGGTGGCGGGGATGGAGCCGATCCGCGACTACCGCGGCCAGTCGGACCCCGACGCCCATGTCCTCGAGGGCACCGAGATCGCGGTAGCCGACGAGCTCTGTGCCGCCGCCGAGCTGGTCATGAACAAACTCGACCGCGTGCCGGTGGCGGTGGTGCGCGGATACCGCTGGGAGCCGGGCCCGGGCGGCCTGGCCCCGCTGCTGCGCGACCCCGCCCACGACTACTTCAGATGAGCGTGGCCCGTCCCGTTGCGGTCCAACGCCTGGCGGTGCTCAGCGGCGGTATCGGCGGCGTGAAGCTTGTCGAAGGATTGCGTGAGCTGCTGCCTGCCGATGCCATGACGGTGATCTGCAACACCGGCGACGACCTCGAGATGTGGGGGCTACACATCAGCCCCGACGTCGACACCGTGCTCTACACGCTCTCCGGGCTGGTCAACCGCGACCAGGGCTGGGGGGTCGACTCCGACAGCTACCAGGCCCTGGAGATGCTCCAGCGATACGGCGAGCCGGGGTGGTTCCTGCTCGGCGACCGGGACATCGGCACGCACCTGCTGCGCAGCAAGATGCTGCGTGAAGGTCGGCGCATGAGCGAGGTCACCCAGGAGCTGGCCCAGCGCCTGGGCATCGCCTCGCGGGTGCTGCCCGCCACCGACGACAGCGTCCGCACCTTTGTGCTGACGCCGGACGGTGAGATGGATTTCCAGACGTATTTCGTCCGGCGCCGGTTCGAGCCGCCCGTCGAAGAGGTGCGCTACCGTGGCGCCGACGACGCCCTCCCCAGCCCCGAGGCTGCTGCCGCGGTGCTCTCCGCGAACACCGTCGTCATCGCGCCCAGTAACCCCGTCGCGAGCATCGGACCGATGCTGGCGGTGCGCGGGTTCCGGGAGGCGCTGGCGCAGGCGCGCGGCCTGCGGGTGGCGGTGTCGCCCCTGATCGGCGGCGAAGCCGTCAAGGGGCCCACCGTCCAGATGATGGAGGCCACCAACTTCCCGGCCACGCCGATCGGCGTCGCCCAGGCCTACGAGGGCCTGATCGACGCCCTGGTCATCGACCGCCAGGACGTCGCCTACAAGCCGGAACTGGAGGAATTCGGACTGTCGGTGCTCGCGACCGACACCCTGATGGAGGGTTTCGAGGGTCGCCTGCGGCTGGCCGCCGAGGTACTCGACTTCTGCGCCGCCATGGCCCGACGGCGGGCGATAGGCTAACCGAATGCCGGTCGACGAGAGCAGCTTCCGCCGGGCCTGCGGCCACTTCGCCACCGGGGTGTCAATCGTGACCATGATCGGCGCGGACGGTGCGCCCCACGGCCTCACCGCGAACTCGTTCACGTCGGTGTCCGTGAACCCGCCATTGGTCCTGGTCTGCGTGGACCGGTCGATAACCACCTACCCCGCGATTCAGCAGGCGGAGGGTTGGATGATCAACGTCCTCACCGACCAGCAGGAGGAGCTCTGCCGCCGCTTCGCCACCCCCGACATCGACAAGTTCGCGGGGGTGAGCACCGAGGCGGGTCCGTACGGATCTCTTCGGCTCCCGGGCTCGTTGGCCTACATTGCGGTGCGGGGCCGCGCCGAGCACGACGGCGGCGACCACGGCATCTTTGTCGGCGAGGTCACCGAGGTCGAGGTCGGTGAGGGAGAGCCCCTCATCTTCTACCGCGGGATGTACGGCTTGCCCGGCGCCGGCGTTTCCGCCGTTCCGTGACGATCCCGCCGATCTTCGACCGGGTGCGCAAGCTCTGCCTCTCCTTCCCCGAGACCAGCGAGCGCCTGGCCCACGGCTCGCCGTCCTTTTATGTGCGTGAGAAGCGAAACTTCCTGGTCTTCAGCGTCAACCACCACGACGACGGCAACATCGCCTTCTGGTGCGCAGCGCCCCCCGGGGACCAGGCGGCGCTGGTGGAGGCTGACCCGGACACTTACTTCGTCCCACCGTATGTCGGCCACCGCGGCTGGGTCGGCGTGCGTGTGGACCAGGGCGCGCCGTGGGAGGAGATCGCCAAGGTGGTCACCGACGCCTACCGCGTCCGTGCGCCTCGGACAGTGCGGACGTCCGCCGGCATCGATATCTAGTGTCCTGAGTCACTGAAATCTTTCCGTTTGGCCTTGGCCATGATGTCGTCC
>DAINSI010000073.1:0-7770 GCA_036741395.1 Candidatus Dormiibacterota bacterium
GAGGATCGCTGCGTCAATCGGCAGCGTCAGGAAAGGGTCCAGGTGGTAGGCCGTGAACAGCTGCCAGGTGATGTAGCCGCCAACAATGACAAGGGCCCCGTGCGAGAGGTTGACAATGTTCAACACGCCCCACACGAGGCCGAAGCCGACCCCGACGGCGACGTAGACCCCGCCAGCCAGCAGGCCGAGAACCACCAGTTGGGCGAAGTTGCCCACTGGTCAGGTGGTTACCGCTGGTCCCAGGAAGGCGTCGGGTATTTGGCCGGCACGTCGGCCACGCTGGGCGGGAAGACCGTGTGGTGAGCGCCCGCCTGGATCTGCTCGACCACCATCGGCTTGTAGGTGTTGATACCCCTGCTGTCGAACTTGATCTGGCCGAAGAAGGTCATGACGTCGAGCTTGGCGAGGGCGTCGCGCACCTTCTTGGGATCGGTCGACTTGGCGTTCTCGATCGCCTTTTGGAAGGCGAGGCAGGCCGCCGTCGACTCCGCCACGTGGTAATCGGGATCACCCTGGCCGGGGTACTTGGCCTTGTAGGCAGCCACGTAGTCCTTGACCGAGAGGTAGAACGACGGCGTGTATTTCACCTGCGGCGTCCACTGGGAGCCGCTGTACACGAAGTCGGCGTCCTTGCCGAGCGCGTTGATGAAGTCCGGTGTGGACGGGCCCACTGAGTAGGCCGCGATCTTGGCGTTCAGCTTCTGCTCCTTGGCAGCCTTGTTGATCGCGATCGCCTCCTGGAGGTGGCCGGAGTTGAGGAGGATGTCGACGTTCGCCGCCTTGGCGGCCTGCACCTCGGCGACAAGGTTGGTGGATCCGCTCTTGTACTTCTTGTAGAGCACGACTTGGAAACCCTTGGTCGGCGCGTATTGATTGATGGCGTCGGCCACCTCGACCGAGAAGTTGTCGTCCGCGCTGAGCATCGCGATGGTCGTCGGCTTGGGGCTCAGCGTCGCCGCCAAGTCAATGACCCCCTGGAGGTACTTGTTGGCCGGACTGAGCACGCCGAAGGTGTACTTGTAGCCCTGGTTGAAGATGGCCTGCGCGGCGCCGTTGGCCTCCACCATCGGGACCTGGTTTTGCTCCGCGATGGCGGCGTCGGTTGCCGTTGAGGCGGAGCCATAGGGCCCGAGCAGGAAGTTGACCTTCTCTTCGGTGATCAGCTTCTGCATCAGGACCGCGGACTGGTTGGAGTTGCTGGTGTCGTCGTGGTAGATGATCTTGACCGGGTGCTTGACACCATTGATGGTGATCCCACCCTGCTTGTTGGCCCAGTCCGCCCAGAGGTCATAGCCCTGCTGGGTCAGCGTCGACTCCTTGGTCAGCGCACCCGTGAGCCCGAGCGGTGCTCCGAACGTGATGGTGTCACCGGTTGTGGTGGCCGTGCTACCGGAGCTGGCACCCCCGCAGGCGAACGTGACCATTGCAGCGAAGGCGAACAGTACGAATCTCTTCCTCATGACTCCATGAGGATAGGTCGTTGCTCAAGAACCCGCGTTCGGGCTCGCCTCAGTCAGCTCATCCTTCGCTCGCACCGCGGTCGCTCCACCTGACCGCGATCCGTCCCGCTAGGCCGGAAAAAGGGAAGGTCTCCACTTCCGCTGCAACCGCGTCGAGTTCGGCAGGCGACAGGCGGCGCCAGGGGTGAACCGTCATTGTCGCGTCCGCACGCCGCCAGGTCCCGCTGATCTCTCCATTCACGAGCAACCCACCCGGCCACACGCGCGGTGTCCAGAGCGCGCGACGGCGATCGGCATCGGGGACCAAAAGCTCGGCCATCAGCGGGCGGCCTCGACGGGCGTGGCGTAAGCCCGGCGCAGCTCGCCGATGTCGAGCTTGCCCATCTGGAGCATGGCGTCCATGACCGCCCCCGAATTGCCATGCTCGGGATCGCCCATCATCTCGCCCAGCGCCGCCGGTATCACCTGCCAGGAAAGTCCGTAGGGGTCGGTGAGCCAGCCGCAGGGGCCGGGCTGACCGCCATTTTCGATCAGCCGGGCCCAGACCCGGTCGATCTCTTCCTGGGTGTCGCAGGTCACGAAGAGCGAGAAGCCCTCGGAGAAGGAGAAGGTGGCGCCGCCGTCCATTGCGGCGAACTCCCGGCCGTCGAGCTCGAAGGTCGCGTGGAAGACCCTGCCTCGACCGATCGGCCCGTCCTCCTCGCTCTTCATCATGCTGGTGATCCGGGAATTGGGGATCACCGAAACGTAGAGGTTCACCGCCTCCTCCGCCTGGTCCTTGAAGCTCAGAAATGGCCTGACTCCTTGCATTTCGTTCTACCTCCTTGTGGTCCGCCGGCTGGCGGATTCATTTGGCCTGCGCCTCCTGACGTCCTGTTGTCGCTTCTCCAGCGCTGCGCCCAGGCGCTCGAGCCGCGCCTCCCAAACCACCCGGTGGACCCGCATCCACGCGTCCAGTTCCTGGAAGGGCTCCGGCCGCAGCGCATACAGGCGTCGCCGGCCGTCGGGCCGCATCGTGACGAACCTCGCTCGCTCGAGGATGGCCAGCTGCCGCGAAACGCCCGACTGCCCGATGTCAACCACCGCGACAAGCTCCCCCACCGAGTGCTCGCCAGAGCGGAGCGCCTCGACGAGGCGGCGCCGGGTCGGGTCCGCCAGGACCTGGAAGACGTCGTTCACGGGAAGATATTAGTAGAGCGACATATGTTGGTTCAACAATATATTGTTGGTGAAGCGATCGCGTCCTTTCGATTGGGGCAGGAGGGCGACACGAAGCTCGCCGGCGGGATGCGCGAAACTCTTCGTCCGTGGACCGGCCGTCGATGTTCGAGTTCGCCGGCGGCGAGCCGGCGTTCCTCGCCCTGGCGGCAGCTCACCACGAGCGCTGCCTGCGGGACCCGGAGCTGAACCACCCCTTCTCCCATCCCGGCAATCCGCAAGACGTGGAGAGGCTGGCCGACTACTGGGCTGAGGTCTTCGGTGGCCCGCCGCGGTACTCGGACTCGCACGGCGGCCAATCCTTCATGCTCGGGATCCACGCCGGCCAGGGCTCCGGGGAAGACTACGGCCCTCGCTTCGTCGCCTGTTTCATGCAGGCGGCCGACGACGTGCTCCTGCCGGACGATCCGGATTTTCGTGCCGTCCTCCGGGCCTACATCGAGTGGGCGGTGCGAGACGTCCTTTCCTACGCGCCGCAAGGGACACACGTCGCGCCGGGCAAGTCCGTGCCCCATTGGTCCTGGAACGGTCCAGAGTAGGCTCGCGACCCGTCCCGCAAGAAGGCTGAGTGAGACTTTCCGAACTGCCGCTCACCCGGCTCAGCGTTGCCCAGGCCCAGCGCCTGGCGGTCGCGGGCGCCGGGTGGGGATCGCTGGTGCTGGGCACCGGTCAGCTTCTGCTCTGGATCAGGACCTTCCTTGCCAACCCGCTGGACCAGGACTTCACGATCTGGTACGCCGCCGCGCGGATCGGCCTGACGCAGGGCTGGAGCCACCTCTACGACCTCGATCGACAGCAGCAGATGCTGCGCCAGATCCAGCACGTCCAGGTGCTGAGCCCGCTGTCGGTCTACATCAGCCCACCGCCGCTTGCGTGGCTCGCGGCGCCGCTCACGGTCCTGCCGCCGGTGATCGCGTATTTCGTCTGGTCGGGCGCTTCGGTTGCGGCCCTGGTGGCGGCATGGCGGCTTGCGGCGCCGGACCCTGGACAGCGGCGCTGGCTGTACGCACTGCCCCTGGTGGCCTGGCTGCCGGTCGTCAGCGGGTTGTTCCTGGGGCAGCCAGTTGCCCTCCTCATGTTCGTCCTCGCGCTCGCGGTCTGGCTGGCGCGCCGGAGAGCGACCGTGGCGGGCGGGTTGGTCCTCTCCCTAGCCCTGCTCAAGCCCCAGCTCGTGCTGCTGGTCGGGCCGGCGGTGCTGGTCGGCGGTGAGCTCGGCTTCGGGCTTGGCTGGATCGCCGGCAGCGCCCTGCTGGTCGGCCTTTCTGTCGCCGTGGTCGGGGTGCCCGGCCTGGAGCGGGGCCTGGCGATAATCCGCAGCGTCCAGGTCTATCCCTTCAACAGCTACCTGACCCTCGACTATCTGGTGGATCCGGTGGTCAGGTCCGGCTATCTGACAGCCACCGCCCGGGTGGCGGTGCTCAACCCGGTGACCCTCGGCCTGCAGGGCGTGGTTGCGCTCGCCACCCTTGCCGTCGCCTACCGCCACCGCCACCGCGGGCCGGCGGTGCTGGTCTCGATCGGGCTCATCGGCAGCATCCTGGTCGCGCCGCACCTGCACCACGAGGACTTCGCCATCCTCATCGTCGCCGCCTGGCTGCTGGAGGGCGACGGTCCGAGCCGCGTCCAGCGGCTCTGGCCCCTGGCCGTCCTGGCCGCCGGAGAGGCGCCCCAGGTCACCGGTCCGCTGCCACTCCTGGCGTCGCTCCTCATCTGGCTCTTTCTGCTCTGGAATCCCGCCGCTCCTGACCGGCTCGACGCCGGGGGCCGGACTCCGGCCGGTGTCGCCTCGGGTTGAAGACTTTCCGCCCGACCCTCCGATTTGGCGCCGGGATGTGGAAGGCCGGAACTCAGTCGAAGACGATCACCGAGCGCAGCTCGGTGCCTGCCGCCATCACGGCGAACGCGTCCTCGACCTCCTCGAGGCGGATCCGGCGGGAGACCATGTCGTCCAGGTGCAGGGTTCCGTTCCGGTACCAGTCGGCCAGCAGCTGGAAGTCGCGCGAGCCCAGGCAGTTGCCGTACCAGGAGGTCCTGATCCCGCGGCGTTCGTCCCACAGGAGGCTGATTGGAATGCTCAGCTCTGCCGTCCGGGGCGGCACCCCGACCAGCACCGCGGTTCCCGAGTTGTCGCAGCATTCGAGCGCGCTCCGGAGCGTCTCCGGCCGGCCGACGACGTCGAAGCAGTGGTCGACTCCGTGACCGCCCGCCAGCTCGCGGACGCGCTCGGCGACGTTCTCGCTGGACGCATCCACCACCGCGGTGGCGCCGACCCGGCGCGCCCAATCGAGCTTGGCTGGGCTCAGGTCGACGGCGATGATGGCGGCCGCGCCCGCCAGCCGAGCGCCCTGCACGACGCTCAACCCGACGGCGCCGCAGCCGATGACGGCGACGCGGTCCCCGGGCTGGACGGCTGCGGTGCGCAGCGCTGCTCCGACCCCGGTTGCGACGCCGCAGCCGATCAGCGCCGCGACCTCGGCCGAGACGTCGCCGGCGATCACCACCGCCTGGTCGGCCGCCACCACGGTGTGGGTCGCGAAGGTGCCCGCCCGCAGCACTGGGCTGAGCGTCGTCCCATCCTCGCGGTGGAGGCGGGGACCGGCCCCGAGCACCTCCGCGCAGAGGTCGAGGCGGCCCCGGCGGCAGAACCGGCAGCGGCGGCATGGCGCCCGCCAGCAGATGATCACGCGTTCCCCGACCCGGGGACTGTCGACGCCGGGCCCGACCGATTCGACCACGCCGCAGCCCTCGTGCCCGAGGAGGTAGGGAAAGGCGTCGCCCATGCCGCCGTCGCGGGCGTAGAGGTCGGTGTGGCAGACGCCCGCCGCCAGCAGCCGGAGCCGGACCTCGCCGGGCCCCGGGTCGTCGACCGTTATCTCCTCCAGGCTCGACGGCGCCCGGGGTGTGCGGGCCACCACCGCCCTGGTTTTCAGAATTGCCATCTGGCCCTGCCAGTTTGCCGCAACCAGGTCCTCGCGGCCCGGGCAGGAGATGCCAGTCGATGGCCAGACCGCAGGCGCCCGCCGTCGAGATCCGGCGCTGGTCCCGCCGCCGGGTCCGCCGCCACGATCCTCACGATGAGCGGTCGCGCCGGGTACGAAGTGGTTCAGAAAGCGGTCGCAGCACGGATCTCGGTGCCGGTCGCCGTGGCGCCCCGAGCAGTCCTGCCGTGCGGACGGGTGGCCCGTTTCAACCTGACCCTGTTCGGATTCCTCCGCGACGACGGGCTACAAGGTCTACTGCGGCGGCGCGCGGCTGGGTCAGCCGGCGTACTCGAGGCCGGTCAGCGTGATCCGCTTGCGAGTCTGGAGCCGCCCCCGCACCGGTGACTTGTAGGTCCCCGAGGTGGGGGCGACGTCGGAATAGTCGCCGCCGACAGCGATCGTCACGTAGTTGAGCCCACCCCGGCTGGCGTGGGTCGGGTCGAAGGTCCAGGCGATCGCCTCTCCGGTGCCGTCGTTGGCGGGGAGGACCACCTCGACCCAGGCGTGGGTGCCGCCCTCTCCGACCAGGTGGCCTGAGACGTAGCGGGCGGGGAGCGAGCAGGCCCGGCAGATGGAGAGCATCAGGTGGGCGTAGTCCTGGCAGACGCCGCGGCCGATCCGGAGCGCCTCGGCGGCGGTGGTGCGGACGCCTGTCGCGCCATCCTGGTAGGTCATCGACTGGTAGACCCAGTCGTTGATCGCCTCGACCAGCTCGACGCCCCACCCGGCCCGCGCGCGAAGGTGCCTGGCCGTCCTCCGGATGCGGCTGTCGGGCATCGTGAGCCGAGTCGCCTGGAGGAGGTAGGCGTCGTGGAGCCAGCCGTCTGCCAACCGGTTCGGTTCGCCCGACCGCCGCTCCAACCGCACGCGCGCCGTGAATTCGACGCTGGTGTCGATCCGCTGCGCGAACACGGCGTGGACGACGTTTCCGAAGCGGTCGGTCCGATCCTCCACCTGGGCGTCCGGCGCACCCACCACGAGCCGATGGCCGAGCCGGCGCTGGTCGCCGAAGCGCTGGGGCGGGATCACGACCAGCCGGTGGTCGAGGTCGCGGATGGGGAACGGGTAGTCGTAACGGAAGGTCTGCTCGAGCAGGTAGCTGGTATGGGAGACCGCGCTCCAGTCGACCGAGTGGGGGTCGATCATGCCCGGTCCGCCCAGACCGTGAGGCTCCTGAACTTCGCCGGGCCGTAGGTGGTGAGCATGGCCACGTCGAGCGCATCCCGGCCGCGGCCGATCAGCAGCCGGCCGAGGCGGGGCCGGTTGTTGCGGGGATCGAACGTCCACCAGCGCCCGCCAAGCCAGGCCTCCATCCAGGCGCAGAAGTCCATCGGGTCGGCCGATACCTCGATGCCCTCACCGATGTCGGGGATGTACCCGAAGGCGTAGCGGGCGGGGATGTTCATGGCCCTGCAGAAGGTGACGCCGAGATGGGCGAAATCCCTGCACACACCCTTCCGGGCACCATATACGTCGGCCGCCGTGGTGAGGGGGTGGCTGGCGCCGTACTGGAAGACGATGTTGGAGTTCACCCAGTCGCTGATCGCCTGCACCCGGGCCCAGCCTCGCGGCGTGCCGCCGAACAGCTCCCAGGCGGTCTCCATCAGGTCATAGGACGGGCAGTAGCGGCTCGGAAGGGTGTAGTGGAGCAGCTCGCCGGGGAGGTCTTCGACGGAGCACTCGGATGCTTCCGGCGCGACCGGGTCCCAGCTGTCGGGCACCTCGACCAGGGCGTCGTAGCCGAGCCGGACGTCGCCCGCCGGCATCACCAACCGTTTGACCGTGTTGCCGTAGAAGTCGCTGAACTCATCGAGGGCCAGCGAGGGCCTGCTCGACCAGGTCTCGCTGACGACCCGATGGTCGGGGTCGAAGCGAGGACGCACCTGGACGGTCGCGGCGGTGGGGGCCTCGACGTCGTAGCCGAACTCGCATCCGACGCGAAGCGTCATCGTCCGAGACTCGTTCTCGATGGCGGCACACACTATAACCGTGCCCTCGGGGAAGCCACTCGGCGCCGGCTACCACGCCGCCGGGTTCTACGACGAGATGCTGGCGTCCCCGGGGCAGCCGCGCGCCGCCTACCGCCGGGTATTCGACCAGCTGAGCCGGCT
>DAINSI010000073.1:7780-9381 GCA_036741395.1 Candidatus Dormiibacterota bacterium
GGAGAAGGTCTTTCCCTTCGACTTGATACCGCGGGTCATATCCGCTCGCACCTGGCGGCGGCTGGAGGCGGGGTTGAAGCAGCGGGTCATGGCGCTCAACCACTTCCTGGAGGACGTCTACGGACCAAAGCTGATCCTCCGCCAGGGCGTGGTTCCCCCGGAGGCGGTGCTCTCGAGCCCGCTTTACCTGAGGGAGGTCGACGGCATGCCTGCCCCTCGCGGCATCCGCTGCCATATCGCCGGAGTGGATCTCGTGCGCGACCAGAGGGGCGAGTTCCTGGTCCTGGAGGACAACCTCCGGACCCCGTCCGGCATCTCCTACGTGCTGGCCAACCGGGCGGTCTTGAAGCGGGTGCTGCCCGACCTCTTCGAGGGCTACGCCGTGCGGCCGGTCGAGACCTACTGCCATCAGCTGCTCCGCAACTTGCGCTGGCTCGCCCCCGAGGGGGTCGCCGAGCCGACGGTGGTGCTGCTCACTCCCGGCATCCACAACGCCGCCTACTACGAACACCTCTACCTGGCCAAGGAGATGGGCATCGAGCTGGTCGAGGGCACCGACCTGGTCGTCGACCAGGACCAGGTCTTCATGCGCACGACTCGCGGCCTCCGGCGGGTCCACGTCATCTACCGCCGGGTCGACGACGACTGGCTGGACCCGATCTTCGGGCGCCAGGATTCGCTGGTCGGGGTGCCCGGGCTCGTCAACGCCTATCGGGCCGGGGGCGTGACGATCGCCAACGGCCTCGGGGCGGGCGTGGCCGACGACAAGGCCGTCTATGCGCTGATCCCCAAGATCATCCGCTACTACCTCGACGAGGACCCGATCCTGGCCAACGTCGACACCTACCTCTGCGCTGTCGAGGAGGATCGCCGGTACGTCCTCGACCACCTCGACAAGCTGGTGGTCAAGGCGGTGGCCGGCTCGGGGGGTTATGGGATGCTGATCGGCCCCGCCTCGACCGCCGCGGAACGGGAGCGGTTCCGGCGCCGGATCACGGCCGAGCCGCGAGCCTTCATCGCCCAGCCGGTGGTGGCGCTCTCGGTCCAGGCCGTGCTCGACGGCAACCGGCTCCGGGCCTGCCACCAGGACCTCCGGCCGTTCGTATTGAGCGGGGAGGAGGTTGAGGTCCTCCCGGGCGGGCTGACCCGGGTCGCGCTCAAGGCCGGCTCACTGGTCGTCAACAGCTCGCAGGGCGGTGGCAGCCGCGACACCTGGGTGCTGGCTGACAGCGGTCAGAGGGAGGCTGAGCTTGCTTAGCTCCGCCGCCACCTCGCTGGCGCTGTTCGGCCGCCAGCTGGAGCGGGCGGACTTCCTGGCCCGCATCCTGCGCGTCCACCTCGACCATTCCCTCGATCGCTCGGATGAGCCGGGCGCCGGCTTTTGGACCGGCCTGATGCACCTGGCCGGCTGGGCGGGCAGCGACATCGACCGCCGCGACCAGGCGGTCGAATTGCTGGTCGCGGGTGCCGCCGGTCCCTCGGTGCGGAGCAGCGTGGCAGGCGCTCGCTCGGCGGCCCAGGCCGTCCGTCCCTCGCTGCCGAGCGAGCTCTACGAGCAGGTCAACTCGCTCCACTGGCGGGTGGAGGAGCGAGGCTGGGAG
>DAINSI010000074.1:0-9337 GCA_036741395.1 Candidatus Dormiibacterota bacterium
TCGTAGAAGACGAAGCCGATGCCGCCTGCCAGGCCGCACGCCAGCGCGACTCGGCACCGGCGACGAGGGTGCCCAATTCGCAGGTCGCGTCCTCGCGCGGGCGATCCCGGGCCACCGCCAGCAGCGTGGCGGCGCCAATCAGGAACGACGCGGGATCGGCGGCCTCGGCGCGCGGGTTCCGGGCCTCTTCCTGTTCCCCTCCGAGACCCCCGGTGACGTGCCCCTCCTGGTTGGTGAAGCCCTCGCCGCGCACGGCGCCCGCACGCAGCAGCTGGCACCCGGCGACAGGCTTGATTGGCATGGACTGAACCTCGCCGTTGACAGTTGCGGCGCGGGACTCGCGCTGACCCTGCGCCTTCAGGACCGAGTGCTGTGGCTCTGCGGCGAGGGCGTGGGCGCGGACCGTGGGGTGCTGCCGGTCGGGCCGATAGACCTTGTCGATGTCGGCGACGGCCGCGTCGGCCCCGAGGGCGACCTCGGCTCAGCGCGCTGGGTCACCGAGCACACCGCCGCCGGTGGTCGGGGCGGGCTCGCGGCCGCTCCCCTGGGGGGGCGTCTGTGGCGCAGCGCCCAGGACGGGCCGCTCTTGCTGGTCTGCGACCTCACCTCATGCCATCGCTGACAGGTCTCGCGCGACCCCCGAATAGACTGGGCAGGTGGCCATCCATCTCTTCCACGGCTCCGAGCCCTACCTGGTTGAGCTGGCCTTCCGAACCGCCTGGGGCGAGCTCACCCGCAACCTCGATTCCGACCTCGATGCCGAGCTCCTGGACCCCGGTTCGACTGCCGACGAGGTCCTCCTGGCGGTCAGCTCGGTCGGCTTCTTCAGCCCGGTGCGGGTGGTGGGTATCCGCGACTGGCGCCTGCTCGCGGGCGCCGCCGGCAAGCGAGGTAAGGCCAAGGCGGCGGCTGGCGATCCTCTCGACGCGGCCGCGACGATGCTCGGCGGTCTCCCGGAGGCGACCACCCTGTTGCTGTCGAGCGGGGCACTCCTGACCGCCGCCCACCCGGTGCTCAAGGTGTTGCAGAAGCGAGGCAAGGTCATGGCCTTCCCGCGGCTGCGCTTTGGCGAGGTCCCGGCGTGGGTGAGCGCGCGGTCTCGTGAGCTGGGGTTGGAGATCGACCGCCACGCGGTCGAGGTCCTGGTCCGTCGCGCCGGCGAGGACCTGGCTCAGCTGGACAGCGAGCTGGCCAAGCTGGCGACCTATTCGGCCGGGGCGCGGGTGACCCACGAGGACGTCGAGGCGGTGGTCGCCGACAGCGCCGAGCACCAGGTCTGGGACCTCACCGACTCGCTGTTGTCCGACCCCGGCCGCGCCAGCGTCGAGCTCGATCGCTCGCTGGCGGGCGGCGAGTCGCCAGGCCGGCTCAGCTTCATGCTCGTGCGTCACCTTCGTCTTCTGCTCGCCGCGTCGGCGGCACCAGGCGGTGGGGCGGGGGCGCGCACCCTGGCCGAGGCCTTTGCCGGCGACGGGCGGCCGCTCAGCGACTACGCGATCAACAAGGCCATCACCCAGGCCCGCGGTGTCGACACCACGCGATTGGAGGCGATCTACCGGCGCGCGGCCTCTGCCGAGGCGGCCTCGCGGCGCGGCGAACTGGACGAGGTGACTGCGCTCCGGCTGGTGGTCATGGAGGCGGCTCTGCGCTAGCGCAGAGCGCGGGCTACTTGGAGCGGGCGCTGCTCCTGGTGGCCGGCTTCTTGGCAGCCGCGGCCTTCCGGGCCGAGGCGGTCTTGCCGCGGTTCTTCGACGTGCCCTTGGCGTGCGCCTTGGCGTCCGCCGCAGCCTTCGCCTTGGCCTCGGGGTCGGCGTTCAGCGCCTGCGCCCGGGCCACGGCCTTCATCAGGCGGGACTTCCGGCGCGCTGCGTTGTTGGCGTGCAAAACGCCCGACGAGGCCGCGCGGTCAAGCGACGACACGGCGACCTTGAGGTGATCGCCTGCGTCCACTTCGCCGCCTTCGACGAGGCGCCGCACACGCGTGACCTTGGTCTTGATCGCGGCCCGCACGGACTTGTTGCGTTCGTGCTTGGTGGCCGACGTCAGGACGCGCTTCTTCGCGGACTTGATGTTTGGCATGAGAGCGGGGAAGTATACCGTCCCCCCTAAGATGGCCCCCGTGCGTGACGCCTCCGAGGGCCGAAAGATAGCCGCCTCCGGCGCCCTCCTGCTGGCCGCTTTCGCGGTCACCAAGGCTGCCGGGTACCTCCAAAAGGTGATCATCGCGCACCGCTTCGGCACCGGCTCGGACATGGACGTATACGTCCTCTCCTTCACCGTCCCGGACCTCCTTTTGTTCCTGGTCATCGGCGGCGCGGTGAGCTCGGCCTTCGTGCCGGTGACCTCGGAGCGGCTGGCCCGCGGGGACGAGGTCGGCGCTCGCAACGTGGTCAATGGCGTCATGTCCGCTGCCCTGCTGATCCTGGTGGGGTCGGTGATCCTGCTGGAGGCGGCGGCGCCGCTGGTGGTCCACCAGCTGGCGGGCCGCCTCTCGGCACAGCAACAGGACCTCGCCCTGACCCTGACCCGCGTCCTCCTGCTGCAGGCGCTCTTCCTCGGCCTGGGTGGCTTCGCCGTCGGCGTCATGAACACCTATCGCAAATTCCTGCCGCTATCGCTGGCGCCGCTGTTCTACGACCTTGCCATCATCGCCGCGGCACTGCTACTGACCCGCTTGCCGTACCACGGGAGGCCGCTCGGCGTGGTCGGCCTGGCCATCGGAGTCGCCGCCGGCGGCCTGATGCATTTTGCAGTACAGGTGCCGAGCCTGTTGCGCATCGGCTGGCGCCCGCTGGTCCTCAGCGCCATCAAAGACCCGGCCGTACGCCGTGTGGCCCGCCTGACCGTGCCCATCTCCCTGGGGCTGATCGCCGTCCAGGCCAACATCGCCATTGATCGATACCTCGCCTCCGGCCTGCCGTCGGGCCGGGTGGCGGCATTGGACTTCGCCAACGAGATCGCCCAGCTCCCCAACCTCACCTTCACCACCGCCCTGACCCTGGTGATGTTCCCGTACTTTGCCCGCGACGCCGCCGTCGGCAACATCGAGCAGCTGCGGCATCGGGCATCCCTGGCGGTGCGGCTGAACATGTTTGTGCTGCTGCCGTCGGCGGTGATGCTGGTGGTGCTGGGCCCCCAGATCGTGGCATTGCTACTCCAGCGTGGGGCGTTCGACGCCCACTCGACCGCGTTGGTCAGCCTCCCCCTGGCCCTGTTCGCGGTCGGCATCGGCGCCCAGGCATCGATCTTCCTGGTGGTCCGGGTCTACTACTCGCTGCAGCGGGTGGTAACGCCGATGTTGGTGGCCTTTGTGTCTGTAGTCGTCAACCTGGTCGCCACCGCCGTGCTCATGCGCCCCCTGGGCACGGGGGGGCTGGCCCTGGCCACCTCACTGGCGAGCATCTGCAACTTCACCCTCCTGGTGCTCCTCCTGCGGCCGCTCATCGGCGGCTTCGAAGGCCGCCGCCTGGCGGTCTCCCTGGGCCAGGTCGCCGTCGGATGCGTGCTGATGGCGGTGGTGGGTTGGCTGGGTTGGCGCTGGCTGGCAGGGCCCGGTACTGTGCGCCTTGACGCCCGCCACTACGCTGCCCTCCTGGTCGCCCTGGGAGCGGCCGGCGCGACATTCCTGGGCTCCCAGTTCGCGCTCCACTCCCAGGAGGCCGGGGTGGCTTTGAGCGTGTTCCTGCGCCGTCGGGGCGCCACGGAGGCCGTTGCGTGAGCGCCGACCTGGCATTGATCGCGCCCGCCAAGCTCAACCTCGGCCTGGAGGTCGTGGGTCGCCGCGACGATGGCCTCCACGACCTGGTCTCGATCATGGTCAACGTCGACCTCCTCGACGAGGTGCGGGTGACATCCGTCCCTGGCCTGGAGGTGACCGGGCCTTACGCCGGCGGCGCACCCGCCGACCCCGGCGAGGAGCTGGCCTCGCGGGCACTGCGCGCGCTCGAGATCGTTGCCGGTCGCAACCTGGGTCGGGGCCTGGCCATCGACAAGCGCATCCCTGCCGGGGCCGGCCTGGGCGGGGGCAGCGCGGACGCCGCGGCGGTGCTGCGGGCCGCCGTCGCCCTGGGCGTCGACATCGATGCCGCCCGCCTCGACACCCTGGCCCAGCAGCTGGGCGCCGACGTTCCCTTCCAGCGCCGCGGTGGCGCTGCCCTGGTCCGCGGGGCGGGGGAGCGCCTCGACGCCCTGCCGGTCCCCGAGCTCTGGGCCGCGATCGTATTTCCCGGCGTCCACGTCAGCACCGCCGCGGTGTTTGCCGAGCTTCGGCTCGACGAGTGGGGCACGGGCAAGGTCATCGAGGCCGCTGCCCGCTTCCTCGCCGATGGCGGCGGCGCAGGCGCCCTCGGCCGCCTTCCCAACAGCCTCCTCGCCGCGACCCTGAGGTGTTACCCGGAGCTGGAGGCGCACATCGCCAACCTGCGCAAGCGCGGCTGGGACCCACGCCTGACCGGTACGGGCAGCGCCCTCTTCCAGGTCTGCTTTGAGCGCGCCGAGGCTGAGGCCCTGGCCGTGAAGACCTGGGACATGGGGCTGCGCGCCTGGGCGGTACACGCAATTCCCGCCCCGCCTGCGCCCTAGGATCGGACCGTGGACCCCTCGCTCTCCATCGCCGTTGCCGCCGGTAGGGCGACCGCCGCCACCATCCGACGGCTGGGCCGCGGCGGGGGTACGACGCTGCCGGGGCGGGTCAGCTCGGCAATCGACGGACGGGCCCTGGAGAAGCTCAGCGCGCGCCTGCCCCGCGGCTCCATCCTGGTCGCCGGGACCAACGGCAAGACGACCACGGCTACCCTGCTGCGCACCATCCTGGAGGCGGCGGGCATGCGCATCGTCTCCAACCGGGCCGGCAGCAACCTGGTCGGGGGCCTGACCTCGGCGGTGGTCCAGGATGCGCGGGTCGGCGGCGGCACGCAGACGGAGGCCGGGGTGTTCGAGGTCGACGAGGCCTCATTGCCCGCCGCGGTCCAGGCCATCACGCCCCGACTGGTGATCGTCACCAACCTCTTCCGCGACCAGCTCGATCGCTACGGCGAGCTCGAGTCCTCGTCGGCAGCCATCTCGTCGGCCCTGGCCGCCCTGCCCGCCGCCGCGGTGGCGTTGCTCTGCGCGGACGATCCCCGGGTGGCCGCACTGGGGCGAGGGCTGCGTGCCCGCACCGTCTACTACGGGCTCGAGGACCAGGACGCCGGCCAGTCCGAGATACCCCATGCCGCCGACGCGCGCTTCTGCCCCTTCTGCGGGCAGCCCTTCGAATTCGACCGTGTCTTCGCCGGCCACCTCGGGCACTATCGCTGCCCCAGCGGCGATTTCACCCGGCCGGCACCGGACCTTCGCGCCAGCGCCATCAGCTTCCGCGGCCTAAAGGCCCAGTCGCTGCAGATCGACGGGATGGGGTTCGACGGCGGCGCCGTCGACGTGCCCCTGTCAGGGATCTACAACAGCTACAACATCCTCGCGGCGGCCGGTGCCGCGGCGCTGTTCGGGATCCCGACCGCCGAGATCGCGCCGGCGCTGCAAGCCTTCCGCCCGGCCTTCGGTCGCCTCGAGAAGGTTGACGTCGAGGGGCGCGGCGTCCACCTCATGCTGGCCAAGAACCCCGCCGGGTTCAACGAGGTCCTGCGCGCCAGCCGGGTGCTGGGGGCCGGCCGCCGATTCGTGGTGGCGCTCAACGACCGCATCGCCGACGGCCGCGACGTGAGCTGGATCTGGGATGTTGATTTCGAATTGCTCGCGGACGCCGATACCATCGTCGTGGCCGGGGATCGCGCCCTCGACATGCGCGTCCGGCTCAAATATGCGGGCATCGACCCCGCTCGGATGACCGTTGCGGAGGCGCCGGGCGCCACCCTCGATGCCCTTCTGGCCGGCTCGTCCCCTGGCGACGAGGTCTTCATCCTGCCCACGTACACGGCGATGCTCGACATCCGCGCGGAGATGGCCTCCCGCGGGTACCTGCGGCCGTTCTGGGAGCAAGGATGACGTCCCCACGACTCCGGCTGGGTCATCTCTACCCGCGCGAGATGAGCATCTACGGCGACCGCGGCAACATCATCTCGCTGCTCGATCGCAGCCGCAGGCGCGGTATCGAGCTGGAGGTGGTCGAGATCGGCCGGGGCGACAGCGACGTTGCCGACATCGACATCTTCTTCATGGGAGGTGGCCAGGACCAGGACCAGGACCTGGTCGCCAACGACCTCGCCGGGCCCAAGCGCGAGGCGGTCAAGACCGCCATCGCCGGCGGGGCCGCCTTGCTCGCGGTGTGTGGTGGCTACCAGTTCCTGGGCAGCCACTACACCACGGTTGACGGCACCCGGCTGCCCGGCCTGGGCCTGGTGGACCTCCGCACCGAGGCGGGTCAGACGCGGGCCATCGGTAACGTCCTCATCGAGACCAACGGGCTGGGGTTGCAGCCGAGCACCCTCGTCGGGTTCGAGAACCACGCCGGCCGCACCTACCTGGGCGCCGGGCTCAGGCCACTGGGTCGATGCGTCGTGGGGCGAGGCAACAATGGCGAAGACCTTTTCGAGGGCGTCGCCGAGGGCACGGTCTTCGGGACGTACCTGCACGGGTCGCTGCTGCCCAAGAACCCCCACCTCACCGACCGCCTCCTGCAGATCGCCCTCGAGCACCGACAACCCGGGGCCACGCTGGCGCCACTGGCGGCCGAGGAGGAGATGGACGCCCACCGGGCGATGGCGGTTCGGATTCGGCGCGAGGGCCCGCTGGGCAACCGCTGACCCGGCTTACACTTCCCCACGAGGCCGCCTCTGGCGGTTGGCGAGGGCCGCGTTCGGGGGTCGTCTAATGGTAGGACGGCAGCCTTTGGAGCTGCTCATCCAGGTTCGAATCCTGGCCCCCGAGATCCCCGCCAGAACCTGTGGCGTTGTAGAATTCCGGCCACTTCATGCCCGCAACAGGCGAGCCCTCCCCACCCCGAGCGACGTCACGCGTCCGTGACCTGCTGGTGGTCATCCTCGCCGCCGGGCAGGGCACGCGGATGCGCTCGACGCGGCCCAAGGTCCTCCATGAGCTGGCCGGCCAGCCCCTGATCGTCTATCCCCTCACCCTGGCGCGCGAGCTGGGGGCCGCGAAGGTGGCCGTGGTCCATGCCCCCGGTCAGCGGGAGGCCATCGCCGCGGTGGTCGGCTCGGCCGACCTCGTCGCTCAGCGCTCCCGGTTGGGCACCGGGCACGCCCTCAACCAGGTCCCCCAGGCGCTGCGCGGCCACCGCGAGGTCCTGGTGCTCTACGGCGACGTCCCCCTGCTCACCGTCGATACCCTGCGCCGGTTGGTCCAGGTTCGCCGGCACGGCGATCTCGACTGCGTGCTGCTGGCGGCCGAGGTCGCCAACCCCAGCGGCTACGGCCGGGTGGTCGGGGAGGGAGCGCAGGCGCGCATCGTCGAGGACGTCGAGGCCAGTCCTAAGGAGGCCGGCGGGCGGCTGGTCAACACCGGGGTCTGCATCTTTTTGGGGGAGGCGCTGTGGCCGGCGCTGCGCCGCCTCCGCAAGAGCTCCCGCAGCGGCGAGTACTACCTGACCGACGTCTTCGGGACGTTGCCCCGGCGCGCCGTCATCACCTGCTCCGAAGACGAGGCCCTGGGGGTCAACGACCGCTGGCAGCTATCGGAAGCCGAGCGCATCGCGCGCCGACGCCGGGCCCGCGAGCTGGCCCTGGCGGGGGTGACCATCGTGGACCCCGAAACCACCTACATCGACACCACGGTCAGCATCGAGGTGGACGCGCGGATCGAACCGTTCTCGTTCCTGCGCGGCCGGACCACGATCGGCACCGGGTCGCGCATCGGGCCCTTTGCCGAGATCAGCGACTGCCGGATCGGGCGCGATTGCGTCATCGGGCGCAGCCACCTGGTGGGGTCCACGGTCGAGGACGGGGTCGACATCGGGCCCTTCAACAAGCTGCGCCAGGGCACCGTGGTCGCCAGTGGCAGCCGCGTCGGCTCATTTGCCGAGATCAAGAACACCCTCGTCGGCCCGGACAGCGCCGTGCACCATTTCTCCTACCTGGGGGATGCCGTGCTGGGACGCCGGGTCAACATCGGCGCCGGCACGGTGACTGCCAACTACGACGGCGAGCGCAAACGCCAGACCGTGATCGGCGACCGGGTCTTCATCGGCAGCGACAGCACCCTGGTGGCGCCGGTCACGATCGGCGACGAGGCGTACACCGCGGCCGGCTCGGTGATCACCCGGGATGTCGAGGCCGGCAGCCTGGCGATCGAGCGCAACGACCAGCGCGAGGTGGCGGGCTGGACCCGCCGGCGGCGCCGGTCGGCGGATAAGGGGGGCAAATGAGCGCGGCCCGGAGGCGGTATAACTTAGCCGTCCGGCGAGTTGGGGAGGATCCAGTTGCTTGGTGAGCTGAAGCTGCTGTCCGGGAACGCACACCCGGAACTCGCGCGCGCCATCGCCAGCCGGCTCGACATACCTGTGGGCGCGATGGAGGTGACCCGGTTCAGCGATGGCGAGTACGACGTCAAGATCGCCGAGTCGGTCCGCGGCATGGACGTGTTCGTCGTTCAGCCGACGTGCGCCCCGGTCAGCGACAACCTGATCCAACTTTTCATCATCCTCGACGCCCTTCACCGGGCGTCGGCTGCCCGCGTCACGGCGGTGATCCCGTACTACGGGTACGCCCGCAAGGAGAAGAAGACCGCCCCCCGCGACCCGATCTCGGCCAAGTTGATGGCGAATATCATCGCGATGGCGGGTGCCAACCGGGTGATCGCGCTCGATCTTCACACCGACGCCATCCAGGGCTTCTTCGACATTCCAGTGGACCACCTCTTCGCCGCCAAGATCCTGGCTTCACACATCCGCGCACGCCACTCCAGGGATGAGTTCGTGATCGTGTCGCCGGATCCCGGCGGTATCCGCCGCGCCCGGTACATAGCCAACCTGCTGGACGCCCCCCTGGCGTTCCTGGACAAGCGCCGCCCCAGGGATGACGTGGCCGAGATCCTCAATGTCATCGGTGACGTCGAGGGCCTGAACGCGGTGGTGGTGGACGACATGATCACCCGTGGCACCACCCTGCTGGGCGCGGCGACGGCGCTCAAAGGCGCCGGTGCTCGGGCTGTCGACGTGCTTGCCACGCATGGCGTCCTTTCCGATGGCGCCGTCAAGCGGCTGGCCGCGGCGCCGATCGACCAGATTGTCGTCACCGACTCGATTCCCGGGACCGACACCCACGAAAAATTGGTGCGGCTCTCGGTGGCCCCGCTCCTGGCAGAGGGAATCCTCCGGGTCCATGAGGATCGCTCGGTCAGCGAACTCTTTGGCGAGCAACGCTTCCCGGACCTCGAAGTCCGATCC
>DAINSI010000075.1:0-9313 GCA_036741395.1 Candidatus Dormiibacterota bacterium
TAACGGACCACGGTCGCCACCAGCACCGGGCTGGCTGGCCATCGCCGATGGCGGCCCCCGGGCGTCACAAACGTCGACTAAAGACAGTCATACTTGACGACTAGCGACCGTCGCAGACGACGACTAGCCTCACGCCTTCTGTTGTGTTGCATCCGGAAGTTCCAAGTCGAGCCAAGGGACCGGGGCTACCGGACCGCTACCGCCTCTTCTGGGTGTTTTCCGAGGCTGCGCGGACCATCATCTTTCTGTATCTCAACGACGAGGCCTCCCTTCGCAAGGCCGGCGCGAAAAGCGATCCATATGCGGTCTTCGGTCGGATGGTCGCGCGTCCGGAGGTTGGATCGTGGCGCCGCCACCGCCTGCCCGTTGCCTGAGCTGCGGCGGGGCCTCGGCCTCCGCACCACGGTCGCCACCAGTTCCGGGCTGGCCGGCGACGCTCGCTTCCTGGCTCGCTGAAGCAACGCACGACGCGGCCCGGGCCAGCGCGGCCGCGACGGTCGCGCTGATGCTGCCGGCATGTTCGCCCTCGGGGAGCCCGGCAGTCGCCAAGAGCTCAGCCCTGGCCGTCTCCGCATTCGCCTTCGCCAGCATGGCCGCGGCCGCCTCGACGCCGTGGTCCCAGGTTTCGCACCGCCAGAGCGGCGTCCAGCCCACCGTCAGGTCTGGCCGGCCGACCGAGCCGACTGCCTACGGCAGCTCTCGCAGCGTCCGCGCGTCCACCACCCAGACGACTCGGAGCGCGGTGGGGGTGACCGCGTAATAGAGCCCGAGACGCTCGCCGCGACGGAAGGGGGGACGATAGCGGATGCCGGGCTCTACGGTGGGACGTCCCTCGTCATAGCCGCTCGCGCCCATTCGCTCGGCTGCCACCAGGGCGCGCGCAGCCGCACGCGGCTCGTGTGCCGCAATGCGCTCCAGCTCGGTCAGGGCGGCCTCGTCCCACTCAACGGGGCGGGGCGGGTACACCGCCTACAGGTCCAGGTCGGAGGGGGAGTGGGAGTCGAGCGCTGCCAGTTCTTCGGCCACCCCCGGCACCTTGGCCAGCCGCTTTCGGGCGGCAGAGGCGCTGATCGCCGGCTCGCCCCGGAGAGCTGCTGCAGCGGCCTTGCGGACCTGAGCACGTAGAGCCGACCCCGGAGGTCCGAGCAGCAGCTCTCCCTCGAGGGTCGCGGGGTCATCAGGGGGGAAGGAGGGAAGGGCCATAGTGCTCATCGTAACGCCGTCAGCGCGCATTTGCCGCTAGGGCCGTGGATCGCGCCAGGCGGCGGAGTATGCCTCCTCGGCCACGTCCCAGCGCTCCAGGAGCTGGGCAGCACCCCTAGGATCGCCCAGGAGCCTCAATCCCGCGGCTCTACGACTCCCAGATCGCGGCTTTGGAGAGACTTGGGTACTGCTCGATGATCTCATCATCGGTCATCCCGCCGGCCGCGCAGGCGAGCACCACACTGACCGGGATCCGGGTCCCTGTCACGCAGGGCTGGCCGTGCATGATCTGGGCTCTGATCAGGAGGCAAGCGCCGCCGGTGCCACGCGCATCTGCTCCACGATGGCCATGCCACCGAGCTGAATGGCATCGTCCAATCCGGCCAGGCCACAGGCGAGCCCCCTGATTCCGACCTGTTACAGCGGTCACGAGTTCGGCACCGTATGGGCGTCGACTTAACAGCGGCACTGTTAGATCATCTCCCTGGAGCGCTGTAGGAGATGAGGTAGCGAGGTTGAGCAGGACCGTACGACGCGGGCCGGCCCGCGGGCGACCCCAACCCGACAACGCCCTGCTCGTCTGCGACCTGGCTCGGGAACTGGTTCTGAGCCTTGACCTGGGCGAGGTCCTGCACAAGGTGGTCACCACCACCGTGCAGCTTGCGGGCGTTGGCGTGGCGGACGACGGCGCCCAGGCCACCCTCTATCGGGTCCACGACGGCTGGTACCGCGCGATCGCGCACCACGGCCCCACCGGCACCTACCCCGGCGAGGTCAACGAGCAGGTGGGAGCGAACCCGATCCTGGAGCGGCTGATGGAGGACGGCGCCAGCTTCGGCTTCCGCCTCGACGAGGACCGCGAGTTCGCCGACGTCGAGCTGGCCCGGTATGGCATGCGCTCCGGAGCCTGTGTCGTGATGCGCAGCGCCGGCGCGGTGGCCGGCGCGATCGTGCTCTCAACCAGTGTCGCCCGGTCCTTCGATGCGCCCACGCTGCGCCTCCTCGAGGGCGCCGCCGACCTCGCCGGCCTGGCCATCAGCAATGCCGAGAGCTACCGCCTGGTTGCCGACAGCGCCGCCACCGATTTCCTCACCGGCCTATCCAACCGCCGCGAGTTCGAGCGCCTGCTGTCAGCGCTGCCGCCCGGCCCCTTCGCGGTCCTGGCGATTGACATCGACAACCTCAAGGTGATCAACGACGAGTTTGGTCACCAGGCCGGCGACGCCGTGCTCCAGGCGATAGCCCGGGGATTGCGCGGTGGCCTGCGGGGGCGTGACGTGGTCGCGCGGGTGGGGGGCGACGAGTTCGCCGCCCTCCTGGTCGGCGCCGAACAGGCCCGCGCCGCCGCGGTGGCGGACCGCATGCGCCAGGGCCTGCGTGGCCTCGACGTCCCATTCGGGCACAAGCGCATCAGCATCGGCTTTGCCACAGGCTCCCAGAAAAATGACTTCCGGGAGGTCTGGGGTCGCGCGGACGACGCCCTGTTGCGCGCCAAGCGGCTGGGACGGGACCGGGTGGAGGGCGCCGACGTGGGCGGCAGCATCATCGCCCCCGGCGGCACCGCGCGCTGGGCCGAGATGGTTCCCGGGCTGCTCAGCCCCGGCCAGATCGAGGCGGTGTACCAGCCGATCGTGCGTCTCAGCGACCTCTCCCTGCTGGGCTGGGAGGCCCTGGCGCGTCCCGCGGGCGGGGACGCAGGCATGAGCGTCGAGACGCTGTTTGCCACCGCCCTGAAAATGGGTCTCGGCGCGGACATCGACTGGTTCAGCCGCCGCGCCGCGGTGCACGGCGCCGGTGACATCCCCGACGGGGTGCAGCTGTTCATCAATGTCAGCATCCCGGCACTGCTCGACCCGCTCCACGATGTCGACCAGATGATGCTGCTGCTGAGGTGGGCACGGCGGTCGCCGTGGGACATCGTGCTGGAGATCAGCGAACGCGAGGCGGTCACCGACATCAAGCGGTTCGAGGAGGTGCTGGCGGCGTACCGCAACCACGGCTTCCGCTTTGCCATGGACGACGTCGGCGAGGGCCACTCCACCCTGGAGGTGCTGGCTGCCGCCTCACCCGAGTACATCAAGATCGCCCGCAGCCTCACCCTGGGCGCCGAGAGCCCGGGGCCGCGGGCGGCCATCAGCGCGCTGGTGGCCTTCGGGCGCACGGGTAACGCGATGATCGTCGCGGAGGGGATCGAGACCCCCCGCGACGCCGACGTCATGGCGGGCCTGGGTGTCGACCTGGGTCAGGGTTACGCGTTCGGGCGCCCGGCGGCGCGGCCGGAGTACCTCGCCGTGGCTCCGGACACGGTGGCCAGGCGGCGCGCCGGGGCGGGCGTCCGGCTGGCATAAGAAAAGCGGCGGAGCCCGTGGGCCCCGCCGCTGTGTGTCGCTGAGTTAGGTCCTGGAGGCCGAGGAGCCGTTGGCTGCGGGCTTGGTCGCGGTCTTGGCGCGCGACGTGGAGCGCTTGGCCTTGGCACGGCCGCCGGCCGAGCCCGCGGCGCTGCGCTTGGCCGAGGTCACGCCCTTCGACGTTCCCGTCCTGGCCGCCTTGGTCGCGGTGGTGGCGGTTGTCGACGCCGCCTTGGCCGCCGCCGACACCGTGCGTGACGCGCTCCGGGCGGCACCGGTGGCCCGGCGGGTGGCGGTGCGGGCCGTCTTGCGCGCGGTCGTCGACGCCTTGCGGGCGGTGCTGGTCGAAGCCTTGCGGGCCGTGGTGGACTTGCGCGCGGCGGTCGGCTTGCGCGCGGAGGTTGTGGCCTTGCGCCGGGCCGTGGTGGTGGCCTTGCGGGCACTGGTGCTGGTGCGGGTCGCCGCGGCGCGGCCGAGACCCGCCGCGCGGCGCAGCTCGGTCTCAACGGCGCGGATGCGCTTGTCCAGGTCGGAGGCCTTGACGGCCCGGCCGGAGAGCGTCTCGATCTGCTTGGTGAGGCGCTTCTCGAGGGTGCGGTAGCGCCGCTCCAGGCCACCGATGGCCGTGTTCACGTCCTTGAGGCGACCGCGCAGGTTCTTCAATTCGACATCGGTGCGCTTCTCGATGGTGCTGACGGCACCCGCGGCCAGGGTCTGCACCTGCTTGGCGGCGTCACTGGCGCGGACCTGGGCGTCGCTGATCAGCTGCTGCCCCGTGTCGACGATGTCCTGCAGCCCGGTGCCCGCCAGGGGCCCCCGGGACTTGCGGCTCGAGCTCTTGCTCGAAGACCTGCTCGTGCTCTTGCGCTTGCTCACCCAGTCTTCCTCCACACACCTTCTGAAGTCGGCCGCTCCGAATACCGCCGAACCATGCAAATCATTACAGCCTTGTTGTCAGGTGTCAAACGCGCGGCAAAGTTAGAGATAGCTAACTTTGGAGTTGGGTCGCGCTAAACTGCTGCTGATGCCCCGCGCTCATCCGCAGCCCGCCCTCCAGGACTACCTCAAGGCGATCTACCAGGTGACCGAATCGCGCGGTGGCGAGCCCGCCAACACCAAGGCCATCGCCACCCGCCTGGGCGTCTCCCAGCCGTCGGTATCGGCGATGTTGGACCGCATGGCCGCCGACGGCCAGGTCGACTACGTGCACTACGCCGGGGCATCGCTCACGCGCAAGGGTCGCCGCGCCGCGCTCCGCGTGATCCGCCGCCACCGCCTCCTGGAGCTATACCTGGAGCGTTTCCTGGGGCTGGGCTGGGACGAGGTGCACGAGGAGGCCGAGCTCCTCGAGCATGCGCTGTCGGCGCGCGTCGAGGCGGCCATCGACGAGGCTCTCGGGCACCCCACCTTCGACCCGCACGGCGATCCCATCCCCGGCCCGGACGGGTCCCTGGTGCGGCCGGCCTGGCAGTCGCTCTGGGACAGTGACGTCACCGGCCGCGTCCGCGTCGCGCGGGTCAGCGACGGCGATCCCGCCCTGTTGCGCCACCTGCAGCGCCTCGGCATTGTCCCCGGCGCGACCCTCTCGAGCGTTCGGCGCGAGAGTGGGGGCGCGCTGCGCCTGCACGTGGGCCGCCGCGAGGAGTTGTTGGGCCGTGAGGCGGCCGAGCGAGTGTATGTGACCCGTGTCTGACCAGGTTTTGTCCGCGCACGCGGCGCGGCTCAGCGAGGAGGACCGGCTGCGCTCCGCCGATCGCCTTCGGGTGATCCAGGCGCGGCGTCGGGGCTCGCGCTGGCGGCTCCTGTGGCTGCTCGTGGGCCCGGGCGTGCTGGTCATGCTGGGCGAGAACGACGGCCCCAGCATGCTCTCCTACACCGCCACCGGTGCGACCTACGGCGTCGGCTTCTTCGTGCCCTTCATAGTCGTCACCTTTCTCGGGGCGATGGTGGTCCAGGAGATGACCCTCCGCATCGGGGCCATCACCCACAGGGGCTATGGCGAGCTGGTCTTCCAGCGTTACGGCTCGTTCTGGGGCTGGCTGTCCATCAGCGACCTGGCCGTGACCAATGTCATCACCCTGGTGACCGAGTTCATCGCGATCCGCGTGGGCATGGCCTACTTCGGTATTCGGCCGGAGTTGGCAGTGGCGCTGGGCGTGCTGCTGGTGGCCATGAGCACGCTGGGAGGGCGGTATTGGCGCTGGGAACGGGCGGCACTGGGCCTGGCCGCCTTCAACATGCTGTTTGTCGCTGCGGCGATCGCCTCACGCCCCGACTACGGCAGCGCCGGCCACGCTCTCCTGACCTGGCAGCCACTCCCCGGGGGCCGGCTGCAGCAGTTCCTGCTGATCGTGGCCTCCAACGTGGGCGCCACCGTCACCCCCTGGATGATCTTCTTCCAATCGAGCGCGGTGGTCGACAAGGGCGTCACGCCCAGGGATATCGGCCAGGGCCGGGTGGACGTCGTCCTGGGAGGGGTCCTCGCCGCCGTCGCCGGGTGCGCCGCGGTGGTGGTGGCCTCGGTGCTCTACACCCACCAGGTCACGCCGTTCGCCGGCACCGGCGGGGCCGACTACGCCGGCGCCCTGCGCGGCCTGGTCGGGCCGGCCGTCCCGGCGCTGCTCTCGCTGGGGCTGATCGAGGCCGGGGCCCTGGCCTGCCTGACGATCTCGACCGCCACGGCGTACTCCGTGGGGGAGGCCATCGGGGGTGCCCACTCATTCAACCGCAGGTTCACCGAGGCGCCCCTCTTCTACGGGGTGATCGTCGGCGTCGCGCTCTTGGCCGGGGTGGTGGTGCTGATCCCGGGTGCGCCTCTGCTCAGCATCACCCTCAACGCCAATCTCCTCGCGACCATCCTGATGCCGGCGGCGCTGGTCTTCCTGGTCATGCTGGCCAACGACCGCGAGATCATGGGGGGGCGGGCCAACGGCGCCCGATTCAACATCGCCGCCGCGCTGGTGATGGCGCTGGTGGTCCTGGCCGGGGTCGCCGCGGTCGTGGTCGGCTTCATCACCAGCGTCACCGGGAAGCCGCTGTGATCCCGCCCGGGCGCCTCACCGAGAAGCACCGCCGCCACATCTTCGAGGGGGAGCCCGACGAGGACCTGATCCAGGGCCTGGAGCCAGACCAGCTGGTCGAGGTCATGAACCTGCACCTGCCCAGGGCGCGCCTCGGCGGCCTCGCGAACGGCGGCCTCTGGGTACTGCGCGTGGTCCTGCTGGTGCTCTCCGCGATGGCCTTCTACAGCTTCGTCGTGGGCTTGCGCGGCGGCTGAGCCGGGAGCGCTCCTGGCGGCGGAGCGCCTGCGTATAATCCCGGTGATGTTGCTGCACTGCGTCAAGGCGGTGGGGCATGGCTGAAGCGCCAGGGCGGCGCGACGAAGGGTCAGCGCGCCAGGGGAAGTCGCGCCGGAAGCCCGTGCGAACGCCCAAGTCCTCCACCCGCGCGTCAACTGCCAGGCCCAAGCGCGCCGAGTCGCGCCACGGCAACGGCTGGCTGGAGCTGGTGACGACCCTGGTCCAGGCGCCGGTGGGCATCGGGCGGTCGCAGGCTGAGCGGCTGGTGGGCGAGCTGGTCAAGACCGGCAACCTCGGCGAGCGCGCCCAGGGACGGGCGCTTTCCGCCGCCGACGGCCTCGATCGCTTTATCGAAAACCGCATTGAGGATGTCCTCAACCGGGTCAACATCCCCTCCCGGTCCGACATTGAGCGGTTGAACAAGAGCGTGGATGTCCTGACCGCCAAGGTGGAAACCCTGCTGGGACGCCACGAGCGGAGCGGACACTGAGCGCCACGCCGTCGCGCCGTCCCCGGTCCGGCCGCCCGCCGAGCACCGCTGCCGACCGCTCCGAGGGGGGCGCCCGGATGATCAAGAAGTACTCCAACCGCAAGCTTTACGACACCACCAGCCGGCAATACATCACCCTGGAGCGGATCGGCGAGTTGATTCGTGGCGGCGAGACGGTGCAGGTCATCGACCGCACCAGCGGTGAGGACCTGACCGCGGTGACCCTCAGCCAGGTGGTCCTCGAGCGCGAGCGCAAGCGGCACGGGGCGGTCCCCGAGCAGCTGCTCCAGCAGCTGGTGCGCGGCCCCAGCGAGGCGGTCACCCAGGCTGTTCAGAAGTCGATTGCGGCAGGGCAGGATTTTCTCCAGCGGGCCGAGGAGCGCGTGGTTCGCGCCCCCGAGGCGGCCCTTGACGAGGCCCTGCTGCGCACCCTGCGCAGCCTCAAGATCCCAACCCAGCGCGAGATGTCCGGTTTCGACCGCCGGCTTCGAGAACTGAGCCAGCGCGTCGACCAGCTCGCCGCCGCCATCGGTCAGCAGCCGGTGCCGTCCGCGGCCAAGCCCGCGCGGTCTGGCAAGGCGGCCAACTCGCGACCTCCGAGCCGGCGCACACCACCGACCCCGAAGGGGGCTTAGACACTTGGGCAAGACCGCGCTGGTGCTTTCCGGCGGCGGCCTCACCGGTGCCATGTACCACATCGGCGCGCTGCGGGCGCTCAATGACGCCCTCCTCGATCGCTCGGTCAACGACTTCGACGTTTATGTCGGCACCAGCGCCGGCGCGGTCATCGGCTCCTGCATCGCCAACGGCATCCGCGCCAAGGACCTGGTTCGTGCGGTTGCCGGGGAGGCGGGCCCTGCCAACCTCAACCGGGCCGATGTCCTCTCCCCCAACTACGAGGAGATGCTGCGCAAGCTCGCGGGGCTGCCGGCAATCGCCGCCTGGGCGTGCTGGCACTACCTGCGCAACGCCCGCGACATGGACTTCGTCGACTTCGTGATGCTCTTCGCGGACGCGCTGCCCTCGGGGTTCTTCGACGGTGAGTCGATCGGCCGGTATCTCAGCCGGGTCTTCAAGTTCACCGGCAAGACCGACGACTTTCGCAAGATCAAGGCCGACCTGCAGATCATCGCCACCGATCTCGACAACGGTGAGCGCGTGGTCTTTGGCCGCGGCAACAACGACCGCGTGCCCATCTCCCGTGCGGCGGCGGCCTCGGCCGCGATCCCGGTGTTGTACGCGCCCGTCAAGCTGGGCGGCCGTGAGTTTGTGGATGGCGGCCTGCGCGGTACCGCGAGCATCGACATCGCCATCGAGCGTGGCGCCGACCTGGTCATCTGCGTCAACCCGCTGGTGGCCTTCGACAATCGCTCGCGCAGCATTCCCCGGCTGGGCTCCGACGCCCGCACGGTCAGCGAGAAGGGCTTCCAGGCGATCACCAACCAGGTGGCGCGGACGGCGCTGCACGCCGGGCTGCACTACCACCTCAAGCAGGTGCGCCGCGCTCACCCCGAGGTCGACATCATCCTCATCGAGCCCAAGCGGACCGACGCCCGGATGTTCTTTGACAACCCCATGCGCTTCAGCTCGCGGATGCTGGTCGCGCGCCACGGCTACGAGTCCGTGCTGGTCGAGCTGGATGAGAACTTCCGCCGCAACCGGGAGCTCCTCGCCCGCCACGGGCTGACCATCCGGCGGTCGCTGCTGCAGGAGCACCTGCGACTTGTCAAACGTGCGGCCTACGACCCCCGCGTGGTGTCGCAGGTCCTCCAGGCCCGGGTCGCCCAGCCGCTCGAGGTGGGCGCCCGCGACGCCCGTTGGGGCCAGCTGGCCGACACCCTGGAGCTGCTGGACCGCGAGGTCGCCTACCAGCGCCTCAACAGCAATCCCGCCGGCAACGGCAAGGCAGCGGCGCCGTCACCGGGCCTCGAGCAGGCCAGCTAGATTGAACCGATCGCGAGATGACCCCACAG
>DAINSI010000076.1:0-9223 GCA_036741395.1 Candidatus Dormiibacterota bacterium
CCGAGATACAAGTTCGGATCGGTGGATCCCGGCTTAGGGTCCTCATTTACCGGAGGGCCCGAAACCGCGGAGCCGGCGGACTCCGCCCCGTAGAAATAGAGAGGGCCCCGCACAAGTGCGAGGCCCTCTCCGCGGGGTGGGAGGTGAGCTAGCTGGCCTTGGAGGCCGGGGTCTGGACGCTCACGCTGGTGCGACGGACGCGGCGGGTGGTGCCGGCGCGACGGGCGCTGGTGCGCCTGGTCGAGACCTTCACCCGCGGGGTGTTGCGGCGAGCGGTGGTGGCGGTCCGGCGCGCGGTGCGCTTGGCGGTCTTGCCGGCCTGCTCGGCCTTGTCCTCGGCGAGCCCGATGGCCCCCAGGGTGCTGTGACGAACGTCGTCGATCAGGTTGTCCAGGCGGCGCTGAACGGGGCGCAGTTGAAGGCGACCGCTCTGGGCGACCTTGCCGCCGCGGCGCTCGGCCTTCTTGAGCCAGCTCTGCAGCTTGCTGGGGCTGGTGACGAAGTCCACGACCAGGGCGCTGGCCCCGAGTGATGTGTAAACGGTCTCTTTAATCAACTTCAGCTCCTCTCTTCTCAGACTTGTTGTTGGTCATATATAACACACTGCGTCATGCATTCGCAACGCGTCATGACACGATCGTCATGACATGCTGCGTCGTGGGCGGGGGCCCGCGTCAGGAATCGAAGGCGACGACGCCAGGCGCGCCGGCGTGGAAGTCACCGATGTACACCGCGGGGACCCCCAGGGCGGCCATCTCCAGTTCCAGCAGGCCGGCAGCCTCGGCAGCGACCGCGACCAGCAGCCCCCCGGAGGTCTGAGCGTCCGCCGCGACCAGCAGCTGCCAGTCCTCCAGCGCACTGTCGGGATGGAGAAAGGCGCGAGCGGCACTGAGGTTGCGCTCTGTGCCCCCGGGGACGACGCCCTCGCGGGCCAGCGCCTTCACCCCCTCCAGCAGCGGCAGCCGGCGGAACGCCACCGTCGCGCCGACTCCCGAGGCCAGGGCCATCTCATGGAGATGCCCCAGCAGGCCAAACCCGGTGACGTCGGTGGCCGCCCTCACGCCGGCGGCCAGCATCGCCCGGCCGGCGTCGCGGTTGGAGCGTTTCATCTGCGCCACCGCCGGGGCCATCCGTTCCATGCCGATCACGTCGCGTTTGGCGGCGGTGGCCAGGATGCCGACCCCCAGCGGCTTGGTCAGGTAGAGGCGGTCCCCGACGCGACCGGCACTGTTTCGCACCACCCGGTCGGGATGCACGCGGCCCACCACCGAGAGGCCGAACTTCAGTTCGGGATCGTCGATGGTGTGGCCCCCGACGGTCAGCGCGCCGGCCTCGTGGACCACCGCCGCCCCCGCCGAGAGGATCTCCTCAAGGACGCTCAGCTCCAGGGAGTCGCGCGGAAATCCCACCAGGTTGAGGGCGATCAGGGGTTCCCCGCCCATGGCGTAGATGTCGGAGAGGGCGTTGGTGGCGGCGATCGCACCGAAGTCCAGCGCGTCATCGACCACTGGGGTGATGAAGTCAGCGGTGACCACGATCGCCAGCTCCGGCGTGAGGCGATACACGGCGGCATCATCGTTGGTCTCGGGGCCAACGATGAGGTCGTCGCTCACGGGTGCCGGCAGCTGGCTCAGGACCTGAGCCAGGTCGCTAGGACTGAGCTTGCAGGCTCAACCGGCGCCGTGCGAAAAGGCGGTGAGACGCGGGCGTCTGGCGGGCATGGGGCCGATTATGCCGTGGCCGGACCGCCTCCTGGCGCAATACACTACGCGGGCTATGAGCCTGGCCGAGCTCGCCGAGCTGCTCCCCGGAGCGACCCTGATCACCTCCGGTGACGTGCTCAAGGAGCACGCCGGCGACTGGTCGTCGTCATCGCTGCTGCGGGCTCAGCGGGACGCCCTCACCCCGCCGGCCGCGGTGCTCCGGCCAAGCACCGCCTCGGAGGTGGCGGTGGCCTTGCGCTGGGCCTCGGAGACCGGCACCGCGGTGATTCCCGCGGGCGGGCGCTCCGGTGTCAGCGGAGGGGCGGTCAGCCACGGCGGCGAGCTGGTGATCGACCTGCGGGGCCTCGATCGCGTGCTCGAGCTGGACGAGGTCAGCGGCATCGTGCGAGTCCAGGCCGGCATCCTCGGCACCGACCTCGAGGCGTGGCTCAACGAACGCGGCCACACGCTTGGCCATTTTCCACAATCGGTCGCGCTGTCGACGGTTGGGGGTTGGATCGCGGCGCGGTCGGCGGGGCAGCTGTCCAGCGGCTACGGCGCCATCGAGGACTTCCTCGTCGCGCTCACCGCGGCGCTGCCGGACGGCTCCCTGGCGACCTCGCGGCCAGTGCCACGCACCGCCGCGGGGATCCAGCTGTTCCGCCTCTTTTTGGGCAGCGAGGGAACCCTGGGCGTGGTCACCGAGGCCTGGCTGCGAGTGCGGCGGGCGCCCGCGGCGCGTCACTTCGCGTCGCTGGCATTTGAGAGCTTTAATGCCGGTTTGGAGGCAGTGCGGAGGATGGCCCAGGGGCGGGCGCTGCCCGACGCGGTCCGGGTGTACGACGAGACCGACACCTCGATCCAGTTCCGCAGCTTCGACCCCGCGCCCGCCGGGTGCACCGCGGTGCTGGTGACCGAGGGCGATGAGTCCGGCGCCCGCCAGCGCCTCGACCGCGCCCTCGCGGCGGCCGCGGGCACCCCCCTCGATGACGACCTCGCCGGGCACTGGTGGAAACACCGCAACGACGCCGCGACCACGTACAAGCAGGTGCTGTCGGGCGAACTGCTGGGCCCTGACGTTGCCGCTGACACCATCGAGGTCGCGGCGATCTGGTCGCGGGTCGAGCCGGTCTACGCGGCGGTGCGTGGGGCCCTCTCTCCCCACGCCGAGGTCGTCGGCTGTCACTGCTCGCACGCCTACGAGACCGGCTGCGCTCTCTACTTCACATTCGTGCTGCGCTCCGACGACCGCGAGCAGGCCCTCGAGCGCGCCTGGCACGAAGCCCTCGACGCCGCCATCGAGAGCGGGGGCACGATGACCCACCACCATGGGGTGGGCCAGTTGAAGATGGCGTGGCTGAGCCGGGAGCTGGACGGCTTCGCGCCCTACCTGGCCAGGGTCCAGGAGGTGTTCGACCCGTCCGGGGTAATGAACCCCCATACCCTGCGAGCGCGCTGATGGAGCTGACCTTCTTGGGCACCGGCGCAGCCTTTGCCGGCGACGCCCACAACGCCGGTTACATCCTCGACCGGCGGGTCCTCATAGACGCCGGCGCCCCGGTGCACGTCCTGATCCACCAGACGGGACATCGGATCGGCGACCTCGAGGCCGCGGTGATCACCCACCAGCACGCCGACCACACCTTCGGTCTGCCCTACGTGATGGCCACGCGCGCCATCGAGGCCCCCGACGCCCCGCCCTTCACCATCGCGGGTCCGCCCGGCTTCGAGTGGTACATCGGCAACCTCTTCCAGATGGCCTGGGGCGACCACCTCAAGGCCATGGTCTGGGAGCGGCTGCAGATCAACTTCGTGGATCTCCATCCCGGCGCCGACGACGAGGTGGCCGGCTTCAGGGTCCATACCGAGGAGATGGACCACGTGTCCGACATCCCCTGCAATGGGTACAACTTCCGCAAGGACGGCGTCAGCTTCGGCTTCTCCGGAGACACCACCGAGTGCCCCGGCCTCAATGCCCTGGTGGCGATGAGCGATGTCTTCATGATCGAGATGACCGCCACCCTGGACGGCGATCCCAGCCACGTCTCACTGGCGCAGGCCCGAGCCATTGTGTCGGCCAACCCCGGCAAGCGCTTCTTTCTCACCCACCTTAACCGCCGCAAGCTCGATTACGTCGAGGAGGGCGAGGTCGAGGGCGCGGAGCGCGCCGAGGACCTCACGACTGTGGAGCTGTGGCCCCGGTCGTGAGCACCCGCACCAGGCGGGCGCGGACGGCCTGCCAGGCCTCCTGGGCCCCACTCTCGTGGGGTCCCGGCGCCGCGCCGTAGAGGGCCCGACTCCGGGCTCGCCCCAGGGTCATGATCTCGGGGCCGAGGTCGGGGAGGCGCTGGGCCAGGCGGCTGGCAAACTCGAGGGGCGTGTCGCTACGGCGGCGGCGCACGCCGATCCGGCGGCCCAGCCAGCCCAGTCGGGTCCACGCCAGCCCCAGGTCCAGGTCGCGCGCCGGGCCCCTGGCAACCCGGGCCAGGAGGGCGGCCAGGACGATCACCGTGAGGACGCCGAGGCCCAGGCCGAGCGCCACGGGGGCGGGCGAAACCGCGGTCCGCGGCGCGGTGGCGCGAGCTGGTGGCGCGACCACCGGGGGGGCGGCGGCAGGTGCCGGCGCGGTGGCCGGCTGGGCCGCGTTGGCGCCCCGGGTCAGCGCCGGGTAGTTGGGATCGGGGGTGGGCTCAAAGGGAATCCAGCCATAGGCCGGGAAGTAGACCTCGACCCAGGTGTGGGCATCCGATGCGCGGATGGTGCTGACGGTCGCCCCGGCGTCCACGGTGTGCTTGAGCTCGCGGTTGACATCCTGCTTGGGTGTCGTCTGGCCCGGCCCATAGCCGCTGACCAGGCGAACCGGGATGCCCAGGCCGCGCACCATCTCCCCCATCGACGATGCGAAGTACTCGCAGTACCCGATGTGTGATGTGAAGAGGAAGTAGGAGACGGGATCGACGCCGCTGGGGGGCGCGTTGACCTTGAGCTGATATCGCTCCTGGGTCCGCAGGTAGGCCTCGATACGCTTGACCTGGTCGTAGACCGAGCCGGTTCCGGCCACCCGGTGGGCGAGGTCGGCGATGTCGGGCCCGATACTGCTGCGCGTGAGGCGCGTCAGGCTGGCCGGGTAATCGGTGCCGGCGCGGCGCAGCTCGTCCTCGGTGGCCACCGAATCGCCGGCCTCCACCGCGTAACTGGTACCGGGCCTGAGGGGGTCGACGGCATAGGCCGCCTCCACCGAAGCGACACCGCCCAGCGGCCCCTGGCGGTCACTCCTCAGGACCGCGGCCCGGTCGGCGCGGATGGGTTCGCCGGGCCAGAAGATGGTCTGCTGCGTCGTGCCCAGGACCTCGATGGTGGCGTGCACCGATTGCCGCGATATCGAGGTGTTGTCGTCCAGCGAGGTGTTGGCAGGGACCGACGTGGCGACCCTGGACGCCAGGCCTCGGGTCCAGGCGCCATTGACGGCGCTGTAGAGGTTGATCCCGCGCCAGTACACCGGCCTGCTGAAGTCGCTGCTGACCTGCATCACCACCGTGGAGCTGCGGACCAGGGTGCCGCCAGGCGCCACGTGGTCGCTGTAGCCGGTGGTGGTGAAGTCGGCGATGGGGATGCTGCTGCGCCCGGCCGCCGCGGGGTCGAGGGGCCCCTGGCCGGAGTTGGGGTCGCGGCCGCGGAACAAAGAGACGCTGAGGTCGACGGTGTTGAGCGGAGGCAGCAGCACGGCCACGACCAGGAGCACGATCACCAGCACCGCGCCGCGCGAGGCGATGAAGATCCAGACCTGGGCGTCGGCGAGGTCGCGCCAGCGCTCGCGGATCCGGGCGGTGTGCAGTCGCAGCAGCACCACCGCGGAGAGCAGGATCCAGAACACCGTCAGCTCGCCATTCGCCGGCTGCCCGGGGTCGTTGATGATCTCCACCGCGAGCACGATTGCCAGGGGCGCCAGGGCGACCACCGCCAGGCGCCGGCGCGCCACCCAGAACACGGCCCACGCCGCGATCATCCAGCCCGTGCCCGCCAGCGTGACGAGGGCGGCGATGGCCACGGACGCCCGGATGGAGAGGATCCAGGCCACGAAGTCGGCCTGCGGGGAGGAGGGGTGGGGTGCGGTGAAGAGGAAGAGCGCAACCACGGCGGCCACCTCCACCGCCAGCCAGTAGGTCGTCCCCCGCGGCGCCAGCTTGGCGATCAGCAGGCAGAACAGGGTCCCCGTCGCCAGCATCGGCACGAGGATGTCGCCGCCGCGCACCCAGCCGGAACCGGACACCAAGAGCGCGGTCACCAACACCACGCAGATAAGGCAGGCGTCGGCCACCACGCCCTCCCGAAGGTCGACCCTGAAACGCGCGAGCAGGCCCGCCAGGCTCATGACGCGCGCCTCAGCGAGGCGGGTCCGAGCCCCCCGGTTCCCAGCTCCCACCAGGTCATCTCGCCCAGCAGGCGCACCCGCGGGTCACCGCCTCCCTCGCGGCCAAGGTGAAGGATGGTGGTGCGGCGGCCGCGGTCGCCGGCGTGGGCCAGCATGTCCACCCACGTCGCCGGCCCCGCCGGGGTGATCACGACCACGCTCTGTTGGGTGGAGCGCGCGGCCGAGCCCGACAGCAGCATCGCCTCCAGCCCACTGGCGCCGGAGGCCTGGGCCACCGCCAGGAAATCGAGGATCCGCCGCAGCTGGGACGGCCCGCTCGCGCTCCGGAACGTCGTCCCCGCCGCGTCGTTGCAGCGCAGGCCCAGCGACTGCCCGCGCTGCAGGGCGGCCATCGCAACGGAGGCCGCCAGGCTGACCCCGAACTCCAGGGTCGACTCCCCGTCGTGGCCGCGGTGCACGCCGACGGCGAGGTCGAGGATGACCAGCGTGTCCGCGCCCTCGTAGCGTTCGAAGCTGCGGCTCATGGGCCGGCCCAGTCGCGCCGTGCTCGGCCAGTGGATGCGGTTGAAGCCGTCAGCAGGGTCGTGCTCGCGGATCCCCAGCGCGTCCGGGGGCGCGTCGGTGTAGCGGCCGAAGACCCGCGCCTCGCCGCTGCTGTACATCGAGCCGGGCAGGAACTCGGTGACATCGACCAGCTTGGGATACACCGTGATCGCGGCTTCGACGGAAGCCGCATGGGTGCGCTGGAAGAAACCGAAGGGGTCCCCCGTCGTCACCCGGATGGGTCCCAGCGCGTAGCGACCGCGACGGGTGAAGCGGCCGTTGGTGGTCCATCGCCGGGAACCGTGGCCGGCCAGGCTGAAGACCCGGCTGGCGTCGTAACCGGGAATGCCGGAGCGGTCTTCGACCACCACCCAGGGCACCCCCACGATCGACGAGTTGCTCACCTCGAGGTGCTCGTGGAACTCCTGCCCAACCTCATAGGCACCATCGTGGGCATCACGGGTGACGGTGAGGCCACGACTGGTGAGCCGGGTCCAGCCGTAGCAGACGGCCAGCAGCATGACCGCGAAATAGACCAGCATGAAGGCCAGCCGGATGGCGGTCAGGTAGGCGAAGAAAAAGAAGACGGCGAGACCGCCGGTGACCAGCAGGCGCCGGGCGGCGCGAGTCATCCGCGGGTCACGTCCTGGTGGGGCGGCGGCCTCCCTGGGGCACGCTGACGGAGTCGATGAGGTCGGCCAGCAGCTGGCCGCGATCGATGCCGCGCATCTCCGCCGAGGGCTTGAAGACCAGGCGGTGCGCCAGCACCGGCTCCGCCAGCAACTTGATGTCGTCGGGCTGCACGAAGTCACGGCCCTGCTCCGCGGCGAGGGCCTGGCCCAGCCGGACCAGCGCCAGCGACGCGCGCGGGCTGGCGCCCAGGCTGAGGTCGGGGTGGCTGCGGCTGGCGCCCACCAGCGCCACCACGTACTCCTTGACCTCGCGGCTGACGTGCACTGTGGAGATCGCCTCCTGGGCCTCGCGCAACGCCTCGTCACCGGTGATCGCCGCGAGGCCGTCGAGCGGGCTCCCGTGGTCGAACCGCCCCAGCATCTCCACCTCGGCCGGGGGGGTCAGGTAGCCCAGGCTGACCCGGGCGCTGAAGCGGTCCAGCTGGGCCTCCGGCAGCGGAAATGTGCCCGAGAACTCGACCGGGTTCTGGGTCGCCAGGACGATGAAGGGACTGGGCACGGGGTGGGTAACCCCATCCAGGGTGACCTGGCGCTCCTCCATCCCCTCCAGCAGGGCGGACTGGGTCTTGGGGGTGGCGCGGTTGATCTCGTCGGCGAGCAGGACATTGGTGAAGACCGGCCCCGGCCGGAAGTGGAAGCCGCCCTTGCCGGGGTCGAAGATATTGACGCCCAGCACGTCCGACGGCAACAGGTCAGGGGTGAACTGGATGCGTTCGAAGCGTCCCCCGATGCTGGCCGCCAGCGCCTTGGCCAGGGTGGTCTTGCCGACGCCCGGCACGTCCTCGATGAGGGCATGGCCGCGGGCCATCAGGCAGAGCACGCCGAGCCGCACCTGCTCGCCCTTGCCGACAATCACCAGCTCGACATTGCGGGCGATGGCGCGCATCAGCTTGGCCGCGCGTTCGACCCCCTCGGTGTCCGGACCATCGGTATCCCGGACCAGGCCGGGACCGGCCTCAGCCCTGGCTGCCTGGGCCCTTGCCACTGCTCGCCCGCCGGCGCGGCGCCCGCACTCGCAGTTCGATCTGCCCCGCCACCCAGCCGCCCAGGCTGGCAAAGAAGAGCTGGGGTACATCGGCGGCAAACACGCGGTCGACGCGCATCGGCCCCAGCCCCAGCGGCCCCACGATCTTGACCTTGGCCAGCTCGGCGTTGAAGGTCAGGATGAATCCCACGAAGATATAGATGACGGCCACCAGCGGCCCGTTGAGCACGCCGTACTTGGGCTCGATCATGCCCGCGGCCAGCCCCCCGCAGAACATCGCCAGGACGCTGACCGCGAAGTACGCTCCCGAGCTCTGAGAGAGCTGCCCGTCCGGCGTCACCACCAGTGACCCAAGCACCAGGTAGACGACCATCGCCACCACGAATCCCACCGCCACGGCGAGGTAGTTGATGCGGCGGAAGAACGCCGGGTCGCCCTTGATCTCCACCCGCTTGTCGTCGCCCTTTCCAGGCGTCCTCCGGGCGCGGGATTGACTCACTCCCAAAGGATAGCCTCGGAGGTTACGCGAGTATGCGAACTCGGTAGGGCTGACCGTACCGTAGCGCTCCTGATTCGCCAGATGTACCGCTGAGACATGACCCGCGCCGAACTGCACGACCTGGTGGACACACTTCCTGACCGCGCCGTCGACGTCGCGGCGGTATTGCTGCAGCGAGCCAGCGACCCACTGGTTCTCGCGCATCACTCCGCGCCCGCGGACGACGAGCCCTACTCGGCGGAGGAGCAGGCCTCCGACGCGGACGCCCTCAGGGAGTCGAGGGTCCCACTGGACCAAAGCTGACCGAGGCCCCCGGCTGGCGGGTCGAGTTACGCGCCGCGGCGGTCAATGGCGGGACGCGGGCGGTCTCGCTGTCTGCTCTCGGCGCTCCCGAATCCTGAACCTGAGAGGATCGACGAGGCGACCACG
>DAINSI010000077.1:0-9117 GCA_036741395.1 Candidatus Dormiibacterota bacterium
TTCTTACGTCACGGGGTCTCCACTCGGCCGCTCAGGCCGTGGATCGGGGCTAAGCTGAGGCGGTGGACGCCGCCTTCACCGACCCCACCGCTGCGCTCGCGCGCCACGGTCTGCGGCCGAGGAGGTCGCTGAGCCAGAACTTCCTGGTCGACGCGGTGATCGCCCGCGCCATCGTCGACGCCCTGCCGCCATCTCCCCACCGGCTGGTGGAGATTGGAGCCGGACCGGGGACCATGACCCGGGCGCTGGCGGCGGAGCGCGCGCAGGTCGTGGCCATCGAGTTGGACGACCGTATGATCCCGCTGCTGCGACGCCAGGTGCACGGACTGGAGAGCGTCCGGGTGATCCACGGCGACGCCCTGGAGGTCGACCTGGTGGTCGAGGTCGAAGGAGCCTACGCCGTCTTCGGCAACATCCCATACCACATCACCGGCCTGCTGGTGCCACGGTTGCTGGCGCTGCGTCCACGACCCGAGTGGATCTGCGTCCTGGTCCAGCTCGAGGTGGCGCAGCGGCTTGCGGCGGCCCCTGGGGATTGGAGCCTGGCCACCCTCGCGGTGCGCGCCAGCGCGACTGCGGAACTGCTCATGAGAGTGCCGGCGAGGGCCTTCGATCCCGTTCCCGCGGTCGACTCGGCGCTGCTCATGCTGCGCCCGGGGCCGGTGGCCGAGTTCGCGGATGCGGCCTTCTTCGATTTTGCCCGGGCGGTCTTCCAGGAGCGACGCAAGAAGCTTCCCAACGCCGTCGCCAATGCCATGGCCCATGATGTCGGCTCGGCTCGGGCCGTGGTTCAGCGCGCCGGGCTTGACCCCATGCGGCGCCCGCAGACCCTCGATCTACCGGAGTGGGAGGTGCTATACAGGGCGTACCGCGATGTCGTCTGAGGAGCTGGAGGGCGTCCCCGTGCAGGTTGACGGGGTTATGGCGCTGGTCGAGAGTGGCGGCTTCAAGGAGCTCCTGCGCAACCGCGAGTTCCAGCTCATCTGGGGCTCCCAGATCGCCAGCCAGCTGGCCGACAAGTTCCTCGTCTACTCCCTGCTCTCGGTCACCTACGAGCGCAGCGCCGCGAACACCCAGGAGGCGATCGTCCTGCTCGCGTACACCTTCCCATCGGTGCTGCTGTCGCCCATCGCCGGGGTGTACGCCGACCGCTTCGACAAGCGCCGGCTGATGATGTTCACCAATGTCATTCGCGGGGCCCTGATCCTGCTGGTGCCGGCCAGTTCGCTGGTCCCGTACTTCCGGGGCGTCACCTGGCACCTCCTGCTGGTGACTCTGCTGTTCAGCTCCGTGGGCCAGTTCTTCGCTCCCGCGGAGGCATCGTCGCTTCCCTTCATCATGCCCAAGCGCAGCCTGGTCACCGCGACGTCGGTCTTCACCCTCACGATCGTCGGCACGCTGGTGGTCGGCCTGCCGATCTCCTCGGTCCTGGTCCGGCTGCTGGGCCAGTACGCGCCGTACTTCGTCGCCGCCGCGCTGTTCGGCGGGGCGGCGATCGCCAACATCTCGATGAAGACCAACCTCTCGGCCCGAACCACCGAGCGCCCCCACGACCTGGGACGGAACTGGGCGGTGCGGATGTGGTCGGAGATGACCGAGACGGCCGCGTTCCTGCGCAACCACCGACCATTGCTGCGCGCCTTCGGACAGCTCGGTCTGGCCGTGATGCTGATCTTCTCCCTCTTCACGCTGGCCCAGGGCTACATGAAGACCGAGCTCCACCTGGACCCGCGCGACTCCTACCTCATCCTCGTCCCCGCGGCCGCGGGGATGGGCGTCGTGGCCGTGTACCTGGGCCGCGGCAAGCTGGCCGCCCGCAGTGGCCTGATCGGGTCGGCGCTGGTCGTCCTGGGCGCGATCCTGATCCTCATGGGTACCGCACCGGCGCTGATTTCGAACCTCCACGTTCGCGGCGCATTGATCGCTTTCGCCGCCGTCGCCGGGTTCTTCTTCGGAGGGGCCTTTGGCGCGGTGTTCATCCCCGCGGTCACCCTGCTCCAGGAGTCGACCGACCCGGAGCAGCGCGGTCGGACCTTCGGCGCGATGTTCACCGTGCTCAACCTGGCGATCGCCGTGCCGCTGTTCATCGCGGGCCTGGCCGCCGACACCTTCGGCCTCAAGATTGTCTTTGTCCTGATGGGCCTACTGCTGGCGTCCGCCGCCCTGTTGTCGCGGCCCTGGAAGCCGAATCCCATCCGGTCCACGGAGATCGACGCCCGCTAGAATCTCGGCTGTGGGCGGCTAGCTCAGGGGTAGAGCACTACGTTGACATCGTAGGGGTCGCTGGTTCAAATCCAGCGTCGCCCACCACATACCTGGCCGAGGCCCAGGATCCGAAGGACCCCGGTAGCCGGCGCCGCCCGTGGCGCGCTTCAGGTAGCCTTGAGGTCATATGAGCCTGAAGAAATGTGAAGTGATTGCCCGCGTGCCTGAGGGCCGCACCCTGTCCTACCTGAAGCGCACCCTGAACGGTCGGGGCGGGCCCCGGTCCCACAGCCTGGTCTGCGGCAACTGCGCGCTGGAACTGATGGCCTCGGCCCCGAGCCGGCCGATCGACCTGCTGGTGAGCTGCCCGGAGTGCCGGGCGATCAACGACCTGAGCGTCACCGTCATCGTTGACAAGAAGGCGGCGACCGCCCGCTAGAAACGGATCCCCGGCTAAGCCCCGGCTAAGCCCCGGCTTAAGCCTCGGCTAAGCCCGACCCGTCTGCATCAGGCCGATCAGGTTCCCCTCGCTGTCCTTGAACCACGCCGAGTGATGGGGCCCACCGCTGGCCAGTCCGTTCACCGTCTTCAGCCCGGGCAGGTCGTACTCCTCGAAGACCACCCCGCGCTCCCTGAGCTGGGCAACCAGCGCGGGGACATCCCGCACATTGATGTGGGCCTGGGTGTGGCCGCCGGGCCGGTGCCCGCTGGGATAGAGCAGGAACTCAGACCCGTCGTCCAGCCGGTAGAGCAACCCGCCGGGGTTGTCCGCCGCCGGTTCCAGGCCGAGCTTCTCGGAGTAGAACGCGCGGGCCCGGGCCAGGTCTTCGACCGGCAGGGCGGTGTGCATGTGACCCTGATTCAGCATCCGCCCAGCCTATACCCCCACCCGAACTCAGTATCCTGCTAGGACCGTGCCATCGATCCAGGTCCTGGCGGCCGAGCTGGTGGCCTCCCTCGAACCCCGGGAGATCGTTCTTCGCCTCGTCGAGCGCGCGCTGGAAATAGTGCCGGCTGATCGATGCACCCTCACCAGCGTCGACCAGCAGGTCCTCCGCGTGGAGGCCAGCTTCGAGCGGCACAAGGGGCCGCCGGAGTGGCTGGGCCGCGAGTACCCGACCACCTACGTCGACCGACAGCCGCTGCTGCGAGACGCGCTGGAGACGGGCAGGATAGCCACGGGCACGGGCTTCAATGCGGACACCCCTGACCCCGAGGTGAGCCCCGACCTCAGCGGTATCCGCCACACCGCGGTGGTCCCCCTGGGCGTGGGGGGCACGGTGATCGCGGTCCTGATCCTGAGCCGCCGGGAGGACCGCGAGTTCGGCGCCGACGAGCTCCAGGCTCTCCAGGAGATCGGCCTCGTCGCTGTCCTGGCGCTGCGCAACGCCAGGCTTTACCAGTCGGTCAACGAAGCCCAGGACCGCGGCCTCCAGGCGCTCAGCCTGATCTCCCAACACCTCGCCTCCTCGGACGACCTGCCCGTGTTCTTTGGCAAGATGAGTGCCAGCGTCGCCGAGCTGGTCGGGGCGGACAAGGCCGCCTTCTGGATGCTCCGTGGCCAGGCCCTGGTGGCGCAATCGGCGGCATTCGGTTTTGACGGGTCGATCCTCGAGGGCATGGAGGTCGGCATCCACGGTGAACAGGGCACCGTGCTCGCGAGACTGCTGTTCGAGGACGAGGCGGTGAGGGCCGAGATTCCCGCCAGCGCCCTGGCGGGGGATTACGGTGAGGTCCTGCGCCTGATGGATATCCGGGATGTCATCGCGGTGCCCTGGAAGACCGCCGACAACCCCCTGGGGATCCTCCTGGCGGCCAACTCGAGGTCGGGGTTCCGCGCCCAGGACGAGTGGGTGATGCGCGTGGCCGCGCGCGCCTCCGCGGTGGTCTGGCAGGGTTACGAGGCGGAGCGTCGGGTGATCGCGATGCAGGCCCGGGAGCGGCAGAACCTGGAACAGCACGCCGCCCGCATGGCCGAGTTGGAGCAGCTCAAGTCGCAGTTCCTGCGGCTCGCGTCGCACGAGCTGCGAACCCCCCTGACGATCGTCCGCGGCTATGTATCGATGTTCCAGGAGGGCGTCTTCGGAGAGTTGTCCGAAGAGGCCATGAAGGTGCTGCCGACGATCTCCGCGCGGGTGGCGCAGATGAACCTGATGATTGACCAGATGCTCAACGCCGCCCGCCTCGAGGACAGCCGGCTGGTGCTCAGCCCGCGCCCGGTGCGGGTCGACGAGGTGGTGGTCAAGGTTGTGGGCTCTTTTGAGGGGCTGCTGCATGTGGGGCAACGCCTGCTGGTCGAGAACCAGCTGGGCGCCGCGGTGGCCTACGCCGACCCCGAGAAGACCGAGACGATCATCGCCAACCTGGTGTCCAACGCCGTCAAGTACTCGCCGCAGGGAGGCGACATCGTTTGCGAGGTGGACATGACCGCGGATGAGGTCACGGTCGGTGTTGTCGACCAGGGCCTGGGCATCGACGCCGACGACATCCCCCGTCTGTTCCAGAGGTTTGGGCGGCTGGAACGTCCGGAGATGGCCAACATCGAGGGCACCGGCCTGGGGCTCTTCCTGTCGCGGGAGCTGGCGCGCATGCAGGGGGGTGACATATCGGTCGAGTCGACGCTCGGCCGGGGTAGCCGCTTCACCCTCGCGCTGCCTGCCCGCGAACCCCGGTGAGGCCGCCGCCTCGACGAGGCAGAGGGCGCGGCCTGACCTCCTCAGGGGCACGATTCGGGGCTATGCTGCGAGGGATGCCCGACGATGAACACCAGGTCCACGGGTCGGAGCGCAAGTACAAAGAAGGTCATCCCCGCTTCAACGTCGTGATCCTGATCCTGCTGGTGGTCGCCTTCCTGGTCTTCGCGCTGATCGAGGCCCAGCGGCTCCAGCTCTGACTAGCCCAGGCGAACCACCACGGTGGTCTCTGCGGGGACCTCCAGGCGGTCCGGTTGAGGGATCACCCCCGGCCCCGAGGCCAGCAGGACCTCGCCGCTGACTTCGAAGCGCTCGGGCCCGGCGCCGAGGTTGCAGCAAACCGCGACCTGTCCGCGCCGCACCTCCAGCCAGCTCTCGCCGAAGCGCACCCGGACATCCTCCAGGCGTCCGTCGCGGAGCGCGGGGTTGTCCCTTCGCAGCGCGAGCAGGTCGCGGTACCAGCGGTGCATCTGCCGGTGCGGCGCGTGGTCGAGCTCCTCCCAGCGCAGCCGAGAGGCCTCGAAGGTCGCCTCGGCCTGGGGATCGGGCACGTCCTTCGCGGGCCAGCCGAAGGCGGCGAACTCGCGCCGCCGGCCCGCGGTCACGGAGCGCGCCAGGCCTGCGTCCCGGTGGTCGGTGAAGTAGAGGAACGGCGTGCTGGCAGCCCACTCCTCACCGGCAAAGAGCATGGGGACGAAGGGTGAGGTCAGCACCAGCGCCGCCGCGGCCATCGCGCGGCCCGGTGAGACCAGCGCGCTGATCCGCTCGCCACCGGCGCGGTTGCCCACCTGGTCGTGGTCCTGGACATAGCCCAGGAACGCCGTCCCGGGGAGGCCCGCCGGCCGGCGGCCGTAGGACCTGCCGCGGTACCCGGAGTAGCGGCCGTCAAAGACAAACGCCTGGCGCAGCGCGGTGGCGACATCATGGACACCGTTGAAATCCTGGTAATAGCCGGTGCGCTCACCCGTGAGCGCGGTGTGCAGAGCGTGGTGAAAGTCGTCGCTCCACTGGGCGTCGAACCCGTGCCCGCCGACCTCCCGCGCCGAAACCACCCGGGGGTCATTGAGGTCACTCTCCGCGATCAGCCAGAGCTCACGATCCAGTTCCTGCTCCAGGGCATCCACCGCGGTCGCGACCTGCTCCAGGAAATGGACCGCTGAGGTGTCGATGATCGCCTGGACCGCGTCCAGACGCAGCCCGTCGAGGTGGTAATCGCGAAGCCACATCAGCGCGTTGTCGATGAAGAAGCGCCGAACCTCGTCGCTGCCGGCGCCGTCGAAGTTGATCGCTGTTCCCCACGGCGTCTGGTAGACACCCGTGAAGTACGGCCCGAACTCGGCCAGGTAGTTGCCGTCCGGGCCGAGGTGGTTGTAGACCACGTCCAGCACCACCGCGATGCCCGCCTGGTGGCAGCGGTCGACCAGGCGCTTGAGGCCATCAGGTCCGCCGTAGGTCGCCTGCGGCGCGTAGAGGTCAACCCCGTCGTAGCCCCAGCCGCGGGCACCCGGGAACGCGGCCACGGGCATCAGCTCGACGGCGTTGACGCCGAGGTCGCGCAGGTAGTCGACGCGATCGGCCGCACCGTCGAAGGTGCCGGCCGGGGTGAAGGTGCCGAGGTGCAACTCGTAGATAACCGCGTCCGCCAGTGGCAGACCCTTCCACCCGGTGTCACTCCAGGGGAAGGCGGGGTGGTCCACCAACTGCGAGGGACCATGGACTCCGTCGGGTTGGGAGGCGGAGCGCGGGTCGGGTCGAGGCTCGCGCCCGTCGACCGACAGAAGGTACCGTTGGTCCGGGCCGGCCGCCTGCATCGGGGCGCTGTACCAGCCCCCGCCATCCCGGCGCATCGACGTCCTTTGGTCACCCGCCACCACCTCGACCCCGGTGGCGTTGGGCGCCCAGACGCGGATCCCGGGACTCAACGCTCGCGCTCCAGGAGGGCCACGGGTGAGCCGTCGAAGATCCGCGCCAGCGACGGTCGCGGCCCGGTCACGTCGCCCCCGTTGAGGACATTGGTCCATGTCCCGGGCCCCAGCTCCAGGGTGGTCTCAGCCCAGTCGGGGTGGTCCCGCAGGCTCAGGCGTGGGGTCACGACAGCGACCATGAGGGGATCGTCGGTGGTACCGCGGGCGAACGACACGACATTCGCCGACGCGCTGCCCGACGGCTCCAGCGGCGCATAGGTGGATGCGGCGTTAAAGGCCTGCGGGCAGGCGCGCCGGACCCGCAGAGCCGCGGTGACCAGGTGGATCTTGGGGTGACCTTCGACGAGGAGCTTGCCGCGGAGCGTGTAGTCAACGGGCCGGCGGTTGTCGGGGTCCACCAGCGAGAGATCCCAGACCTCGGTCCCCTGGTAGAGATCGGGAACCCCGGGCGCGGTGAGCTTGATCAGCGTCATCGCCAGCGAGACCGCGCGACCAGGCTCCACCAGCGGATCGACGAACGCGCGCAGGTCAGCCTGGAACTCCTCATCGGCGGCGACGGCCTCGACAAAGGCGCGCAGCGCCTCCTCGTAGGCGCGGTCGGGGTCGACCCACGAGGTGTGCTGGCGGGCCTCGCGCGTGGCCTTTTCCATGTAGGCGCCCGCCCGCGCCGTCTCCAGTGGCCAGGCCCCCACCAACGTTTGGTAGAGGAGATATTCCGCGTTGCGGTCGGGCCAGCCGCGGCGTCGATGCTTCTCGTTGATCGCCGACCAGCGACGCACGGCCGCGGCCCATGCGTTGGGGACCTGCGCCAGCAACGAGAGCCGCGCGCGCACGTCCTCACTGCGCTTGGTGTCGTGGCTGGATGACGCCAGCATGGCCGCCGGGTGACGTGCCAGCGTCTCACGGTTGGCGGCGTGGAACGCGTCCACCGCCACGGCGAATATGCCGGGGTCACTGCCCACCTCATTGAGACAGGTGAGCCGGTTGTAGCGGTAGAAGGCGGTGTCCTCAGCCCCCTTGGCCATCAGCGGTCCGGAGAGCTGTTGGAAGCGCAGCGCCAGCTCCACGGCGTCATCGCCGTCGACGTCCAGCACCAGCACCGACCCCAGCAGGTCGAGCAGCTCGTGGTCGAGAGAGGCGTCCAGCTTACGGGCCCCCGCGATCGCGGCCTTGACGTATACGCGGGCGGTCGCGGGCGCCGGGTTGCCCGGCCGGACATACGTGCGATACACCGGGAAGCAAGCGGCCACCTGGTTGATGCACGCCATCCGGGCGGCCGGGGTTGAATCCACGCCGCGCCCCGCACACACCTTCGCGAAGATGCGCTCCAGGCGCGCAACGTCACTGCCAAACAGTTCCGTCGCGGCCCGCAGCTTGCATTCATGGACCACCGCCGCATAGTCGGTGGACTCACCGGTGAAATCGCCGTAGAAGGCGGTCAGTTCCTCCGCGGCGCGACCATCAACGAAGATGCCCTGGAGGCGGTGGATGAAGTCATACCCCGTGGTGCCGTCGGCGGGCCAGGCGGCCGAGAGGCGCTCGCCGGGCTCGAGGATTTTCTCCACCAGCAGCCAGGCCCGGGGCGCGCGGCGGCGCAGGGCGCCGAGGTACGCATCAGGGTCACGGAGTCCGTCCACGTGGTCGATGCGCAGCCCCTGCACCTCGTCGGCATCCAGCATCCGCAGCGGAAGATCGTGCACCGCGGCGAAGACCGCGGCGTCCTCCTCGCGCAGGCCGACCAAGGTGTTCACGTCGAAGAAGCGCCGGTAGTTCAGCCGGGTGCTTGCCTCGCGCCAGTGGGCCAGGAGGTAATGCTGGCGGTTGAGCAGGGCGCGGCCCAACTCGTGAGGTCCCTCCGACAGCGGGAAGTCCTGCTCGAAGTACCTCAGCACCGTGTCGCCGTCACGCTGCGCGAGTTCCAGCTCGCCGTCGGTCAGCACCTCGTCAAGGGGTCGACCGAGCACCGGCACCATCACGCGGCCGTCCAGTTCGGGGTCGCCCGGCGACCAGTCGACATCGAAGAGGTGGCCCGCCGGGCCCTCGCGGCCGGTGGCGAGCAGCTCCCACCACCATGGATTGGCGTCGCTGGTGGCCATGTGGTTGGGCACGACGTCGAGGATGATCCCCATGCGATGGCCTCGAACCTCGGCCACCAGCCGCCTGAAGCCGATGTCGCCGCCGAGGTCTTCGCTGACCCGCGCGGGGTCGCATTGGTCGTAGCCGTGGGTGCTGCCGGGGGCCGCCTGGGTGATCGGCGAGAGGTAGAGGTGGCTGATGCCGAGCCGGTGCAGGTA
>DAINSI010000078.1:0-9109 GCA_036741395.1 Candidatus Dormiibacterota bacterium
AGCGTCGGCAGCGCGTGGTCGCGGTCGGTCAGATACGTCGTCACCCAGGCTTCCAGGACGAAGCTGACGCCGATGGCGCTGATCAACGGCGCCAGGCGGGGTGCGTTCCGCAGTCGCCGGTAGGCGACCCTCTCGATCGAAAATCCCAGCAGGGCGCACACAGCCATGGCCACCAGCGTGCCCAGGAGCAGGACCGCGAGCAGCAGTGGGAGGCTGGTGCTGGGGCCGGTGTGCGTGACCTGAACAACGCCGTAGATGGTGAAGGTTCCGATCATGAAGACGTCGCCGTGGGCGAAGTTGATCAACTCCAGCACGCCATACACCATGCTGTAGCCCAGGGCGATGAGGGCGTAAATACTGCCGAGTGCAATTCCGTTGATGAGCTGCTGCAGTAGCCCTTCGGGGGTGATCCCCGACGTCAGCAGGTCAACGCAATGCTGCATGCCGCCTCTCGACTAAAAAGATGGGCAGGCCACTCGGCCTGCCCATCTCAACCATTCTGCCTGGCTTGTCTAGCTGGTCGGGTTGTGCGTGGTCACCGCCTTGAACGGCTTCCAGTCGCCGCTCGAGAACTTCCAGATTGTGAAGACACTGTCGGTGAGGTCGCCCTTGCTGTTGAAGGAGATCGTCCCGGTGACGCCCTTGTAGTCCTTGGTGGCGGCAACGTCGGCCACGATCTTGGCCTTGTTGGGACCATCCTTCTTGAGCGCGTTGATGAGGATGTTGGCGGCGTCGTAAGACTGGGGCGCGTACTGGAACACGTCCTGGTTGAACTTGGCCTTGTATTTCGTGTTGAAGGCCGTCAGCGAGCTCACGGCAGGGCCTCCGTTGGATGCGAAGGCACCGTTGCCGGACGCGCCCGCGAGGGAGGTGAAGTCCGCGTTCTGCCACCCGTCGCCGCCAGCGATCGGGATGGTCATGCCCAGGTCCTTGGCCTGCTTGGCGAACGGGCCGGCCTCACGTGAGTAGCCGCCGTAGTAGATGGCGTCCGGGCTCTTGCCCTTGATGCTGGTCAGCTGTGACTTGAAGTCACCACCCGCGCCCGCGGTGACGTGCTCGGTGTCGACCACCGTGCCTCCGTCCTTGGGGATCTGGTCAGCGGCCGCGGTGGCCAGGCCGGCTCCGTAGGTGCTCTTGTCGTCGACCACGGCGATCTTCTTGCAGCCCAGGGTCTTGACCAGGAGGTCGGCGCCGATCGGACCCTGCTGGTCGTCACGTCCGATGACGCGGTAGGAGGTGCCCGGCTTGGGCTGCTCGTCGGTGTACTTGGGGTTGGTGGCCGATGGCGAGATCTGGGCGAGTCCATTGTCGTGGTAGATCTTCTGTCCCGCGATGCTCGCGGTGGAGAAGACCCCGCCGATGACCGCCACGACCTTGTCGTCCACCAGCTTCTGGGCCGCGGTCTGGGCGCCGGCGGCGGTGGCGTCCACGTCGTCCTGGGCATCGACCTGCAGCGTGTACGGGGCGCCGTTATAGGTGAAGCCGCCCCCGGCCTCATCGATGGCCATCTGGATGCCGTTCCTGGCGTCGATGCCGTAGTTCTTAAGGTCGCCCGCCAACATGCCCTGGAAGCCGATCTTCACCACCGGGCCGCTGGCCGCGATCGGTGCATCACTGTTCGCGGCTGCGTTGGGCAGCGGGTTGGTGAATCTGGAGATGGGAGCGCCGGCCGCTGCCGTGGCATTCAGGTTGGTGCAGCCGGCAACGATGGTTCCGCCGCCGCTTGACCCGCAGGCGGCGAGCACGATAAGGGCGACGCCGCTCAGGGCGACCCCACGAATGGATCTAAGTTGCACTGGTTCCCTCCGAAATACGCGGTCGACCGGCCTATCGACCGGCATCTGGATTCGGCCTTCCTTATATCACGGACGTACTGTTGGCACCTCGCCGCCCGATCTGGGGTGAGGTGCTGGGCGGAGCGAATCTGATAGAGAGCCTGACAGCTTTACTTATAGAGAAGAAGGGTGTTGCCGCCAGCGCCGCGAGCCGGACCCCAGCGGCCGGATCCGGGGCTCCCGGTACCACCCGGGGCCGTCGCTATACTTGCCCCTGCTCTGCGCCGATCAGCCGATCGGGCGCGCCCTGAATTCCGCTGGAGGTCCTTTGGCCGAAGTACCCGATAGGGTCAAGACACGGACCCAGCTCGTCGAAGAATCCCTCAATGCCGCCCTCTCCGGTGAGTGGCAGGAGGCCCTGGACCTGAACCAGGCGATCGTCGAGCGGTTCGATGTCGACGAGGAGACCCACAACCGCACCGGCAAGGCCCTGAATGAGCTGGGCCGCCCGGACGAGGCGCTCGCCCAGTACCGGTCCACCCTGGAGCTCAACCCCCTCAACTACATCGCCATCAAGCAGGTGAACCGCCTCGAGGAGCTGGTCCAGCAGAAGTCGGCGCCGGTCAAGGCGCAGGCGGCGGTGGACGTCAATCTCTTTGTCGAGGAGATGGGCAAGACCGCCCTCGCCCACGTGTCACTGGACTCGGGGTTCGACGGTGCGCTGCTGGCGCCCGGTGACCAGGTCACCCTGGCGGCCCAGAAGGACACGCTGGCGGTGAAGCTGGGCAGCGGCGTGACTGTCGGCCATGTCGAGCCCAAACTCGCCCGCCGGGTCCTCAAGTTCATGGCCGGTGGCAACGAGTACACCGCGGCGGTCGCCAAGGCCGATGACGCCGGCGTCCGGGTCATCATCCGCGAGACCAGGCAGGCTCCCGAGTTCGCCGGGGTTCCCAGTTTCACCGTGCGCAAGTCGCAGGAGTTCCGCGCCTACGCCAAGGACTCCCTGCTGCGCGACACCGAGATGGACGATCTCACCGGTGACGACGACGACGTTGACGCCGGCAACGGCGACGACGAGGAGCTGGACGGGATGCACCCCGTCGAGCCGGGCATGGAGGACAACGACAACGGCGACGACGACCCCCGCGCCGAGGACAACTACTAGTGGACCGTAACGCTGGAGGCGGGTCCATCCGGGCTGTACCCGATCCCAGCGTTACGGCCCACTGATGCCTGATCGCGGCGCGGTCGTCATCACCGGCGCGTCCACGGGTATCGGCGAGGCCACCGCCATCAGGCTGGCGACCAGCGGTTTCACGGTTTACGCGGGGGTCCGCAAGGACGCCGACGCGGACAAACTGTCGACCCCCAGCCTGCCCAACCTGAGGCCGATCAAGATCGATGTCGCCGACCAGAAGTCGATTGAAGCCGCGTACCGCGAGGTGGAGGCGCTGGTCGGGGATGCCGGTCTGGCGGGGTTGGTCAACAACGCGGGGATCTCCGGTGGCGGCCCGCTGGAGTTCACCGCCCTGGATGAGATCCGCCAGATGTTCGAGGTGAACGTCTTCGGGCTGATCGCGACGACCCAGGCGTTCATGCCCCTGATCCGCCGGGCGACCGGCCGGGTCGTCTGCACCGGGTCCATCTCGGGGCGGACCGCGGCTCCGTTCGTCGCCCCGTACTCCATGACCAAGGCGTCGGTGCAGTCCCTCTGCCACGCGCTCCGGGTCGAGCTCAGGCCGTGGGGCATCGAGGTGGTCTGCGTCGAGCCCGGCTCGATCGCCACCCCGATCTGGGACAAGGGCCTGGAGGAGGTCGACGCCAAGACGAAATCGATGCCACCCGAGGCCCAGAAGTACTACGGCGACATCATCCCCAAGCTCAAGACTCTCACCGAGCGGACCGCCAAGATGGGGATCCCGCCCAGCCGTGTCGCCGACGTGGTGCTCCAGGCTTTGACCGCCAAGCGCCCCCGGGCCCGCTACCTGGTCGGAATGGATGCCAAAGCCCAGGCCGCCTTGGGCAGGTTGCCCGATCGCGTGCGCGACGCGGCCCTGTCCCGCTTCATCGGTGTCGAAGGCAAGAAGTAACCCGGGGCCGGTGGATCCTGGCCAGGGCCGGCACGGCGTGGCCCGCGGCGCTCCGTCCCCGATCTTCGTCGCCCATCTCCCCGAGATCGGTGTATCGCCCGTGTGCTTTACTAGACTAAAGCGATGAAAGCGACAGTGAAACAAGAAAGCGCGGTGTCCGCAGGGCGTCCACCGGGGTTCGCCGACCTGTTGCCGGCCGACGCGGAGCGGCGGCGCGGCCTGGAGCAGGTGATGCTGGCCGGATTTGGCTCGTGGGGCTACCGCCTGATCGAGACCCCCGCGATCGAGCTGCTGGCGACGGTGGAGGCCGGGATGCAGCCGGAGGCGGCGCGGCGGCTCTTCAAGCTGGCCGATGCCGACGGGCGGATGCTGGCGATGGTGGGCGAGCGCACCGTCCCGGTGGCGCGTGCCGTTGCCGGCCAGATGCGCCAGGCGGCATTGCCGCTGCGGCTCTGCTACCTGGGCCCGACCTTCGAGGGCCACCCCGCACCGGGACGCAGTCGCCAGGGCTTCCAGGCCGGCGCGGAGCTGGTCGGTGCCGAGGGACCCGTCGCCGACGCCGAGGTGGTGGCCGTCGCGGTGGAGACCCTGGCCGCCTGCGGCGTCACCGACTTCCAGGTCGAGGTCGGTCACGTCGGGTTCTTCGGCGGGATCATGGACGGGCTCGGCGAGGCGCAGCGCGCCCTGGTGCTCGACGCGCTGGCCGGCCGCGACCTGGTCGAGCTGGAGGCGGCGCTCGCCCAGACCGACCTGGAGGCCGCGGAACAGGAGTTGCTGCTCCGCTTCCCGGCCCTGCGGGGAGGTCCCGAGATCCTCGAGGCCGCCGGCCGCATGGTCGACAACCCAACCTCGGCCGCGGCCCTCGCGGAGCTGGCCGAGGTTCACCGTCTGCTCGAGGCACAGGGTGCCGGGGCGCGGGTCAACCTCGACCTCGGCGCGGTCCGGGATTTCGACTACTACACCGGCGTGATATTCGAGGTCTTCGCCCCGGGCCTGGGCACCCCGCTGGCCGCCGGCGGACGCTACGACGGGCTCCTGGGGCGCTTCGGCTACCCGCAGCCGGCCACCGGCGTCGTGGTCTTCCTGGATCGTGTCCAGGCGCTGACGAAGTCGGAGCGCGCCGGCGAATCGTCTACCGTGGTGCTGGTGGGGCACCGTGGTGACCCGGCCCCCGCGGTGCGCGCCGCCGCCGAGCTACGCCGCTCTGGCGTGGTGACGATGATCGAGGCTGAGCCGGCCGATGAGGCGGGGATGCGCCGCCGGGCCCGGCAGCAGGGGGCGTCGCGGGCACTGCTCTGCGACGGCGACTCGCAGGTGGAGGTGCGCCCGTGATCACGATGGCAATCCCCACCGGCTACCTCCTTGTGGGCTCGCTGTCGATGCTGCGCGCCGCCGGCCTCGCCGACCTCGACCCGGAGGCCATCGGCCGCCGCCTGATCATCGAGGCGAACCCCAACCTCCGCCTGATCACGGTGCGCCCCCAGGACGTGCCGGTGTACGTGGACCACGGCTCGGCGGACCTCGGGATCGTCGGCAAGGATGCGCTGTGGGAGACCGAGCGGGTGCACTACGAGCTGGTCGACCTCGGCTTCGGCGCCTGCCGGCTGGTCCTGGCGGTGTCGGAGGAGTCGCCGATCGGGGCCCGTGAGTCCTGGCCACCGTTCCTGCGCGCGGCCACCAAGTACACGGCGGCGAGTCGCCGGTTCTTTGCGGCTGAGGGCCAGGACGTCGAGTTGATCAAGCTCTACGGCTCGGTCGAGCTGGGGCCGCTGACGGGGCTTGCGGACTGCGTCGTCGATCTGACGGCGACGGGGAATACGCTGCGCGCCAACCGCCTCCGCGAGGTGGTCGAGGTGGGCCGCAGCACGGCGCGCCTGATCGCCAACCAGGTCAGCCTGCGAACCAACGGCGCCGCCGTCCAGGACGTCGTGGCCCGGATGCGGGCGGCGTCCCGCGCGGAGGCCGCCTAGATGCCATTGCAGGTCCCGGTCCTGACCCTGGAGGAGTGGAAGGCGCGCGTGCCGCGCCGTCGTTTCAGCCTCCCCGAGCTGCCCGAGCCGGTCCTGCGGCGCCTGGGCGATGCCGTGGGCCGGGAGGTCGCCGACGCCGAGGACGGGGTCGACGAGATCATTCGCCAGGTCCGCGACGAGGGTGACGCCGCGGTGCGACGTCTCACCATGGCCTTCGACGGCTCGGCGCCGGACCCCGTGGAGCTCCCCCGCGCGGAGTGGGACGCAGCCGCCGCCACCCTGGCCGCCCCGCAACGGGCGGCGATCGAGGCCGCGGCCACACGTATCGAGAGCTTCCACAGGCTGCAGCGGCCCCGGCCCCTCCAGGCGGGCGAGCTCGAACTGCGCCCGGAGCCGCTCCGCCGCGTCGGCATCTATGTCCCCGGTGGGCGCGCCCGGTATCCCAGCACCGTCCTGATGAACGCGATCCCCGCGCGGCTGGCCCGGGTGCCCGAGATCCTCATGGTCACCCCGCCCGGGGCGGACGGCGCGATTCCGCCGGCGGTCCTCTTTGCCGCCCAGGTCAGTGGAGTCAGCCGCGTCTTCCGGGTCGGAGGGGCCCAGGCCGTGGCGGCGCTGGCCTACGGCACCGAGAGCATCCCCGCCGTCGACAAGGTCACCGGGCCGGGAAACGTCTTCGTGGTGCTGGCCAAGCGGGCGGTCTTTGGGGTCGTCGGGATTGACAGCCTGGCGGGTCCCAGCGAGATCCTGGTGATCGCGGACCGCACCGCCGATGCCGGTCAGGTGGTTGCCGACCTGGCGTCGCAGCTGGAGCACGATCCCCAGGCGTGGGCGGTGTTGCTCACCGACGACCGGGCCCTCGCCGCGACGGTCGCCGCCGAGCTCTCGTCGGACGACCTCGCCAACCGCTTCGGCGCCGAGGCGGCGGAGCTGCACGCCGCCGTCGTGATGGTGCCCGACATCGCCACCGCCGTCGCAGCCGCCGCGGACTTTGCGCCCGAGCACCTGGAGCTGCTGGTCGAGGACGTGGATGCCCACCTGCCCAACGTCCGCGGTGCCGGCATGGTCTTCGCCGGGCCGTGGTCGCCGGTCCCGATGGGGGACTACGTCGCCGGCAGTAACCACACCCTGCCCACCGGCGGCGCCGCGCGCTTCGCCTCGCCTCTGGGGGTCCACGACTTCTACCGCTGGTCCTCGGTGGTGCGACTGGGGCCGGGGACGGCCGGTACCATCGCCCCGGTGGGGATCGAGTTGGCGAAGATCGAGGGGCTGGTCGCGCACCAGCGCTCCCTTGAGGTCCTGCTCACCCGTCTCGACGCCGCCGCGCGGGCGTCCTCTTAAATAGGAGGCCATGGCAGCAAAGAAGAAGCGCACCGCGAGGATCTGCCGGGACAGTTCGGAGACGCAGCTGCAGTGCACCCTGTCCCTGGACGGCGCTGGCGAGTCCCGGGTCGACACCGGGCTGCCCTTCCTCGACCACATGCTCTCGCAGACCGCGCGCTACGCCGGGTTGGCGATGGTCCTGAGCGGGCGTGGGGACATCGACATCGACGAGCACCACCTCACCGAGGACGCCGGCATCGTCATGGGCCAGGCGGTGAGCGCGGCGCTGGGAACCCGCGCCGGCATCGTCCGTTTCGGGTCGGCGTATGCGCCGCTTGACGAGGCGCTGTCCCGCGTGGTGATCGACCTCTGCCAGCGGCCTTACTGCGAGGTCAACGACCAGGGCAAGCTGCGCGGGCGCTCTGGCAGCTACGCGGTGGAGAACCTGGTCGAGTTCTTCCGCGCCTTCAGCATCCACGCCGGGGCCACCCTGCACGTGGACTACATCCGGGGCCGCGACCGGCACCACATCGCCGAGTCGATGTTCAAGGCCCTGGGGCTGGCCCTGCGCGACGCGGTCAGCCTTGGCGCCGGGGGGGTGCCGTCGACCAAGGGCCTGCTTTGAGCGCGGTTCGCATCGCGGTGGTCGACTACGGAGTCGGCAACCTGCGTTCCGTGCGCCGGGGCCTGGAGGCGGCTGGCGCCGAGGTCGAGGTCACCGCTGACACGCCCACCCTGGATGCCGCCGCCGGTGTCGTATTGCCCGGCGTCGGCGCCTTTGCTCCGGCTCGCCAAAGGCTCGCCGAGAGTGGGCTGGACGCGCACCTGGTGTCGCTGGCCACCCAGGGAAAGCCGTTGCTGGGAGTTTGCCTGGGGTACCAGCTGCTGTTCGCCGCCAGTTACGAGGATGGCCATACTGAGGGCCTGGGCCTGCTCCCGGGCCCGGTGCGCATGCTGGTGCGTACGCCGGAGCGCAAGGTCCCACAGATGGGCTGGAACCGCGTCCGTCAGCTGCGTCCCGACATCCTCTTCAACGGCATCCCGGACCGCAGCTACTTCTACTTCGTGCACAGTTACTACCCGGAGCTGAAGGCCGGACCGGAGGTCCTGGGCACCGCCGATTACGGGCGCACGCTGACCGTGGTGGCGCGGCGGGGCTCGGTGGCCGGAACCCAATTCCACCCGGAGAAGAGCGGCACCGCGGGCCTGCGGCTCTACGCCAACTTCGTCGCCGCCTGCGGGGGGAACTAATGCTGGCGCGCCGGGTCGTTCCGTGCCTCGACGTGACCGCGGGCCGCGTCGTCAAGGGCACCAGGTTCCTCGACCTGCGGGATGCGGGCGACCCCGTGGAGCTGGCCGCCTTCTACGACCGGGAGGGCGCCGACGAGCTGGTCTTCCTCGACATCACCGCCTCATCTGACGCGCGCGAGATCCTCCTGGATGTCGTTCGGGAGACCGCGGACCAGGTCTTCATCCCCCTCACGGTGGGCGGTGGCGTGCGCACCGTCGAGGACATGGGGACCCTGCTCGAGGCCGGCGCGGACAAGACCGCCGTCAACAGCGCCGCCCTGGCGCGGCCCGAGCTGCTCGCCCAGGGCGCCCGCCTGCTGGGCGCACAGTGCGTGGTGCTGGCGATCGACGCCCGCAGGCGCGAGGGCGGCGACGGGTGGACCGTCTTCAGCCATGGCGGACGCCACGACACCGGCCGGGACGCTGTGGAGTGGGCCCGCGAGGGCGTGGAGCGGGGCGCCGGTGAGATCCTGCTCACCAGCATGGATCGCGATGGGACCCGCGAGGGTTACGACCTGCTCCTGACCCAGGCCGTCGCCGCGGCGGTCAGCGTGCCGGTGATCGCCTCCGGCGGGGCGGGGCAGCCGGAGCACCTGCGCGCCGTCCTCGACGAGGGCCACGCGGACGCCGCCCTGGCCGCCTCGATCTTTCATTTCGGGGA
>DAINSI010000079.1:0-9041 GCA_036741395.1 Candidatus Dormiibacterota bacterium
AGCCCTCCCCGCCCAGCACCTACCCGTCATGGGGAGGGTCGGACTTCCAGAACGCGTGGCCCAGCCCCGCCACGACTCCGCTGGTGGCTACCGTAACCCTCACTGCGGCTCAGATTCTCAACATCTGGACAACGCCAGTAGAGATCATTCCGGCTCCGGGTGTCGGGTTCTTCACGTGGGTTCATGACACCGTGTTCGACTATAGGTTCGGCACCACGGCTTACGTCAGCGGGTACTCTCTCGCCCTTCAGTACGCGCTTGACACGGGCCCGGGCGATTGGTTGACTAACCAAGGGCTCGGTCTCAGCAGCTCATATTCAATATTGGTCTTTAGCGCCGACAACAACCTGACGGAGCAGCGCACCTTGGCCGAGAACTCCGCCGTGAATGTGTGGACTAACGCGTTTGCCGACCCCACAGCGGGTGACGGGGTACTCAAGGTCACCGTCAAGTATGAAACCGTGGCTCTCCTCTGATGGTCGTCGACTTTACGTGGTGGGTGTTCGGCCAGCCTATGGGGGCTGTACTGATGCCGCTGAGCGGAGCATGAGCAACGTCCGACGCGACCACCCGGGGTACTTCGGGGTGCTGATGGCCATCGCGGGTTTCTACCTGTACAACGGGCTCGGGTTCCTGCTCTACCCGGCCAGGTTCACCAGCTCGCCCGCATACGATGTCCTGCGGGCGATCCTGCCGTTGAAGGCGTGGGGCGTCGTCCTGTTCGCGCTCGGCCTCTGGCTGGTTTTCGCCATCCAGTTCCTGCCCCACAGATGGGTGCGCCGAGCGGTCGCGGTGAACCTGATGCTGGATGTCCTCTGGACGCTCGGGTTCCTGTACGGACAATTCGTGCTCGGGGACGTGCAGGGGTTCACCATCGTTTCGAGCTGGGGCGCCTTCGCCTTCGTCGAGTACCGCGCCCTGATTGAACCCGCGGTCAACCCAGCGAGTGCCCAACGTCGGGCGGCAGACGCTGGCCTCGACCGCGAAGGGCCGCGAACATCCTGATGATCGCCGTCACCGTCGCGCCAGACCCGAGCTGGGTCGCCGGCGGCGCGATGCTCATCACGGCCATCGTCGGCGTGTTCGGCTTCCGCCTGAGCCGCAAGGCCGAAGCGGTCAAGGAGTCCGTCGGGGGGGCGAACACCGCGATACACGGGCTGGAAATACTCGCCCAGCAACACGCCAAGGAGATAGCCCGGCTCGAGCAGCGCCACGAGACCTGCGAGGGGGAGAACGCCGCGCTCCGGCAGACGCTGGCCCGCATGGAAGGCCAGATAGGAGTCCTGGACCGGCTCACCACCCACCAGGCAGCGATCACCGCCGCGACCACTTCGGACATCGCAGGCAAGGTGGTCAGCTCGGCGCGCCGCCGGCGGCGCGCCACCGACCCCCCGGTCGAATGATCAACACCCGCTGATGGGCGCCCGAGGTCCGCGACCGCACCAGGTCACCGCCCGTGTGGTCGTCTACGTCGGCCACCTGGACGCCGCCCCGATCGCCGACTGGGGCGGCCTGGATCCCGACACCTGCACCCGCTTCACGCAGGCGGCCAACGAGATGGGCATGGACGGCGGCCGCCTCCTCGAGCAGGTGATGTGCAGCTTCCTGGCCCGCAGGAACGCGCCGGTCAACAAGTGGTGACGGCACGCTACCGTCCCGGGGCGCTGTAAGATGCCCTCAACCGATCCACGGAGGGAAGAGATTTGCTGACCATCGTCCTGCTAGTCGTTGCGCTGGTGCTGTTCGGGCTCGCTGTCATCGCCCACCCTGCGCTGTCTCGGGTCAACCTGGTGGCCGCCGGGCTGGCCTGTTGGGTGCTGGCAGAGTTGGTCGGGCGCGGCCTGCTCCACAGCTAGTTGACCTACGACATCCGGGCTCACATCCCGGACGGCGAGGGCCAGGGCCAGGAGCCAGGCAGCACCGACCCCTACGAGGACTGCGTGCTGGCCGGCGGCGCCCTGCAGGGCATCCTCTTCACCGGCCACGACGACTGGGAGCCCGGGGCCATCCGCGCCGAGATCAACCTCGAGGACGGCACCGCCAACACCCACGGCGGAGAGTACTTCTCCCGGATGGCCCAGTTCATGCTGGCTCACCCCGCCAACTACCCCGGCCTCCCGCCGCAGTCGGTGGAGACCCCGCCGGACCTGCGGGCGCGGATCCAGCAGGCCGCCGATGCCGGCTGGGGGATGAACATCGCGGTCAACTGCAACGCCCAGGCGATCATCAACAGCACCGGGCCCTACCAGCATTGCGCGGTGATCGCCGAGGTTGATGACGCCGGCGTAGTGCTGTGGGCAAATGGCTTCTACGGCGGCGAGGTCGCACTGAGCTGGGCGCAGCTGGCCGACGACTACGCCGGCGCCCTCTGGGTCTTCGAGGGCCCGTACCCGTTCCTCGCGGCCACCACCATTACCACCATCACCACCAACCCCCAGGAGGACGACGACGTGTCAACACAGGAGCAAGAGGTCCAGTGGCCTGACGGTCACGGCGAGGTCTTCCGCCTAAGCGGCGGGACGCTGCAGCACATCTGGGAGGGCGCCGACCACCAGTGGTCCGCCTGGACCAACCTGGTCGCTGACGACAGCGGGCAGGGGTTGGCGCGCCTCGACGGCTGGCGGTTCAACGCGGACGGGACGCTCGAGGTTTTCGCCACCGCCAGCAGCGGCCAGGTCCGCCACTTCCGCAGCGCGGCTGACGGGAGCTGGGGCGGGTGGCAGATCGGTGACACCGGCGGCATAGGGGGAGCACCGCCCGCGCTTGCCCCTGAGACGCCCCAGGACGGCGCAGGAGCGCCGAGTGGGCCGGGAACAGGCACGGCACCGTCCCTGGCCGCCAGCGTACCGCCAGGCCCCAGCACGGCGAAGATCGCGCCTGCGTCGGCTGTCGTCGGGGCGCCCCAGCCCCCGTGGTGGAAGAACCCGATAGCCGTCATGGGCTACGCAGCGCAGGCCTTCGGCGCCCTGCTGGTCGTCGCCTCTGTGCTGGTCACCTACCCGGTGCCCGGGCTGCCACAGTGGGTGCCGGTCGTCGCTGGCGCCTTCCTGGCCGCAGCCGCCAAGTACGGGCTGGACAACCACAGCGCCAGGGTGCGAGTCGCCGAGCTCGCGGCCCCGACGCCCTAGCTCGGTCCCCCACCGAGACCCCTCCCGCAGAAGCCTCGGCCCTTGCCGGCCGGGGCTTCTCTCGCTCAACGAGGAGAGGTTCGAGACCCTCCTGAAGGAGGCGCTCATGGAGAGCGGCTACGAGACCATCGACATCGCCCTCGACCCCCGCAGCATCCGCACCTTCGAGGAGGGCGGCCTGCTGACCCGCGACCGGGGCCTGATCATCCGCACCGCGGACGGCCGCGAGTACCAACTGACCATCCAGGACAGCACACGCTGATGGCTGCCAACGAGCACGACCGCGCCCTCAAGACCCTGCACCGGCTCGAGCAGGTCATCGGCGACCTGCACGCCGACTGGCCCGCGATCGCCGACTTCGCCGAGATCGGCCAAGGCCAGTATGGCCAGGTTGAGAACGTCGCCGAGACCCTGGGTGACCTCACCACCCTGCGCAGCTACATCCGCGACCTCATCGCCGGGATGGCGACACCCCACCTGCGCCGGTTCGTCGGGGCCGGGCTGCGCGACGAGCAGGGCCGCTCGAGCGCGCGGAGGTTGTCGGGGTTCACCTGGAGCTCGGCGGCCAGGCGCCAGTAGGGCTCACCCGCTCGGTGGTGGCGGACGGCCTCCGCGACGCTCTCGAACTGGGCGCGCTTGGGGCGGCGGATAGCTGGCATGGGGACACCTCCTGGGAGTGTTCGGGAAAGAGGGCCTGACTGTAGCACTAACGGACCAGAGCGGCAACCGCGGGAACGCAGGCCGCCCGGGCCCGGAACCTCGGAGGCCGGTATCGTTGCTCACCGCTGGACTATTGCGGGCGAGTACGCTAGTGTTCGAGCACGATGCAAACAGCCACCAAGCGGAAGCCCAAGTCGGTCCTCCAATTGATCCGAGAGGGGCAAGGAAAGAGTCGGCGCGAATGCGCCGATGCCCTGCGGGTCGACGTCAACACGTGGAAGCGCTGGGAACTGGGTTACCACCCACCGACAGCACTGAACCTGCTTGACATCGGAGCCTACCTGGGCGTCCCCGCCGAGGCGCTGCGGCCCATCACGCAGAGGAGCCCCGACCACCCAAACAAGCGCCGGGGCTCCGCACCGCCGACTCTCATCGGCCAAGGAGAACTTACATGACCCTCGCACTCGGGGACCGGAGTCCCCTCGATCCCCACTACCGCAAGGCCCGCCGGCGCACCCCGGTCTGGGTCGAGGCGCTGCTCACCGTCACCGCGATGGCGGCCTTCACCGCCTGGCTCGTCTTCGCAGGCACGCGATGAGCGAGCAACTGGCCCGCCCCGGGCGGTTCGACCAGGCCGAGATGCAGGTCGTCAAGGACACCATCGCACCCGGCTGCAGCGACTCCGAGTTGATGCTCTTCGCCAAGGTCTGCGAGCGCACCGGCCTCGATCCCTTCGCCCGCCAGATCTACGCGCTCAAGCGCAAGGCGAAGAACGACAAGGGCGAGTGGGAGGAGCGCCTCTCAATCCAGACGTCGATCGACGGTCTGCGCGTCATCGCCGAACGCACCAACAACTACCGCGGCCAGGTCGGCCCGCAGTGGTGCGGCGAGGACGGCGAGTGGAAAGACGTGTGGCTCGAGCAGAAGCCGCCGGCGGCCGCCCGGGTGGGCATCGTCCGCGAGGGCTTCCAGGAGCCGGTCTGGGCGATCGCGCTCCACCGCGAGTACGTCCAGACCTACAAGTCCAACGGCAGCGACAAGGTCACCCAGATGTGGGAGTCGAAGCCCACCCTGATGCTGGCCAAGTGCGCTGAGGCGCTGGCGCTGCGCAAGGCCTTCCCCAACGACATGAGCGGCGTCTACACCGAGGAGGAGATCCCGCCGCCCAGCGACGCCGAGAAGGTCCGCACCGACCTCGAGGACGTCAAGCGCACCGGCCTCGCCAGCGGCCGCCACACAGCCCCGGCGCTCACTGCCCCGGCGCGCGACCCGAAGTTCACCGGCTCGAGCTCGGAGATCCCAGGGCCCGCCAAGAAGGCCGAGGCCAAGGTGGACGGCGACAAGCAGGCAGCCCAGGAGGGCGAGCACATCCCGGCCGACCGCCGCGAGATGCTGCGCCTGACGCTCGAGACGCTGAGCGCCGACGAGGCCAGCCGCTTCTGGAAGTCGCGCAACATGACCGCGCTCACCAAGGCAGCCCTGGACCACATCCCCGACCCCGCGGTCGAGAGGCTGCTGGTCGACCTCGCCGCCTTCCTCAAGGCCGAGCCCCAGGCGGTGCCGGCATGATGGGCGGCAGCAGCTCGATCGAACTTTGTGAGCAGTGCGACGGCGCCACCCTGTACCCGGCGACGGAGATCGTCACCGGCAAGCTGGTCTGCCACCCCTGCGCGCTCGGGCTGGCCAATCCCCAGCAGGTGAGCTTCGAGGCTGAGGTTGAGGCCGTGATGGCCGAGGACGCCGAACTGGACCGCCTCGAGGGTATCCCGGCATGATGGCCATCGACCCCCCCGAGGAGACCACCGCCCAGGCGATCGCGCTCGCCAAAGACACCGGCAGGCTGGGCTGCAACCCCGGGGTCTTCGGTGCCGGCTATCGGAGCGTCACCAAGCCCTATGACCCGCGCAGCGCCTGCGTCCACGCGCACCGTACCTGGAAGGCGGCGTTCGTCTGCCTGGTCCAGCGCCAGTCCCGGGCCGACCGGATACATGCCGAGGACCGCGCGGCGGCGGGCTTCTGATGACGGCCACCGCCAGCCCCACCCTGCAGGTCCACGACATCGACGTCGACGAGGACATCGACCACTACCTCGAGCAGGTCGACGCGCTCGCGGAGGTGGAGGTCGGCCCGGGCCTCATCTCGTCACCGCTGCCACCGCCCATCCCAGAGCCAACCAGCGACCTCGACCTGAGCCGCACCCTCGAGCGCGCCCGTTCGGCGAAGGCTGAGGTGGAAGAGCTCGCGGAGCTGGCCCGCCAACGGCACGCCGACATCGAGGACTGGCTCGAGCGCGCCTCCAGGCGCCCCCAGCGCCGCCACGACTGGCTGATCGCCCTGGCCGAGGACGTCGCGCTCAAGCGCCTGCTGGCCGGCGCCGACAAGGTGGCGATCAAGCTGCCCGAGGGCAAGATCACGGCCAAGTACCAGGAGCCCGACTACCGGGTCGACCACGAGGCGCTGGGCGCCCAGATGGTCGAAATGGGGCTGGAGGAGTTCGTCGCCACCAAGCACCTGGGCAAGTGGGCCGACATGAAGGGCGCGACCAAGACCCCCGCCGGCGCCCCCGGGGACACCGTGACGCCAACGCTCGCCGGAGTCGAGCTGCGGGGCGTAGTGGCCACCATCCGCCCGCCAAAGGCCGACGTGAAGCTCGGCTGATGGTCGGGTTGCATTCAGCGGTCCGGCACGCTATCGTCCCAACACGGCTCCGGCCGGGCTCCCGGACCGCGAGTAATGCCGGGGTCCGGGAGCCACCTTCTGAGCATTGCCGGTGAAGAGCCGGGAAGGGAACACCAAATGGCCCAACCTCAGCCGCACGACCCCCTGGTAGCCGCCATCGGCGACCGCGTGGCGACGCTAGAGGTGCACATGAGGGCGCTGGCGAAAGACCCACCCCTCAGCGAAGACACCCTAGTGAGGCACCGCACCCTGGCCCGCCGGCGCGTGGCACTGTTGTCTGCGATCCACGCGCTTCAGTCCATGGATGGCTGAGGATGACGGCTTTGTCGAGTCCCTCGGCCGCAGCGGGCTCTATCCGCAGCGCGGCTGGATCGCGGACTACATCCGCTACGCCGAGCAGCAGACCGATGCGCCGACCATCTACCACCTGGCCACCGGCCTGGCAACCGTCAGCGCGAAGCTTGGTAACCGCTGCTGGATGGAGTTGTTCGGCGGCAAGGTGTACCCCTCGACGTGGAACGTCCTGCTGGGCGACTCCAGCACGATGCGGAAGTCGACCTCAATCAGGCTCGGCGTGAACGTGCTCCTGAAGCTTGATGGTGAGGAGCAGCGGACCGAGCACGAGAACAAGGACCGCGGCATCCTGCTGCCATTCCCTGGGTCCCGTGAGGGCCTGGAGGGCGCGATGTCGACCCGGTCTGACGGGATGTTCGTATCGATGGAGTTCGGCGAGCTGCTGGCCCTGCTGAGCCGCGACCACATGGCCTCGACCAAGGAGATGCTGACGCGATGGTTCGACGGCGACTCGTCAGCCCGTGCGACCAAGGGCGAGCAGACCAAGCGCATCAAGGACCCGGCGATCACCATCCTGGGAGCCTCCACGACCGCGTGGCTGGAGGACCGGGCCAAGGAGGGGGACATCCGCGGTGGGTTCCTCGCTAGGGTGCTCTGGTGGCCGGCTGCGCCCACGGACAAGAGCGGCTGGCGCGGGATGCTCGACGCTCCCTCTGACTCGTACGAGGATCGCCAGCACCTTGCCAACCTGCTGAGCCGGACCAACACCTACCGAGGCCAGTTCGCGGTGGCCACAGCCGCCAAGGAGCGGTTCCACCGCTGGCTACAGCCGCACGAGGAGGGCTACGCACTGGAGGGGTTCCCGCCCAACCTGAGCGGGTTCCACGGCCGTCTGCCGGTGGCGGTGCTCAAACTGGCCATGAGCCTGGAGGCCGCGACCGGGCAGGGAATCATGCTCATCACCGACGAGACAATGGCCCTGGCCATCCGGATCGGGGTGTGGCTCAAGGGGAAGGTCGCGGACCTCTTCACGGACATGACCTTCACCCCGCAGGCGCAGCGCCAGCGCCAACTCCTGGAGGCGCTCGGTCGCAACGGCGGGACGTCGCGTCGGGACCTGCTGCGGCAACTCCGCTGGCCCGTCCGGGAGTTTGAGGAGGTCAGCGCCACGCTGGTTGAGCAAGGGCGGGTGACGGTTGACAAGCGCGTGCCAACCGGCGGCGGGACGACGTCTTTCGTATACAAGCACTCTACCGGAGCGACCGCGTGACAACCGTGACGACCGCGGATGGCACGGGTGGTGCCGAGCGACTGGACAACCGTGACAGCCGTGGGCCCCTGGGCTGGGTGGCTGAGATCAAAACCGATGCTGGAAACCTCGACGTGGAGGACCGGGGTGGACCCCCCTTAAAAGGGGTCCCACCCTACCCCGAACCAACCGACGGGCTCGGCGAGCCCTTCCCGCTGGCGCTCTTTGAGCACTGGAGAGCAGACAGCCGGATCGCGGCGGCAATGGATCGAATCAACCGCGACTGGCAGATAGCCCTGGCCAGCCGGGACCGCGACCAACTCGGGGCCTCGCTCTTCGACGAAGAACTTCTCATCGAATACATCACACGGGGCGAGAGCCCAAAAGGAGGCACCTGACACATGTCGCAGACCACCAAGGACGACGCCTGATGGCCGCCCTGCTGGCATTCCACGGTGATCCCGCCATCAAGGCCCTGTACCTCGCACGGGTCCGCGCCCACCGAGCGGCCGACGAGATCATCCACGGGGACTACTGGGTTGAACGCGCCGGCGGCTTCAAGGGCTGCGCTGTGGGCTGCACGATCCACGGCAACAGCCACGCGGCTTACGAGGACAAGCTGGGCATTCCGCGCGCCATCGCCTACCTCGAGGACAACCTGTTCGAGTCGATGACCGCGCCCCGCGACACCCAGTGGCCAGAGCAGTTCCTGACTGCGATCCCGGTGGGGGCCGATCTCAGCATGGTGTCGGCGCGGTTCGTCCTGTGGCTCCTGGTCGAGGCCGAGCCTCTGGCCGCCAAGTGGGAGGACCGCCGGCCGGACACGGGCGCGGCGCTGCGCCAGGTCCGGAGCCTGTACGAGCGGCGGATCGAGGGAGATGAGCCTGCTGCCACAGAGTGGGAGCAGGCCGCCGCCCTCGCCGACCTCGCCGCCCTCGCCGCCCTCACCGACCTCGCCGCCCTCGCCGCCCGCGCCGACCTCGCCGCCCTCGCCGCCCTCGCCGCCCTCACCGCCCTCGCCGCCCTCGCCG
>DAINSI010000080.1:0-4890 GCA_036741395.1 Candidatus Dormiibacterota bacterium
GATGTCCCGAAGGTAGTCAGCGGCCTCGGGTTCCAGCTTGGCGGCATGCTCTTCCGACAGGATGCGCGCGAAGCCGCCAATCGCGCGAAGAGGGGCTCTCAGGTCGTGGGAGACGCTGTACGAGAACGCCTCGAGCTCCTCGTTGCTGGCCTCGAGCTGGGCCGTGCGCTCGGCCACCCGTCGCTCCAAATTCCGGTTCAGTGAGCGGACGATGGCCTCAGAGGCCGTGGCTCGCTCGTGGTCATTCTCACCCAGCCGCCAGAGCGATATGTACGCCGCACAGGCGGCGACAACGAACGCAGCGTGTATGCCAGCCCACAACCATGGGTGTTCTACGGCCGCGCCGTGGTTGTAAACGGAGGCCGGTATCAGAACCCCGACCACCCCGTGCTCGACCAGGACGTATCCAATGGCGAGGAGGAACGGCAGCCAATCCTGATACAGCATCAGAACTGGGATGATCACGAAGAACTGGAAGTGCGCCTCGATCGCACCCCCCGACAGGTGAACGCCGATCGCTGCGCCGGTGAGGAGCCCGGTCGTCGCGAGCGCCGACCGGACCTTCCGGCCCCCGAAGGGCTGCGCAGCCCAGAGGCTCGGGACCAGCACCGCGCCTACATCGACGGCAAGGTGTTGGGGGGCGACACCTCGGAACAAACCGAATGCAAGCAAACCCAGGAAGTAGAGTCCGAGGAGTATCAGGATCGCGCGGTGCCGGCGTTCCCACTCGGGCTGTGACAGTGAGCGGTTGTGGGGCAGCACCCGGAACAGTCGTGTCCAAAGGAGCTCCCGCTGGGTGACGCGCCCATCGGCAACCACCGCTGGACCCGGGCCGACCGCAGGGGTACGGCTGATCAATTGGTACTCCTCGCGGTCCGCGCCGGAGTCAGATGGCGCGCCCGACCGGCCACCGAACTATTGAGGAAGGCGCTAACCTGACTCATCGGGGATCGACCGCCTGCGAAGGGTCGCGGGCTGGCGGTGCGCGCGTAGCGCGGATGACCTCGACGACCGCCTGCCTCAGTCGGGCGCCGTGCCCGAATAGGCCTCCTGTTGGATGTATCGGCAGCCTGACCCCGATCCAAGCACGAGGGACCTCGCCACCATCTCCCCATCGTACGCTGCCAGTCGACGACCGCGACGAGCCCGAGCAGGGTGTAAGCGACCGCAGACACCCACTGCAGGGCGCTCGTCAGTTGTTGCATAGGTCTCCGATGATCGCCGGCGCTGAATTCGGCGGCATCGACCTATAGGGGCCGTCTCGAGAGCGTGATCGGATCCAACGGCGTGGCATGCCGCCACCATCTTCCCATCGGCAGTGGGTTGATTACCGCAAAGCATTGGTACAGGATTGTTAACTTCCGGCGGGCTGCTGCGAGGTCCAGAAGTGGTCCGGCTTCCGAGCAAGGTGCGTCGTTCGATGGCATTGGTCCCCCGCTGCGGGATAGAAAACCCAGGCAGATTGCGGCCGACGTCTCGCAAACGGCTCCGAATGAGGGCAGGGCACCCATAACCCGTGTCCGTAATCAACATCTCAGAAGCCCGCTGACGCCGGGGTTCTGATACGGTCCCGACCCAACGGCCCTAACCCGGTTTTCTGTTCCATTGCTACTCAGGGGCCATCACGGCATCGACCACTCGTCCGGCTGACGCAGGGGGCGCAGGCCGGATCTCCTGAGGCCGCCGTCGACATCGAATCGGTATTTGCCGTACGGATTGATGTGCTCGTGGAGGGTTGGTGAGAGGTGGAACTGCCGGGTAAGTTTTCCAGTGCCGGCTCCCAGGTCAAGCACCCGGCGCCCGCTCCCGTCGAGCAGCCAGTCGATCGCCGCCCTGGGGTATGACGGACGCCCCCGGTCATAGGCCGCAGCCGCGGCACCGAATGAATTGGCCTGCGCCCGCCACTGCTCCTCGGTGGCCGTCACGAAAACCTAGGTCGCGCCTTGGGTTGTCGGAGCCGGGGGCGCGAACCGGCGCAGCAGCATGTACATCAGCAACCCCACGACTACCCCGGCAGAGATGTTGCCGGTGCCGACCGACACCGCGGCGACCGCGCCGGCCACCAGGAAATCGGGCTGTGTCTTGAGGTCGGCGACCAGCGCCGCGTGCTCGAAGCCCACGTAGAGCAGAAAGCCTCCCAGGACAGCAACCGGGATCAGCGAGAGCAGGCCCGCGGCCGACGCGCCGAAGACCAGGCCGAGCGTCAACAGGAATCCGCCGTACACAGCAATACCCAACCCCGTGCGCGCGCCCATCTTGTAGTGCGCGGTGAGGCCGCCGGCGCCGTGGCACATCGGCATCCCGGAGAACGGCGCCACGACCAGGTTGGCGAGGCCCATCGACAGTCCCAGCCTTCCCGGCGTGACGCGCGCACCGCGGTCGCCGAAGTAGGTGCGCGCGGCGGCGTTCGTGGCCATCAGGCTGTTGCCCACGGATAGCCCGACCTGCGGAACGGTGAGGACCCAGAAGGCCGACAGGAACGTCGCCAGCGTTGGCAGCGAAAGCGTCAGTGGCTGCGGCCCGAGGCCCCCTGAGGGCGTGGCGTGGATCCCGACCAGCACGCCCAGCACCAGGCCCCCGGCCAGCAACAACAGGCTGGCGCCAGGCACCGACCGGAGGCTGAAGACGAACAGTGCGAGCGTCACGCCGAAGCCGATCAGAACCGCGGGCCCGAGGCCCATCTGGTCCAGCTGCGTGGGCGCGAGGTGCAACTGGTGTCCCCGGAAGATGAGGTCGACCGCCGCCTTCGCCAGGAGCAGTCCGATGCCCAACTGGATCCCCCTGACCACCGGCGCCACGAACACCGAGCGCAGCCGATCGGCCAGGCCGGTGAGCGACAGCAGGGTGAAGATCACCCCGATCTCCAGCCCCGCGGCGGCGATTCCCGGTGGTCCCAGCCGCGACGCGATGGCGATGGCGCTGACCGCCTTGAGCGGCTGCACCGGCACCGGCAGCCGGTAGACGAGCGCGGTGGCCAGGTAGAAGAGGCCGGCGCCGGCCAGCACGGCGGTGGCGTTGAGGTGGTTGAGGGTGATCAGCGCAATCGCCAGCGGGGCCAGCAAGCCGACGTCCCCAAAGCCGCCGCCGACTTCGCGCAGCAATTCCGCCCACCGGGCGGCGTCGACCCGGGGACGCCCGACCAGGGACGCGACGCGCTCGCTCACCAGCCAGAGCATATGGCGAGCCGCGCGATGCGCGCCGTCGCCACGATTAGGTCAATTCAGCCAGCGCGGGATGACCAGGCGCGCCACCACCGGTCGGCCAGATGCACTAACCTCGGCCCGATGAGCGCAGCCCTCGTCCTCCACGGCGGAGCGGGCATCTGGCCGGAGGAACTCCGCGAGGAGGCCGCCGCCGCCATCCAGCGCTGCGCCGACACCGTGGAGCCGCTCTTCCCACACCCGTTCACCATGCTCGCGCGCCGCCCGACCTAGATGTCGCTGCGCCGTTCGTTCGTTGCCCGCTGGCTGTGGCGCTACGTCAACGGCCCCGCGCCCCAGTTCGCACCGGCGCTGGCGTTCACCGCCTTCGTGGCGATCTTCCCGATAACCGTGGGGGTGGTGTCGCTGCTGCTGCTGATAACGCCCGGGCCGCGGGTGCCCGCGGCCGTCGACCGCCTGATCCTGGAGATCTTCCCGGAGGGGACGCGGCGTGAGATCGGGACCCTGCTGCTGGCGGTGCCGCGGCACGAGAAAACGATCGTGGTGGTGTCATTCATCGCCATGCTGTGGAGCGGATCGGCGCTGTTCTCGTGCCTCGGCGGCGCGCTCAACGCGATCCATGGCACGACCGGCCGCAACATGATCCGACAGCGCGTCGTCGGACTGCGTCTTATCGGGGTGATGATCGGAGCCCTCAGCGTGGTGCTCCTACTGGAGAGCCTCAGCGACCAGTTGCTGCCGCGGATCCCGCTGGTGGGAGCGCTGCTGGCGGCGGTTCCGCTGATGATGCTGCTGGGGTTCATCTACGCCCGCGCCCCGAACCACAAATCGACCCCGGGGAAGGTCCTGCCGGGGGCGCTGCTGGCGACCGTCGGCATCGAGCTCGTCACCATGGCATTCCCGGTGTACTCGCGGGTGGCGGACACCACCAACCTGTACGGCCGCGGCCTCGGCCTGGCCCTGGTCATGCTCTTCTGGCTCTACCTCGTGAGCCACCTCGTGCTCCTCGGCGCCGCGTTCAACGAGATGCGCGCAGGCGCCGGGCGCGCCTAGAGCGCCTGCTCGGTCGGGCGCACCAGGATCTCGTTGACCGCCATCCGCCGCGGGCGGGTGACGATGTAGGCGATGGCATCGGCGATGTCCTCGGATTCCAGCCGCTCGATCTTGCCGAAGCGGGCACGCATCGTCTCCAGGACCTCGGGACGGTTGTGGCTGGCCAGCTCGGTGTTGACAGCCCCGGGTTCGACCAGCGAAACCCTCAGGTGCCGCGCCGTCACCTCCTGTCGCAGGGCTTCGCTGAAGGCCCCGACGGCGTGTTTGGTGGCGTTGTAGACGCCGCTGCCGCTGCGCGCCGCCCGCCCGGCGGTGGAGCTGATGTTGACCATGTCAGCGACTCTGCGTGGGCCGTCCTCGGCCGCCTTGAGCAGGTGCGGGATGGCGGCATGGGCGCAGTAGAGGAGGCCGAGGATGTTGAGCTGCACCATCCTCTCCCACTCCTCCAGGGGAGCCCCGACGGCGGGGCCGAGGAGCATCACGCCGGCATTGTTGACCAGCGTGTCGAGGCGTCCGAGCTCGCTCACCGTCCGCTCCACCGCCGCCTCGGCCTGCGAGTGGTCGGTGATGTCGGACTCCAGGACCAGCGCCTTGCCCCCGCCCTCGGTGATCGTCGCCACCAGCGCCTCGAGGCGATCGCGCCGGCGGGCGACCACCGCGACGGTCGCGCCACGGG
>DAINSI010000080.1:4900-9034 GCA_036741395.1 Candidatus Dormiibacterota bacterium
GCGAGGGCGCGGGCCGTGGCCTCGCCGATGCCGCTGGAAGCTCCGGTGACCAGCGCCACCGTGCCCTCGAGCTCGGTGCCGTCAGGCATTGGCGACCTTGAGGACCAGCTTGCCGATGTTCTCGCCGTTGAAGAGCTTCAGCAGCGTCTCCGGGAACGTTTCCAGGCCCTCCACGACATCCTCCTTCGCCTTCAGTTTGCCCGTGGCCAGCCACCCTGCCATCTCGCGCCCGGCGTCGCCATATTTGTCGGCATAGTCGAAGACCAGGAACCCCTTCATCGTGGCCCGGGCGACGAGCAGCATCATGTAGTTGGACGGACCCTTGGCCGGGCCGGTGCTGTTGTACTGGGAGATGGCGCCGCAGAGGGCGATGCGGGCGCCGCGCGCCAGCCGCACCAGGACCGCGTCAAGGACCTCACCGCCGACGTTGTCGAAGTAGACGTCGACACCCTGGGGGCAGTGCTGCTTGAGCCCGCCCCCCACGTCGCCCAGCTTGTAGTCGATCGCCGCGTCGAAGCCGAGCTCCTCGGTGATCCATCGGCATTTCTCCTCGCCGCCGGCAATCCCCACCACCCGGCAGCCCTTGATCTTGGCGATCTGGCCCACCACCGACCCGACCGCGCCGGCCGCGCCGGAGACCACCACGGTCTCGCCGCCCTGCGGCTTGCAGATGTCCTGGAGCCCGAAGTAGGCGGTCATCCCGGGCATCCCCAGCGCGCCCAGGTAGGTGGGAAGCGGGGCGAGGTCGGGGTCGACCTTCATCACCCCGCGTCCGTCGGAGACAGCGTACTCCTGGACCCCGAAGGTGCCCGAAACGTGGTCCCCCTCGGCGAAGCGGGGGTTGTTCGACCTGACCACGCGACCGACTCCGCCCGCGCGCATGACCTCGCCGATGCCCACCGGGGGGACGTAGGAGCGAACGTCGTTCATCCAACCGCGCATGGCTGGATCCAGGGAGACATAGAGGATCCTGAGGAGGAACTCACCGTCCCCAGGCTCGGGAGCCGGCTCCTCCACGTAATCCCAATCGGTGCGCTTGGGCATCCCGACCGGGCGCGCGGCCAGCTTGAAGGCGTGGTTGATCTCAGGCATGGGTTCTCCTCAATGTGTGCAATGGGGTGGGCATGTGCTCCTCCAGGAACCTGACCACGACGCCCGCGGCCTCGCCGGGCGCGTCGGTGCTGTAGACATGTCCCGCGCCCTTGATGCTGTAGAAGCGGGCGCCGGGGATGAGCCGGGCGATCAGACGCCCGTTGACCTGGGGGATCAGGCGATCGTGGTCGCCATGTAGCACCAGCGTGGGCACGCGCAGTCGGCGCAGCCGTGAGAGGCTGCTCCAGCGCAGCGATGCCTGCAGCTGCCGGCGGTAACCAATCGGGCTGCCGGTGTGGGCGATCCGCTTGAGGATCGCCTCCTCGACCGCAGCGGGATCCTCGGTGAGGGCGCGGTGGAAGAGGTAGGGTGCCGCCAGCCGGCCCGCCTCGGCGGCGGTGTAGCGCTGGCGGGTCAAGAGCAACCTGAGAATCCCTGGCGAGCCCGGCAGGGCGACCACCCCCGGGCTGGGACACCCGAGGACCAGGGTGCGAACGCGGTCGCGATGGGAGAGCGCCAGCTCCTGGGCGATCATGCTCCCCAGCGACGCCCCGTAAATGTTGGCTGACTCCATCCCGACCGCGTCCATCGCCGCCAGCGTGTCGCGGGCCATCCCCGCGATCGAGTATGGGACATCAGGTGCGTCGGACTTGCCCACGCCCCGGTTGTCGATGCGCAGCACGCGGTACTCGTCGAGGTAGGGCAACATCGCATCCCAACCACTCATGTCGGTGCCCAGGCCCATGACCAGTACGATCGGCTCGCCATCGGCAGGCCCGGTCACGGTGTAGTGGATGCGGGCATCACCCGCGTCGGCAAACGGCATCTCAGGCTCCTTGTACGGTGGGACGGCGGGTTCGCATCGTCCGGCTGAGGCTAGCGCAACGGCGGTCCGGCTAGGATGCGCGCATGGCAATTGCACCCGAACATGACCTCCTGGGCCGCTTCTATGGCGCGTTCCAGAAGCTCGACCCCGCGACCATGAACGCGTGTTATGCCCCGGAGGTGCGCTTCCGCGGGCGCGACGTCGAGAACCACGTCAGGTCCCATTTCTGGTTCAAGGACGGGCTGATCACACGCCAGGAGGACAGCTTCGACCTCTGGAAATGGGCCTCGATGGCGCTCGGCCCCATGGGCCAGTTTCTGGGCTGGCTCCCACCGGTCCAGGCGTCGATCCGCAAGCAGGCGAAGGGCAACCTGGACAAGTTCACCGCGGCCTCGGGGGACAATTCGGTCGCCTCCTGACGATCCCCAGCGCCGCCAACGCGCAGGTATTGGCTGGGGGCGCATACTGGGGCCCGCCATCGAACAACCACAGGAGGAGCCACATTGGCCGGTCTGGTACGCAAGAGCCTCGATTCACCCGAAGAGACGCGTCCGTTCGAGGCGGGTAAGGGACAGCTGCAACTCGTGAACATCGAGAGTGGGGCGGTGGGACGCGCCACCTTCGAACCGGGATGGAAATGGTCGACGCACGTCAAGCCCATCGCCAAGACGGAGAGCTGCCAGGGGGCACACATGGGATACGTCATCTCCGGGCGCATGAAGGTCGTGATGGACGACGGCGAAGAGCAGGAATTCGGGCCCAGCGATTTGATGATCGCCCCGCCGGGGCACGACGCCTGGACCGTCGGAGACGAGGCCTGCGTGGTCATCGACTGGCAGGGCGTGGCGGATTACGCCAAGCGGTAGCAATACCGCATTCCGCGCGCTTGGGGGACGGCTACAAGAGCCGTCCCCGCCGGGCTATATTGCCTGAATGGCGGTCCTAATTATCCGGCCGGCCCGAGGGACTAAGTCCCGAATGGTGGCGTCGTTCCATCTCCCAGCACCCACGGCTGCTGCGGCGCGGGTCCCATCGGCACCTGGTCGGTGACCCCCGAGGCCGCACAGTTCGGCGCCGTGGCGTTGGGGCCGTACGGCGCCGGATCGTTGGTGGCGGTGAAGCCCAGCGCATGGGCCTCGGCAGCCTCGGTGCAGTACAGGTGGTCGCCGTACTGGACGCTCACGTTGAACAGCCCGTTGTCGTTGCCGGGGTTGCTGTAGGTGATCCAGGGGTACTCGCTGGCCGGCGCGATCAGGTAGCCCAGTTGGTCGTTGGCCAGGCCGAAGGTGAAGAAGGCCTGCGGGGCCTTGATCTCCTTGCCCACGCCAAAGCGAATGTCGGGGTAGGCCTCGACTGGAAGGTCGGCTTCGCCCGCGAGAGCCTCGACCCCAAGCCGGCGATGCTCGCCGCCGGCTTCCACCTCGGCGCGACGCGACGCTTCCTCTCCATCCTGGAGCGGGTTCCGGTCGATGATGGGGTCGCGGAAGCCGCCGGAGAACTCGCTCGCCAACACCTCCGTTCCCACCCTGGCGTTGACCCTGTTGACTTCGTTATCGCCGCCACGGTCGATTTGCTTGGGGCAACGCTGTGGACGCGCAATCGCAAGCGCTTTCCTATGTTCCCGGACCTGGCCCTTGTCTACGAGTAAGCAGTATGGCCCTGCTGGATCAGGGCCAGTGATATGCAACCGAGCTAGTGGGCTCCTCCATGGAATTGAGGTGGGATAGATTGGTTCAAGCCTTCGCCGCCAGCTTTCGCGCCGCATCCTCCAGCTTGGACCGAGCGTCGGCGGCCGTCAGGTTAGCGTCCTGCACGCTCCAATAGCTGTCCCCCTTGCGGAAGCCGAAGAGCTTGACGGACGACGCAAAGAAGGCCTCGTCGCCAATGCCTGTGACCGCCTCACCGCTGAATGCCGATTTGGCCGCCTGGAAGTTCGCCAGCCCGCCAACCTTGTAACGGCTGACCAGGAGCCGCCCCGTGGCGCTGGTCCCATAAACGCATCTGTCCAACGGACCGGCGGTCGTGGCGGTCCCGCTTACGCTGCTCCCGACGATCCCCGACACGTCCGTGTCGCTCAACACCGAGCAGATGGAGGCACCTGAACTCCCCCCAGTGGTAGAAGACTGCGACGCCTGTTGACTCGGGGATCCGCTTCCGCTTGCGCCCGACGGGGCGCCACCACAGGCCCCAAGACCAAGCGCGAAGATCCCCGCCAG
>DAINSI010000081.1:0-8730 GCA_036741395.1 Candidatus Dormiibacterota bacterium
CAGACGGTCAACGCCCAGGCAGGCAGCGGGCTGCACCTCGTGAACTGCGGCCAGCAGGAAGTCAGCCCCGGCTGCAACGTCACCGGCGGTATGTCCGGCACAGCCGGCACAACCGTCCCAGACAGTGGCACCTCGACCGTCTGCTTCTACGAGCAGCGCGACACCGTTACGCCGCCCCCGCCACCCCCGCCGGCGAACACCGGCAGCGTCGCCGGCGTCACTTACTTCTGCGAGAACGGCCAGCAGACCGCAGAGGCCGCCCCTGGCACGATCACCATCGGTAGCGTCAGCGGCAACTCGCCCCAGACCGCCAGTGGCCTCCCCGTCGGCAGCAGCCAGACGGTCAACGCCCAGGCAGGCAGCGGGCTGCACCTCGTGAACTGCGGCCAGCCGCAGGAAGTCAGCCCCGGCTGCAACGTCACCGGCGGCATGTCCGGTAGCGCGAACACCATCGTCCCAGACAGTGGCACCTCGACCATCTGCTTCTACGAGCAGCGTGACACGGTCACCCCGCCACCGCCGCCGCCGGGACCAGCCGCCACCGCCTGTGTGGGCGAGGAGTTCATGCTCCAGGGAACCCAGATAGTGGTCCCCGGCGGCGAGGTCTCTCTCACCGGGCAGCCCAACACCAGCACCCCGACCATCTACTGCAACCTGGCGGTGAACAGCACCGTGACCGGGACCCCGGTCCAGGTACCCTCGGGCTACCAGTTGGTCGCGGGCACGGAGCCCATCACCGAGACGCTGGTCGCCGGTAACAACCCGGAGATGATCTTCTTCCTCAACATCCCGCAGACCAATACCGCATGTGGCGAGGTCCTCGGCACAATCGTGCTGGTAGGCACCCAGGCCATGGTTCCCGGTGGCACGATCACCGAGAGCGGTGAGCACCCCGTGACCACCTACCCGAGCCTTCTCGGAGAGTGCCAGCCCGCCGGCACCGTCGCGGTCAGCGCGACCCCGCCCCCGGGCTACACCATGGTCGGCCCCGGTAGCACCAACGTGACGGTCGTCAACGGCCAGGTCACCCCGGTCGTCTTCCAGGTCTCGCCGGTAGCGAGCGGAACCCAGGGCGCGGGCACCACACCCGATGGGGGCACCGCGCCCGCCGCGGGCGCCGCGCCCGCACCGGGCAACAAGCCCGCCGCAACCCAGCACGGACCGTTCTCGGGCGTGCTCGGGGCGGCGACGATGATGCCGCTGACCGGCTCGGAAGCCGGCAAGCGCACCCTCATCTCGCTGGTCTGCGTGGCCCTCGGGATGCTCTGCCTGGCGATGAACCGCCGCTTGAGCCGAGATAGCTAACACCGGGCTCCGGAGGGGAGGTGGCCTTTGCCACCTCCCCCTTTTTTTTGCCCATCGCGCGCACCGGGCGACGGCGACGCGTTAGGCCTCTGAGGTCGTCTGGGCGACGGCGGGCTGCAGGCCCACCAACTGGAGGCGGGCCTCCACGCAGAGCTGGTCCCCGGAGGCCACCAGCGTTTCGAAGGCCCGTCTCAGTCCCTGGTTCTCGAGCAGGTCGGTGGTCTCACTGATGCGGGCGGCCCACTCGTAGCATTCCATCGCCTCGCGAAGCATCGACCGCAGGCTGCCGAGCAGGGCGCGCATCTCGCCGTCGATCTCGTCAGGGATGCCCAGCCGGTCGAGGTTGGAGATGTTGGCGTGGATCCGCGTACGGGCGGAGGCCGAGGCCCGGCCCAGGGCCTGCGGCTCGCCCTCCCGCAGCGCCTCCTGGATCTCATCCACCGCGGGGATCGCGCTCTCGATGACCGCCCGGAAGTCAGCGCCGTAGTCCACCGCGGTGTCGCGGTACGCGACCTGGTTGCGTCGGGCCGTGAGCAGCACCAGCGACAGGATCACGAAGCCGATGACGAAGTAGCCCCAGACCGGCATCAAGAGACCGTCTTCAGTTCGACGTGCTGCGCGATTGTCGAGAAGTCGTTGTCGGAGTGGAGCAATTCCACGTCGGAGCGCATGGCCACCCTCGCGATCAGGCAATCGGTCAAGGCGCGCACCGTCCCTCCCTTCGAGCGGCAATCCCGATAGATCGCGGCTGCCGCCTCGTAGTCGTCCAGTCCCTCGACAGGAAGGAGTTGGCAGCGCAGAAGAAGCCGGCGGAGTGCCTGGAGGTGAGAGGCGTCCCTCGCCCCAGCGAGCACCTCCATGACCACAACCTCGGTCGTCGCGACCTCGTCCCGCGCGATCAGCCCCTTCAGTCGAAGGCTGACCGGGCTCCCGGTGGCGCGGAGGAACTCAACCCACGCAGACGTATCGACTAGGACCAGGGTTTGACGTCCGCCCGAACGGCCTCGAGGTTGCCGTCCCAGCCCGACCCCTCCATGGCCAGGGCCTCTTCCACCGAGAGCGGACTGCCCACCAGATGTCGAAGGGCAAGGTCCACGGCCTCCCGCTTGCTCTTTACGCGGTAGCGGAGCATGGCAGCGGCGACCAGTCGATCGTCAAGCTCAATATTTGTGCGGCCCATTACACCACAATACACCATAGCACACCTTCCATTGATCCGATCCAGCTAGGTTGCACCGGCGAAAGGATGTACGGTTGAGGAATGACCCGCGCCGAACTGCACCAACTGGTTGACACGCTCCCCGAGGAGGCGGTCGACGTCGCCGGCGTGCTCCTACAGAGCGCGACCGATCCCCTTGTCGTTGCCCATCACGCAGCCCCGCTGGACGACGAGCCCTACACGGCTGAGGAGAAAGCCGCCGACGCGGCAGCTCTCCGCGAGCCGCGGACCCCTCTGGACCTCGGCTGATCCAGGCCCCCGGTTGGCGGGTCGAGCTTCGCTCCTCTGCCACCAAGAGCCTGCAGCGGCTCTCCCGTCCGGATCGCGAGCGCATCACCGCTGCTCTGCAACGCCTGCCAGAGGGTGATGTTCGCTCTGATCCCAGCCGAATCCCCTTCCGTGCAGCCCGATTGACAGCGGCTCCGGGTTGAGCGGTTCAGCGACCGCGGAACTTGGGCTGGCGGCGTTCGAAGAAGGCGGTGAGCCCCTCGCGCACGTCCTCGGACCCGTGGGCCTGGGCCGACAGCCCGTCCAGCTCGCCCCAGAGCTCGGGGTCCGCGCGCAGGGCGTCGGCCTGCGCGCGCAGCAGGCTGTTGATCATCCGTTTGGCGTTGCGGACGGTGATCGGAGCGCCCTGCAGGATGCTGTCGCAGAGCTCATCGACCACCTGGTCCAGCTCGGCGCGCGGCGCCACCAGGTCGGTGAGGCCCAGGCCCCGGGCCTCCTCGCCGGTGAACGACCTGCCGGTTAGCATCAGCATCCGGGTGACCTGCGGTCCAAGCTGCTGCAGCATGCGCAGGTGGTGCACCGGGCCCGGGAGCAGCCCGAAGCGGCTGGCCGGGACGCCCAGCCGGGCCTGGTCGGCGGCCACCCGCAGGTCGCACGCCAGCGCCAGCTGGTAGCCGGCCCCCAGGCAGTGTCCCTGGATCCGCGCGATCACCGGGACGGGGCACCCCTCGATCGCCGCCTGCGCGGCCTCCATGGCGTCGCCAAAGCCGCCGCCGAGGCCAACGCCGTCCTGCTGGCCCAGTTCGCTGAGGTCGGCTCCCGAGGCGAAAACCTGGTCGCCGGCCCCGGTCAGGATCACCAGCCGGACGTCGGCGGCGAGGTCGCGCAGCTCGGTCTCGATGTGACGGAATAGAGCCGAGGTCAGCGGGTTGCGCCGCTCCGGGTCGTTGATCGTCAGGCGGAGGACGCCGTCACGAGGCCGCTCGACGAGGGGATTGTCAGCCATGGCAGAGGTCACTCGATGATCGCTACCGTCTGGCCCTCCTGGACCACCTCGCCTTCCTTGACCAGGAACTCCTTGATCGTGCCGGCCAACGGCGCGACGATGGGGATCTCCATCTTCATCGACTCCAGGATCATGATCGTGTCGTCTTCCTCGACCTGCTGGCCCACCTCGGTGGTGATCTTCCAGAGGTTGCCGACCAGCTCCGCCTTGACTTCAGCCACGGTTACTCCTTCTGTACTCTCGCGCCTACTTTACCGGCCACGCTTGTGCCCGGCCGGCGGGTCGCGGCTCAGGGATGGCTGTGGGGTGTGGGCACAGGCGGGGTGGGCGCGGTGGCCGGGGTTGGGCGGGATGAGGCAGCGGCCGTGGTTGGTGCCGTCGTCGGCGCGGCTGATGGAGTTGCCCCCGGTCTGGTCAGGGTCTGGGCCGGGGTTGCCGTCGCTGCCGGCGATGGCCCGGCGACCGGTGACGGCGTCGCTCCGGCCGGTGCTGACTGTCCGGCGCCGGGCGACTGGTGGCCCGAAGGTGACGCGGACGGTGACGGCCTCGGTTTGGCTCCAGCCGCGCGGGCGATTTGCTCGGACGCCGGGGGCACCAACCCGCCGGCGGGGAACACGGCTCCCCCCTCGGGGCTGATGGCGAGCACGCCGATCAGGCTGGTGGCCACCCCGGCCAGCGCGACCGCGACCGCGGTGTTGCGCGCCCGCCGTGCCAGCCGGGCGACGCGCGGCCGCTGGCCGGTGTTCTGTGGGGACGACCTGAACTGCCGGCGGAGCGGAGTCAGGCGGATACCCTCCGCGCGAAGGGCGTTGAACGGGGCGGTCGAGTACACCGCCCCCTGGAGCAGCATCAGCACGGCGATGGCGCCGGTGACCGGGCTGAGATGCAGCACCAGGACCCCCACGGCCACCCCCAGGCAGGCGACGGCAAGCAGCGATTCGGTTTGACTGGCGGCCAGCGTGCGGCCCAGGGTCGAGTCGGTGCGGGCCTTGGGGGTACGCAGGAAGACACCCTCCTTGCGAACCAGCGCGGTCAGCGCCGCCTGGGCCACCACCAGGCTCAGGCTGAAGAGCACCCCGATCGCTCCCAATCCCTGTCGGATACTGGCGCCGCCACGTGTCCTCATCGCCCATGTGACCCGCGCCAGGCTGGTGACCATGAAGACCACCGGGATGGCCAGCACGGCACCGGTGAGCTGGCGCATCGGCAGGTGGTGGCCAAAGAGCACCACCAGCCCGGACGTCAGCAGGAGCGCCGTGAAGCCAACCGTCAGGACCTCATTGAACCACTGCAGGCCACCCACCAGGTAGTGGTAGCGCTGTGCCGCCGACAACTCGGACCGGGACCCGTCCGGACGCCGGCCGGTGAGCATCAGCCGCCAGTGCTTCTTGAGGATCTGCACCCCGCCGAAGGCCCACCGGAAACGCTGCTTCTTGAGGCCGTCGAAGGAAAGGGGCATGATCCCGTGGCCGTATGGCCTGTCGACGTACACGCCCCGCCAGCCCTCGGCCAGGATGCGCAGCGAAGCCTCGGCATCCTCGGTTATGCACCACTGGTCCCAGCCACCGATCGCGTCGAGGACCCGGCGCCGGATCAGGCCCATGGTGCCACAGAAGATGATGGAGTTGCGCCGGTTGCGAGAGGGCATGGTGATGTCGGAGAAGTACTTGTACGCGTAGAAACAGGCCGTCAGGTAACCGTCGTCCGCCCACTCACGGTAGTGCTGCGGAGTCTGGACGAAGGCCACCCGCTGGTCCTGGAAATGTCCCACCGTCTCCCTCAGGAAGCCCGGCTCCACGACGTAATCGGCGTCGACCACGGCCACTATGTCGACCGACGCCGGCAACCGGCGCGTGGCCTCGTTCAGCGCACCTGACTTGTACCCCGGCCAGTGCTCCAGGTGAATGAAATGGAAGCGCCGGCCCAGCTTCCTGCAGTGCTCCTCGATCGGACGCCACATTTGTGGGTCAGGGGTGTTGTTGTCGACGAGCTGGACCATGAGCCTCGGGTAGTCGATCATGGCCAGGGCGTCCAGCGTCTGCTTCACGAGCTCGACCGGCTCGTTGTAGGCGGGGACCTGGATGCAGACCCTCGGCAGCCTGGCCGGCAGCGCGGGAACTGTGACCTGGACCCGGGGGCGCGCCAGCACGTCCAGGAGCTCGTGCACGAAGGTGAGGGTGAGACCAAGGGCGGCGACCTCCAGCAGCAGCAGCAGCGCCGAAAGGAACCAGCCGGCGACAGAGAGCCTGCTGGTCGCGGTGAGCACCGCGACGTAGGCCAGGTACGCCCCCGCGCTGCCCGCCGCCCCGGCGAACGCGGCCGAGCCGAGGCGCGCCCAACCCCGTCCCAGCGGCCTCACCAGGGCTATCGAGAGCACCGCGACGATCACGGCAGGACCAACGACCACCGGGTCCTGCGAGATCAGCCCGGTCAGCAAGGCTGCGGCCACCACGGTCGCGGCGGTGATCCAGCGGTCGTGGGCGGCGCTCATCCCCGTCACCCGCGGGATGGCCATGAGGGCGCCGGTGGTGAAGGTCGCCAGCAACGCGAACAGCAAGAGCGCCTGTCCGATCATCGGGTTAAACGGTACGCCCGAAGCGGCGTGGCTACCCTACTGGTGCCTGTAAATTCTTGCTAAGGAGGTGTCACCGACAGCGACTCCAGGCTCGGCACCGGGGCGCTCTCATTGGGGTCGGCCACAAAATCGCCCGGCACCTGGGATGGCGTCGCACTCAGCCCCAGCATCTCGCGGGCCTGTGCGATGGTGGCCACCGGGCGACCCGCGTCGGCGCACATCGCGGCCGCCTTCTCGACCAGGACGGACGAGCCCCTGGCCCGCTCGCCGTCGGGAAGATAGAAGTTGTCCTCCAAGCCGACGCGGACGTTGCCCCCGATGGTCAGCGTCGCGGCCAGCAGCGGCCACTGGTCCTGGCTGATGCCCACCAGCTTCCACGTCGACCCCGGCGGCAATGACTCCGCCTGGAAGAGCAGCGCCCGGGTGGTCGACGGGATCCCCCCCAGCACCCCCATCACCAGGGAGAAGTCGAGCGGGGTCCGAAGTACCCCCTGGTCCAGCAGCGGCCGCGTGTTGCCGATGTGCCCGTTGTCGAAGACCTCGAGCTCCGGCTTCACCCCCGCCTCATTCATCTTCTCCAGCAGGTAGGTGATATCCCTGAAGGGGTTGGAGAACACGAAGTCGAAGTAGAACTGCTTCTTGGACTTCGAGTAGATGGCGTAGTTCATCGAGCCCATGTTGAGCGCGCCGATCTCGGGTTTCAGCCGCACGATGTGGCCCACACGCTGGTCCATCGGGATGCCCACGGCGCCGGTGGAGAAATTGATGATGATGTCAGAGCGCTTGCGGATCTCGGCCATGATCTCGGCGTACTTCCAGACCTTGAAGCTGGGCAGGCCGTCGTCCTCGCGGGCGTGGATGTGGACCACCGCGCAACCGGCGTCGGCACAGCGCCGGGCCTCCTCGGCGATCTCGACGGGGGTGTACGGGATGTACTCGCACTGCTTGCGGGTGGTCAGCGCCCCGGTGAGGGCGGCGGTGATGATGACCTTCTCGCGCTTGATCGCTTCCATGGCTCCTCCCGGTGGCCGCTGCAGACTGGAAGCCTAGCGAAGGATCTCCGCGGCGACCTCGTCGGGGGCTTCCAATTGCGGGTAGTGGCCCACATCCGCGAGCTCGACGATCTCCGCGCCGGGGCGGCGCTCCCGGATCACGCTGGCCATGTGCGCCCCCGAGACCGGGTCGGCCATTCCCCACACGAACCGGATCGGCGTCGAGGTCTGTTCCAGCGCGCCCTCCCACCGCACCGTGTTGGCGCGGCGTTCCGGGATGTACTTGATCAGGCGGTGGTAGTTGCGGGAGCCGCCACGTCGGGCCACCGAGAGCCAGTGCTGGTGCAGCTCCTGCGCCGACGGCTGGTGGGTGGGGCCGAAAACCTCCGCCAGGGCAGGACCAAAGCGCCGCTCTGAGAGCATCCGCGCGATCAGGGCGCCGACCACAGGTCGCTGCAGCCACACCTGGATCGGCCGCGGTCGATGGAACCCGGTGTAGGCGCCGCCGTTGAGGAGCACGAACTGAGTGACGCGGGCGCTCAGCTTCCCCGCCTCCTGCCGCGCCAGGAGTTCCAGCGCGACGGTCAGGCCGACGTCGTGCGCCACCATCCGCGTCTCGCTAACCCCGAAATGCTGCCAGAGCGCCTCGATGATGTCGGCCTGCTCGAAGGCGCTCCAATCGTGGCCGGCCGGCTTGTCCGAGTCGCCGAAGCCGAGCAGGTCGAAGAGCAGCACGCGGTGACGCGAAGCCAGCTGCGGGAGGATGGGAACCCAGTCCCAGGAGGAGGTTGGGAAGCCGTGGATCATGCTCAGCCAGGGGCCGGCGCCGGCCACCCGGGCGAACACCGAGCGGCGCTCGCCGCCGGGCAGGCGCATCTCGATACGCTCGCCCGCCTTCCACCAGGATTCAATGTCCGCCGGCATCGCCTCTGGCCTCGGCGCGGCGTGCGGCACAGGCACGACCGACGGCGCCGGCGCGGCCTCCGGGACCGGTGGTTCGGGCTCGCTGGGCGCCGCAGCCCGCTCGGCTCGCTCGGCGGCGGCCAGTTCGTCCGGCGTGGGCCGCTTGCGGACATCCTCCTCGAACTTCTCGATCAGGTCATCGAGGTCTGGGCGCCGACCACCTTCGCTCATCCTCCTAGGCTATCGGGGTTCGCAGCGACGTGCCGGTGGGCCAAAATGGTGCCCCGATGCTCTGCCCCGCCTGTCACGTGCATACCCGCAAGGGGTTCCCGTTCTGCCTGCGCTGTGGCACGCCGATGGAACTGCGCGCGGTGGACGGCCGGGAGCGCCCGGTCTGTCCCGCCTGTGGCTATATCTTCTACCGCAATCCGACACCGGTCGCGGGGTGCGTCGTCGAACATGACGGACGGATCGTCCTCGTCCGGCGCGGCATCGACCCCGG
>DAINSI010000082.1:0-8649 GCA_036741395.1 Candidatus Dormiibacterota bacterium
TAACCGGGTAAGGCCCCAGCGAGACCAGCTGGTTGATAGGCCGGAGGTGTAAGAGGAGCGATCCTTTGAGCTGACCGGTACTAATAGGCCGAGGGCTTGACCATTTACCTATCCCACTTCACAGCGCAACGACATCAATGTCGACCAGCACACGTTGCTCGGCCGGCTGAGGTTCTTCGCTTTCGCGTGCTTTCCTCCGGGCCTACCCCGCGACCTCGGTCGCGGGGACCAGGCAGGGGGGCACAACTGAATAGGCTAGAGAGGTACTGGGTGATCATAGCGGTGGGGAAACACCTGTTCCCATTCCGAACACAGCAGTTAAGCCCACCAGCGCCGATGGTACTGCAAGGTTTCCTTGTGGGAGAGTAGGTCGTTGCCCAGTACTTTTCTTTATTCTTCACCGCGATTTCCTATATCGTGGATTCAATGGCAGGTAATGGCAGGTAATGGTGTGAGCGTGGCAAGACGGAAGAGGATGACCCGTGGCTGACAGCAGGAAACTCCTCGTGGTCGCGAACTCGGAGACCTTCCTGCGCATGCTGCGCTTCTACTTCACCAAGGCCGGTTATGACGTCCAGACCGTCCAGGACGGTGACCGCGCCCTCCGCTTCGTCACCAACGAGATCCCCGATGCCCTGATCACGGATGAGTCGCTGCCCGGCATGGACGGCATGCAGCTGGTCCGCCAGTTGAGGGCCAGCCCGGTGACCTCCAAGCTGCCGGTCCTGATGCTGGTGGCGGGAGGTGGCGACAGCCGGATCCAGGCCGCGATAGGCGCTGGGGCCACTGACGCCATGCGACGTGACGCGCGCATCCAGGACATCGGCGAAAAGGTGGCGGCGATGGTCAGCCTGGCGGCCTCCAGCGCCCCCGCGCTCGGCTCCATCGAGGAGCGGAGCAGCTCCGGGAACCGGCTGGCCCACACCGTCACCATCCTCAGCGCTCGCGGCGGTAGCGGCAAGTCCCTGCTGGCGACCAACCTGGGGGTCGCCCTGGCCCAACGCAAGAGCGAGACCACGGTGCTGCTCGACCTCAACCTGGAGTTCGGGGCGACGGCCATGATGCTCGACCTCCGGCCGGTCTACACGCTGCGGGACATCGCCGACGCGGTCATGAACGACGTCTCCGACGCGGAGTTCGACGGCATGTTGCTGCGCCACTCGAGCGGCCTGCGGGTGGTTCCAGCGGTCGCCCAACCCGGCGATTCCGAGCTGATCCCGGACGGCTCGCTGCCCCGCATCGTGGACCGGCTGCGCCGGCTCTACGACCATGTCGTCGTCGACGGCCGGCCCTCCTTCCGGGAGTTCATGCTCGACCTCTGGGAGAACTCCGACACCCTGCTCATCACCTGCCCGCCAGAGGTCGTGTCGGTACTGGTGACGCGGTCCCTGCTGGAGGCCTTCGGCGTCATCAACGTGAACCCCGACAAGGTGCTGATCCTGCTCAACAATGTGGCCCCCAAACAGCGCCTCAACTCGGCCCAGGTGGAGCGCGGCCTGGGCAACCCCACCTTCACCATCCCCTACGGGGGTGAGCAGCTCTACCGCAGCGTGGACGTCGGCAAGAGCTTCGTCCTGGAACAGCCCAAGGAGCCCTTCTCGGTGGCCATCAAGAAACTCGCGGACCTCCTGGTCAAGCGCCACGTGGAGCGCGTCGGCCCCTCTCCCCGCGCCAGCTAGCGGCACCCCCGGGACCTTAAAAAAGTGAGGCCCCGGATTTCTCCGGGGCCCCGTTCCATCTCGGCGCTGGGTAGTGGACTCGCCAGCCGCCTCACGGTCAGGGCCGACCTGGTCGGGCACCCGTCCGCGGGTTCGGCGTCGACACGCGCGAGACTCTCTCGCGCTGTGGCCGTCTACGCTCTCTTGTCGACCGCGCTGTCCTTTATCCCTACCCATGCGTTGCAAGCTCGTTTTCTACAATCCATTGGCACCACCTCCGGCGGTTTCAAGGGGGCTAGGACAGCCCTGCTGGTAAAAGCGGCTCGATCATAGCATCGTGATCTCGTTTTGAAACCCACCTCCCGGCCAGTCCTGGCCATCGACGCGGCTCGCATGTCGACCGCCCGGACGGGCATCGAGAACTACGTCCATCACCTCCTCCCCGGCCTCGTCTCGGCCTGGCGCGAGGGCGGTGGAGAGGTCGTCGTGTTCAGCGCCGACCCCGCCGTCGCCGACCACGTTCAGCCGCCCGTGACGGTGCTCCCTGGCGGCGGCCGCGGCTGGACCCAGGCCCGCCTCCCAGCCCAGGTTCGACGGGCCGGTGCGGACGTCTACTTCAGCCCCATCCCGGTGCTGCCAGTCCTCGCGCCGATGCCCTGCCCGGCGGTGGTCACGGTCCACGACCTACTCGAGTTCCGCGCTCGCTGGTGGTACTTTCGGCGGCTGATCGGGCGCACCCTGCGACGGGCCAGCGCGGTGGTCTGCGTCTCCCAGGCCACGCTGGCGGATCTCTCAGCCGAGTTCCCGTTCGCCATCGCCAAGGCGAGGGTGGTTCGCGAGGCGGCGGACGCGGCGATTTTCCGCGAGGCCGCCGAGGGTGAGGACCAGGCCCGCGCGGAATTGTTCGCGAGACTGGGGTTCGGCGAGCGCCCGATCGTGGCCGTCGGCACGATCCAGCCGCGCAAGAATTACCTCCGTCTCATCGAGGCCTACGCCAGGGTCACCGCCGCGGGTCCGGCCCCGCCGCCGCTGGTGATCGTGGGGCGTCCGGGATGGGAATACGACGAGGTGCTCAGGGCACCGGCGCGCCTGGGGGTGGAATCGCGGGTGGTCCTCACCGGCCACCTCGAGGAGGACCAGGTCGCCGGGCTGCTGCGCAACTCGGCACTCCTGGCGGCGGTCTCAACGGCCGAAGGGTTCGGGCTGCCCCTCGTCGAGGCGATGTACTCCGGCGTGCCAATGCTGGCGGCCGACATCCCCGCCTTCCGGGAGGTCGCGGGCAACGCCGCGCTCTTCGTGAATCCCCTCAGCGTCGACGACATCGCCGCCGGCCTTCGCCGCCTGCTTGGCGACGCAGACCTGCGCCGCGAGCTGGTCGAGGTTGGCCGCGGCCGTCGCCAGCTGTTCAGCTGGGAACGGGCGGGTCGCGACATCTGCGCCCTCCTGCGAGCCACCCTAACGGCCGTCTAACATGGCCCGGCTAGTGTCGACCGATCCAACCAGTGCCGCGGGAGAAGATGCCACGCCAACCGATTGAGCCCCGAGAGGGTGATTCCGCCGAGGAGGTGCCGCCGCCCAGGGCCGACCTGCCCCCGCCCGTCGTCCAGGCGTGGCAACCGCCGGCGTACACCCCGCCGCCCGCGAGACCGGCGTCGGTGCCCCTGGGAATGATGGTGATCATGCTGGTGATCTCTCTGCTGGCGGGTGCCGCCGGCGGCTACATCGCGGCGTCGCGGTCCCCCCGGCTGGTGAGTGGCATCAACGCTCCCTCGACCTCAGGGAACACCATCAACGGCAGCCGGGTGACCTCGGACGAGAGCGTGGCCATGATCGAGGCCGCCAAGCGCGTCGACCCCGCGGTGGTCACCATCACCTCCACCGGTGCGACGCCCGGCGCGCTCGATACCTCGGCCAGCCCGGCCCCCCCGAGCCAGGCGCTGGGCACGGGCATCATCTTCGACAGTGACGGGCACATCCTCACCAACGACCACGTGGTGGCCGGTGGCACGAGCTTCACGGTGCTCTTCGCCGCCGCCAAGAGGCCGATCAACGCCAAGCTGGTGGGTAGGGACGCGCTCAACGACCTCGCGGTTCTCAAGGTCGAGGGCCAGGTCCCGGGGATCTCCCAGTTCGGCACCTCCAAGGACCTCCAACCGGGCCAGCGGGTGCTCACCATCGGCAGCGCCCTGGGCGACTTCAAGAACACCGTGACCTCCGGTGTGATCTCCGCCCTGCACCGCACCCTGGGCGGCACCTCGGAAATGGACGACATGATCCAGACGGACGCCGCCATCAACCACGGCAACAGCGGCGGCCCGCTGGTCAACCTCGCCGGCGAGGTCGTGGGGGTCAACACCGCGATCGCCTCCCGCGACCCCAGCAGCGGCGACGTCGCGCAGGGCATCGGCTTTGCCATCCCCGTGGACCGGGCGCGGGACGTCGTCCAGCAGATACTCCAGAACGGGATCGTTTCGCATCCCTACCTGGGCATCCAGTACCAGAACATCGACAGCCAGCTCCAGGCCCAGAAGTCGCTCCCCGTCGACCACGGCGCCCTCGTCTCCGACGTCAAGGCGGGCTCGCCGTCGGAGCAGGGCGGCGTCAGGAAGGGCGACATCATCACCCAGATCGACGGCGAGGACATCGACCAGGACAACACCCTGTTTGCCCTGCTGTCCAAGCACAAGGTTGGCGACCGGGTCAAGCTGTCCGTCATGCGGGGCGGCGGCAAGCAGACCGTCGAGGTCACGCTGGGAAAGCGGCCGGCCAGCCTGTCGTAACCGGGATCCACCGATGCGCCTGCTCATAGTCGAGGACGAGCGCAAGCTGGCCCTCCTGGTCCAGGAGATGCTCCAGGATGAGAACCACACCGTCGACGTCGCCTTCGACGGCGAGGATGGCCTGCAGTTCGCGGCGACCGGCGAGTACGACGTCATCATCCTCGACCTGATGCTGCCGGGGATACCCGGCCTGGAGGTTTGCCGCCGGGTGCGCGCGGCGGGGGACCGGACCCCGATCCTGATGCTGACGGCGCGCACCGCGGTCGACGACCGGGTGGTCGGCCTGGACGCCGGTGCCGATGACTACCTGACCAAGCCCTTTGCCATCGCCGAGCTTCTGGCGCGGGTGCGCGCCCTGGGGCGGCGCGACGTCGCCGCCAGTGTCGGCAACCGGCTCACGGTGGGCCAGATCAGCCTCGACCTCAAGACCCGCGAGGTCTGGCGAGGCGAGGCGCTGGTGGAGCTCACCCCCAAGGAATTCGCCCTCCTGGAGTACTTCATGCGGCACCCCAACCAGGTGCTCAGCGGCCAGCAGATTGCGGACCACGTCTGGAGCTACGAGTTCGACGGCCTGACCAACCGGGTGGCGGTCTACATCTCGTACCTGCGCCGCAAGCTCGGCAGCGGTTCGCGACCCGCCCCGATCCAGACCGTCCATGGCCTGGGCTACCGCCTGGTCGCCAACTGATCCGTGCTTCAGCGCGGCCTCTTCGACAGGGCCAGGTTGAGGCTGGCGGCCTGGTATGTGGTCTTCCTGGCCATCATCCTGGTGGTCCTCGACATCGGGGTCCTGTCGATCATGGGCAACGCGCTGGAGGCCAAGCTCGACCAGGACCTGCAGCACAAGGCCCAGCAGGCCTCGGCGGCGATCGCGTTTGTCGGGGGGGTCAGCGGCTTCGACCGCGCCGAGCTGGGGTCTGACCCCAGCTGGAGCGATGTGTCGCTCTACGCCAGCACCGCCAGCGGGGCGGTCCTGACCAACGCCACCCCATTCGCGCCCGCGGTACTCCCCGATAGTCGGGCCCTGAGCTCCGCCCTGGCGGGGCACGCCGGCTACAGTTCGCTGCTGCGGTCGGGCGAGCCCTTCATCGTCTACACCCAGCCGGTCTACCAGCCGCAGGGGTCGCGGGTCGCGGCGGTGGTGCAGGTGGCGCGTCCAGCGAGGACCCTCGTCGACGCCAACGCCAGCGTGGTCTCCCTGCTGCTGGGGGCCACCGTGGTGGCACTGGTGCTGGCCTTTGTCGCCGGGCTCTGGCTCGCCGACAAGGCGCTCCAGCCGATCCGCGCCGGCCTGCTGCAGCAGAAGGACTTCGTCTCCGACGCCTCCCACGAGCTGCGCACCCCGGTCACCGTTATCCGTACCGCCGCGGAATCGATCATGCGCCAGAAAGCCACGGTGTCCCCCCGCGTGGAGCGGCTGGCGCAGGACATCATCAGCGAGACCGTGCAGCTGGCGCGCATGGTCGAGGAGCTCGGCCTCCTGGCGCAGGCCGATTCCCGCAGCGCCCTGCGCCGGGAGCCGGTCGAGATCGCCGCCCTGCTGGACGAGGCCGCGGCGTCCGGGAGCCTGCTGGCGGAGGCTCGCGGGGTCCGCCTGGAGGCCTCGGGGGATGCCGACGGCCTCATCAGCGGCGACGACGTGCGGCTGCGGCAACTCTTCTCGATCCTGCTCGACAACGCCACGCGCTTCACCCCGCCGGGGGCGGCGGTGAGCTTCGTGGGGGTCGTCGAGGGCGGCCGCCTGCGGGTCAGCGTGCGTGACCGCGGCCCGGGGATTGACCCCGCCGAACTGCCGCGGATCTTCGATCGCTTCTACCGGGGCGCAGACCGCCGGCAGCACGAGGGGAGGGGGTTGGGGCTGTCGATCGCCCAGTGGATCGTCCAGGAGCACGGGGGCACGATCTCGGTACGCAGCCACGTGGGCGCCGGCAGCGAGTTCCTGGTGGAGATCCCTCTCGCGCCGTAGAGAGGTCGGCCCCCGAGTAGCAATGGAACCGAAAGCCGGGTTAAGGCCGCCTCGCGGGGGATCGCAGCCCGGCGACCAGTAGCTCCTCCTCAGAGTCAGGCTCGCGGAGATCTCGCAGTTCGCCGTGCCGCACACGCTCTGGAAGGGTGAACTGGTAGCGGCCGAGCACGTTGATGTGCCCGTAACCGAGCGGCGACAGGCGCCCGGCCGCCTTGAGCGCATCGAGCTGCAGGTCCGGGTTCTGATCGACGGTGGAGACGCGGGCGTAGCCGAGCACGTGACTCATCGCCGCACCGTATCAGAAACCCAGGGTCAGCTGTCCTCCGAGACGTTGATTATGGACATGGGTTGTGGGCATCTCGCCCCGACTCGGAGCTACTGACGGCTTCGCCCGTCTCAGAAACGGTCGTTTCCGAGACGAGCGTGCTCATCCCCGAGCGCGGTTTTCCTCGACCCGACCGAGGAGCTCGTCCAGATCAAACGGCTTGCTTACGAATGCGTCCGCGCCTGCCGCGATCGCCGGCTTTTCGAGCTCCGCGGCAGCCGTCACAATGATGATGGGGAGCCCCTTGAGCTTCTCGTCAGATCGCAGGCGCTTGCAGACCTCCAGCCCGCCGAGGTCGGGCATCAGCGCGTCGAGGATGACAACGTCCGGACGCTGCTCCCCGATGGCTTCGAGCGCGGGCAGCCCCCCGGCGGCGGTGCGAACCTCGTAGCCCTTCAGTTCGAAGAACACGGCGAGCACGTGCAACAGACGCGCGTCGTCGTCGACCACCAGGATGGTGTCGCTCACCTTCGACCCTTGGACCTACGGGGGGGGGCAGAGGCGCCGGCATCCGCCAAAGCCCACCCGGAATTGTCAAGCCAGTCAGGCAGTTGTTCGGGGGGCATTGGCCTTGCCACGTAGTAGCCCTGCACCACGTCGCATTTGAATGCCGCGAGCATGTCCCAGGTCGCCTCATCCTCCACGCCTTCAGCGGATACGCTAAGACCGAGGTCGTGACCAAGGCTGATGGCCGGCTTCACGATCGCGGCATCGTCTTCGTTGGTCGCCATCGATCCAACGAAGGAGCGATCCAACTTGAGCTCCGTGAGTGGAAGTTGGCGGAGGTGCGTTAGCGAAGCGTAGCCGGTACCGAAGTCGTCGATGGACAAGCCCATTCCAAGCTTGCGAAGCTGCTTCAGCGTCTCGCCACCGCCAGCGGATATCAGGGCCGTCTCCGTTATCTCCAAGATCACTCGTGCCGCTGGGATGTGCCAGGTCTTGAGCAGACCTCTTATGCCGGTCGCCAGGTCCGGGTCCGGCAGGTTGGCGGCTGAGAGATTTACGGAGGCGACCAGGGCGATGCCTAAAAGGTCCCAGGCGCGGAGCTGCCCGAGCGCCTGGTTCAGGACCCACGAGGTCAGCGGCCCGATGAGGTCACTCGTCTCGGCCACGAGGATGAACTCCGCTGGAGGCACCAGACCGTACCGTGGATGGTTCCACCGCACCAGTGCCTCAACCCCAATCGTGCGTCTTTGGCGGACATCAACTCTGGGCTGGTAGTGGAGAACCAACTCGCCTTTGGAGATCGCCTCGCGCAACTCACCGAGTAGGGCCATTCGCCTTGTGATGTTCTCTTCCTGCTCGGGCGCATAGAGGGCGTAGCCGCGATGAGATTGCTTTGCCGCATACATTGCCACGTCGGCGCGCCTCATCAGCGTGCTGGCATCGGGCGCGTGCTGGGGAAAGACTGCGATGCCAATGCTCGCGCGGGCGTAAATCGCAGTACCGTCGACGACGAAGGGCTTTTCGAGCCCTTTGAGGACCTTTGTGGCGGTCGCCAGAATCCCGTCAATGTCAGCCACTCCGACCGGCAAGATCGCGAACTCGTCGCCGCCCATGCGGGCGACGGTGTCCAGGTCACGGATGGTTTCCCCTATCCGGCCGGCAAAAGCGTGCAGCAATATGTCCCCGGCCTCGTGGCCCATGGTGTCGTTGACTTCCTTGAACTGATCGATGTCCATGATCAGCAGCCCGCACACCCCGTTCTGCCGGGTCGCGGACAAGATCTCGCGATCGAGGCGGTCGCGGAGGAGGGTTCGATTGGGAAGCCCGGTCAGGCTGTCGTGAAGGGCCTGGTACTCGAGCTCGACGATGTGCTGCTTCCTCTCCGAGATGTCGCGGGTCAGCTTGGCGAATCCCAAGAGCTCCCCCGACTCGTTCCGGAGCGCGGTGGTCACCGCGTAGGCAAAGAATGGGGTC
>DAINSI010000083.1:0-8621 GCA_036741395.1 Candidatus Dormiibacterota bacterium
CACCTGGATGAAGGCGGTGGCGCAGGAGCTGCTGTTGATCATCAGCGTCTCCATATGTCTGATCAGTTCCGCGGGGGCGAGCCCGATGCCCAAGCGCCAGCCGCACATGGCGTAGGCCTTGGAGAGGCCGTCCATGACGATGGTCCGCTCCTTCATCCCCGGCAGCTCCGCGATCGAGGGCACCGCGCCGTCGTAGGCGATCTGCGAGTAGATCTCGTCGGAGACGATCCAGAGGTCGCGCTCGACGGCCAGCCTCGCCACCTCGACGAGGTCCTCGCGCTCGAGGATGCCGCCCGTCGGGTTCTGGGGTGAGTTGAGGATCACCATCCGGGTCCGGTCGGTGACCAGGGACTTGAACTCCTCGACGTCGAAGCGGAAACCCCGCTCCTCGCGCAGGGGAACGCCCACGGGGGTGGCGCCCATGAAGCTGACCAGCGACTGGTAGATGGGATACCCGGGGTCGGGGAGGATGACCTCGTCCCCGGCCTCGATCAGCGCCATCATCGCGAACATCAGGATGTTCTTGCTGCCGGGGGTGAGGATGACCTCACCGCCCTCGCACTCGACGCCGAGCCGCCGCCCGTAGTGCGCGGCGACGGCGTCGCGGACCTCGGGGATACCGCCGGCCGGGGTGTAGTGGGTATACCCGTCCTCGATCGCGGCCTCGGCGGCGGCGATGATGTGCGGCGGCGTCGCGAAATCGGGCTCACCGATCTCCAGGTGGACGATGCTCTGCCCATCCGCCTCGAGCCGCCTGGCCCTGGCGAGGACCTCAAACGCGGACTCCGTGCCCAGCAGGTCCATGCGCTTGGCCAACCGCATTGTCACGTGATTCTAGTTGCGGAGGGTATCGCTACCTCACAATTGATAGCGATCGTGTTCAAATTCACCCCGTCCTCCCTGTGGCAGAAGCTCAAGCATGCGCGGCTGTCGACCAAGGTGATCCTCTTCTTCATCGTCGCGACGCTGCTGCCGCTCTACGGCCTGCTGGCGCTCAGCCTGTCCGCCAACTCGGATATCCTCCGGCGGCAGCAGCTCGAGAACCTGACCAGCCGCGCCATCGGGCTGTCGGCGCAGACCAGGGACCAGCTGGAGGCGTGGAGCAAGGGCGCCAGCCTGCTCGGCACCGAGCCGGGAATTGTGCGCTGGGCCGGCGGCGACCCCGTGGGGAGCGAGGCGGACGCCCAGGACGCGCTGCGGCGGACCAGGGCTTCTGACCCCAGCTTCCGAGTCGCGTTCCTGCTGGACAGGTCGGGGGCGGTGACCCAGAGCAGCGACCCGGCGCTCAACGGCAGCAAGGACTTCGCCGGCGCCCAGTTCTACAAGCAGGCCCTGGGCGGGGCGCCCACGGTCTCCGACCTCTACATCGGCAGGGCCACCCCGGTCGCGGCGATCTACATCGCCAGCCCGGTGCGCGACGCGGTGGGCGGCATTCTCGCCGTCGCTGTGCTCCAGGCCAGTCCCGACAAGATCATCGGCTTCTTCGACCCCAACCTGCTGGGCCAGCAACGCTACGCCATGATGCTCGACCAGCACGGCATCGTGATCGGCACCAGCGGGGCGCAGAAAACCCTGTACCACAGCCTCGCCCCGCTCAACCCGACGGACCAGCGGGCGCTAACGCAGAGCGGTAACTTCGGCAACGCCGGCGTCTCCGACCTCGGCCAGACCGACCTCGCCGACCATGTCACCGCCGGCACAGACCCGGGTAACACCACCGCCTACTTCGCCCCCGACGGGCAGGCCGAGGTGTTCGGGTATGCGCCGCTTTCGGGCATCCGCCAGGGCTGGCGGGTCCTCGTTGCCCAGCCCGAGACCGCGTTCCTGGCCCCGATCAACCAGGCCGCGCGCAACACCGCGATCTTCACCACGTTTGCCGCGCTGGTCTTCCTGGCGGTCATCTTCCTCGTCGCCAGGGCGTTCGAGCGCACCGAGAAACAGTCCCTCACCGACTCCCTCACCGGCCTCCCCAACCGGCGTTACTTCTCCGACATCCTCGAACGCGAGATGATCCGCAGCCAGCGCAACCACCGCCCGCTATCGATGATCAACTGCGACCTCGACCACTTCAAGAAGGTCAACGATGAGTACGGCCACCAGAAGGGCGACGAGATCCTCAGGGGGTTCGCCAAGGTCCTGCGTGACCAGGTGCGGTCAATCGACCTCCCGGTGCGCTTCGGCGGGGAGGAGTTCGTGGTGCTCCTGCCCGACACCGACAAGGAGGGCGCGCTGATGGTCGCGGAGAAGATCCGCCGCTCCGCCGACCGCCTCTCCATCCCGCGGCTGGGCAGCATCCCGGGCCGCAAGGTCACGGTTTCCCTGGGAATCGCGACCTACCCGGACGACTGCGCGGGCGCCGAGGAGCTCATGCGTTGCTCCGACCAGGCCATGTACCTGGCCAAGAACCTGGGCCGCAACCAGGTCGTGGGTTACGGCATGGAGAGCGGCGTCAGCAGCCTGGCCAAGAACCCCGAGAAGGTCCACCTGCTGGTGCAGAACGCCAACAAGGCCACCATCGAGGCCCTGGCGGCGGCGATCGACGCCCGCGACACCTACACCCACGGCCACTCCCACCGGGTGGCTGATTATGCGCGGATCATCGCCTCAGAGATTGAGGACGAGCCCATCGACCTTGAGTCCCTGCACCTCGGCTCGCTGCTCCACGACGTGGGCAAGATCGGCATCTCTGACACCCTGCTGCGCAAGCCGGACAAGCTCACCCCCGAGGAGTACGAGGTCATCAAGGCCCACGCCACCATCGGCTACGAGATGGTCCAGGGCGTCGACTTCCTCAAGGAGGTGGGGCCGATCATCCTCCACCACCACGAGAACTTCGGCGGTGGTGGGTACCCCGAGGGGATCTCGGGCAAGGCGATCCCCGTGGCCTCGCGGATCATCATGGTCTGCGACGCCTTTGACGCCATGACCTCCACCCGCACCTATCGCAACGCGGGGTCGGTGGAGCGCGCGCTGGACGAGCTGACCAAGCACCAGGGGCGGCAGTTCGACCCCGACATTGTCGATGCGTTGAAGACCGCGATTCGCAAGGGCAAGCTGAAACTGCTCAACGAACCACCTCCGACGGCGGCCCAGCTGGAGGCCATGGCGGGGGCCACGACGGGAGCCTGAGGCCCGCGTTCTAGACTCTTAGGGTCCAACTCGCCACGAGGGGTTCGCAAATAAAGTTGCTCGCGCAGGAAGAAACCGCCACCGCACAGTCCAAGCCGATCGTCAATGACTTCACCTTCCAGGCCGCCACCATCAACGGTTCCGGGAGCCAATCCTCGAACCTGATCATCGCCCGGACCATCTTCTCGATGGGCATACCGGTCTCCCCCAAGAACGTCTTCCCGTCGAACATCGAGGGACTCCCCACCTGGTTTTCGATCCGCCTCAGCCCCGATGGCTTCCAGTGCCGCACCGACCACATCGATGTCCTGGTCGCCCTCAACCCCACCACCTGGCAACGTGACATCCAGGGAGTCGACAACGGCGCGGCGGTGATCCACGAGACCAGCTACCCGGTCATCGGCAACATGAAGCGCGACGACGTCCACTACTACGCCGTCCCCTTCCACAAGCTGGGCCAGGAAAACGTCGACAACCCCGACCTCCGCAAGTACCTGACCAACATGATCTATGTCGGCTGCGTCGCCTGGCTCCTGGGGATCCCCCTCGGCACCGTGGAGAAGTCGCTGGCGCAGCAGTTCGCCAAAAAGCCGAAGGTCATCCCCTCCAACATGAAGATGATCAAGGTCGGCCACGACTACATGGCGGAGAACCATCAGAAGCGCGACCCCTTCACGGTCAAGCCGATGAGGGGCAGGACGGATGGCAAGATCCTCATCGAGGGCAACCAGTCGCTCGCGCTGGGGGCGATCATGGGCGGCTGCACCGTCGCCGCCTGGTACCCGATCACCCCGTCGTCAAGCGTCTGCGAGTACCTCGACCAGTACGCCAACCAGTTCCGCATCGACGCCAAGACCGGCGAGAAGCGCATCGCCATCATCCAGGCCGAGGACGAGCTGGCCGCCGCCGGTATGGTGATCGGTGCCGGTTGGGCGGGCGCCCGCTCAATGACCGCGACCTCCGGTCCCGGCCTCTCGCTGATGGCCGAGTTCGCCGGCCTCGCCTACTACGCCGAGGTGCCCGCGGTGGTCATGGACATCCAGCGCATCGGACCGTCCACCGGCCTGCCCACGCGCACCTCGCAGGGCGATATCGAGTTCGCCCACCTGCTCTCCCACGGCGACACCAAGCACATCGTGCTGATCCCCGGCACCGTCGAGGAATGCTACGAGATGGGCCAGATGGCCTTCGACCTCGCCGAGCGCCTGCAGACGATCGTCTTCGTGCTCAGTGACCTCGACCTCGGCATGAACCTGTGGATGTCCGACAAGTTCAAGTACCCGGAGCGCAAGTTCGACCGCGGCAAGGTGCTCAGCGCCAAGGACCTCGAGCGCATCGGCGAGTGGGGCCGTTACCGCGACGTCGACGACGACGGCATCCCCTGGCGCACCCTGCCGGGCACCAACCACCCGTCCGCCGGCTACTTCACGCGCGGCTCCGGCCACGACGAGTACGCCAACTACACCGAACTCCCGGAGGTCTACGAGCGGGTCATGGACCGGCTCAAGAAGAAGTACAAGTCGGCGCGCAAGTTCGTGCCCAAGCCGGTCATCGAGGACAACGGCAACGCCGTCGGGATCATCGCCTACGGCACCACGCACCACGCTGCGGTGGAGGCTCGCCGCAAGCTCGAGAAGCGCGGGTTGAAGACCGACTACTGCAGGGTTCGGGCGATCCCCCACCCCCAGGAGGTCATGAAGTTCATCGTCAGGCACGAGCGTGTGTACGTGGTCGACCAGAACCGCGACGGCCAGATGTACGACCTCCTGCGGCTGACCCTCAACCCCACCCAGGACAACCTCCTCTCAGTCCGCCACTACGACGGCACCCCGATACCCGCCCGGGCGATCGTTGCGCCCATCCTGATCGAGGAGGGCATCGCCTCGCCCTCGGAGTTCGAGCGCGCCCGCCAGGTCTACGCGCTGCCGGTGGAGGCGGCCAACGCATGAGCAAGCAGAAGAACCAGAAGAACGGCAAGCCGGACCGCGAGGACGTCGACGGTCACGACAGCACGCCCAGGGTTGACGCCAGCCAGATCGAGTACCGGCAGAAGCCCCCGAACGAGGGACGGCGCCGGCAGGAGTCGGCCTCCCGCGGGTCGACCAGCGGCACCAACCAGGACGACGACGACACCGAAAACGGGGCGCAGCGTCCCGGGGGGCCACCCGGGGCCGGGCCCAAGGCCGACGCCGGCGCGGCGACCAACGGCCACAACCACGTCGGCCTGCTGCGGGAGTCCTACAAGGGCGCGCAGACCACGCTGTGCGCGGGGTGCGGCCACAATGCCATCACCAACCACATCATCAAGGCGCTGTTCGAGTACGGCGTCGAGCCGTACAAGCTGGCCAAGATGTCGGGCATCGGCTGCTCGTCCAAGGCCCCGGCGTACTTCGTCAGCCAGTCACACGGCTTCAACAGCGTCCACGGTCGGATGCCATCGGTCGCCACCGGCGCCAAGCTGGCCAACCGCGAGCTGATCGCCATGGGCATCAGCGGCGACGGGGACACCGCCTCGATCGGCCTGGGGCAGTTCTGCCACATGATCCGCCGCAACGTGAACCTGGTCTACATCTGCGAGAACAACGGCGTCTATGGCCTCACCAAGGGCCAGTTCTCGGCGACCGCCGACGTCGGCTCGGTGCAGAAGGGCGGCAAGCCCAACGAGTTCGAGACCATCGACATCTGCGGCCTCGCGGTGGAGCTGGGCGCATCCTTCGTCGCGCGCTCGTTCTCCGGCGACGGCAAGCAGCTGGTGCCGCTGATCAAGGCGGCGCTGGCCCACCGGGGCACCGCGATCCTCGACATCGTCAGCCCCTGCGTCACCTTCAACGACCACGAGGGATCGACCAAGAGCTACAAGTACGTCAAGCAGCACGACGTGGCCATCCAGGAGCTCGACTTCATCCCCTTCTACGAGAACATCGAGGCGGACTACGAGCCCGGCACCTCATCCGACGTGGTGCTCCACGACGGCTCCCACCTCCACCTGCGCAAGCTCTCCGACGAGGAGCACGACCCCCGCGACCGCATCGGCGCCCTCAAGGTCATCCACGAGGCGCGTCAGAAGGGCGAGGTCCTCACCGGCCTGCTCTACATCCAGCCCGAGGCCAAGGACCTGGCAACCCTGGAGAACATCCCCGAGAAGCCGCTGCGCGACTACAACGAGACCGACCTGCGGCCGACCAGGGATGCCTTCGAGGCGCTCATGAAGGAGTACGCCTAAGCGTCACGTCTGACTAGGGCGCTGGTGTTGATGCTCTCCCTGGCCGTGACCGGCTGCGGCGCCGCGTCAGGCACGCGGAGCCAGGCGGCGCCGTCCACCGGGCCGTCCAACGCGGCCTCGCCGAGTGCGTCCGCGCAGCCGGGTGCGGGGCGACAGACCGGCCACCCGTCGGGCGGCGGCGCCGGGAGCGGTTCGCGGCCGCCTGCGCCGGGCCGCAGTGATGCGGGCAGCGGTTTGCGTCCGGCGCCAGGCGGCGCTTCGGGGTCGGGGCCGGGATCGTCCGCGGGCAACCCCGATGACGGCAATCTCGGCGCCATGAGCCGGGCGTTCCTGCGGCCCGCGCCCTACTCCCGGGTGACGGTGGAGGCCGACGTCGCGGGCAACGCCGCCCCCAGCGGCGCGGTGACGTCAAACCTGCTTGGCGTCCTCGGCCGCGAGAGCGGCAAGTCGATCGCCCAGGGCGGGGCGCATGCGTTCGGCGGCAAGGGCGGTGGGTGCTGGAGCGACCCGGACATCCAGCAGGCGACCTCCCAGCAGCGCCGGGTGCACACCGGCGGCAGCACGGCCGCGCTCTACGTGATGTTCCTCGACGGCTCCTACTGCCCCGACGCCAACGTCCTCGGGCTCGCGTACGGGGCCAGCGAGATGCTGATCTTCACCATCTCGGTGCAGAGCCTCGCCACCCCGACGGTGCACGGGGACGAGTTCATGAAGTCGGTCACGATCCACGAGCTCGGCCACGTGCTGGGCATGGTCAACATCGGCTACCAGAGCACCATCGACCACGAGGACGCCGCGCACCCCCATCACAGCAGCAACAGCAACAGCGTGATGTACTACGCCATCGACCAGGGCAACCTGCTGCAGCAGTTCGTCAGCGGCCCGCCGCAGACCTACGACGCGTCGGACGAGGCGGACCTCCAGGGCCTGCGCAACGGGACCTACTGACCGGGGTCAGGTCCGTTACTTTCGGCCATTCTTGATGCCCTCTTGGTGTTGCTTGAAGCCGGCTGAGTGTACTGCGGTGATAGTTGTCGCGTAACCGACGGTTGTAGTCACAATTACTCGTCCGGTTACGTCATCAGGGAGGCATACCCCATGCGCAGGCTGGTCATCATCATCCTCGCGGGCTTGGCCCTCGCGGCCTGCGGCGGCGCGACGAACTCACCCGGTGGGTCGGGGGGCAGTACCAAGAGCAGCGGCTCCGGCTACTGAGCGCCTCGGTCGAGGATGTCCCTGGGTAGGAAGGCCGACACCACCCAGTTGGGGGCGTCGACCACCTCGCTGATCTTGAGGTCCACCGCGACCGAGCACAGCGCGTAGGCGGCCGCCGGGTCGAGGCCGTAGGTGGACCCGAGGTGCGCGATCATGCGCTCGATGCTCTGGCGCGTCGCCGCCATCAGGTCGGGGGCAATCCCGGTCACCGCGTGGTACCCCGCCGCGGCGGCGCTGGGGCGCTCGAGGGGGCGGGTCACCTCGAACTCCGGGGTGTCGATATCGATGTCGCGCCGCACCCAGACCCTCAGATCCACCGTCATCGCCGCCTCGATGGCGGTGCCGCAGACCTCGCCGTCGCCCTGGGCAGCGTGGGTGTCGCCGACCCCGAGCAGCGCCCCCTCAACCTCCACCGGCAAAAAGACCGTGGCACCGGGGCCCAGTTGCCTGATGTCCAGGTTGCCGCCGACCCGGCGTGGCGGAACCACGCTGTGTTCACCGGGCTCCGCGGGGGCGACCCCGATGACGCCGCAGAAGGGCTCGATGGGGATGCTGATTCCGTCCCGGAACGATACCCGCGGGCCGTCCAGGGTCCAGGTGTGGATCCAGGGCTCCGGGAACTGGTCGGTCAGCAGCCCGAAGCCCGGGATCTGCGCGGTCCAGCCCCAGGAGCCGGGGCGAATACCCAGCAGTTCCACCTGGAGGACATCCCCGGGTTTCGCGTCCTCGACGAAAATCGGGCCGGTCACCGGGTTGACCCGGCCGAAGTCCAGCGAAGCGATGTCGGCGGCGCTGGAGGATTGCGACAGCTGACCTCCGGATGCGTCCTGCGTCTCCAGCGTGATCGCGGCCCCCGAGGCGACCGACACGGCCGGCTCGCGATCCCGGTTCCAGCCCATGTGGACCTGCGAACGAAGCAGGTGGATGGAGCGGACTCCTGGGGTCAACCGAGCGTCCATGCCGGCGGCATCAAGGTCATTATGTCGCGGTCGGGCGCGGGCGCGTAATGGACTATGTGTGGACGCATCGCGACGGAGCCGTCAGCGATTCTGTC
>DAINSI010000084.1:0-8475 GCA_036741395.1 Candidatus Dormiibacterota bacterium
CAGCGCCAACGCCGGAGCCCGAGCCCGAGCCCGAGCCCGAGCCGGAGCCTGAGCCGGAGCCCGAGGCGGCGCCAACGCCGGAGCCCGAGCCCGAGCCCGAACCGAAGCCGGAGCCGGAGCCCGAACCGAAGCCCGAGCCCATCGCGGCGCCCTCCGCGCCCGCTGCCGATGTGGATTCTCCCGTCCCGCTGGGGATCGACATGGCCGCGGCCGCGCTCGATGTCGATGCCCTCGCCACGCCATCAATCCCGTCTGGTGAGGCACCCGACAGCCCCTCCCGACCGGAGGCCCCCCTGACCCTGCCTCCCACCGCTCCGCCGCCGTCAGGGCAGACGGCCGAGCTGGCGACGGAGCCTGCCAGCATGGAGCCGCCCGAGGCGGTGGCCGCGGTCCCAATGGCGCCCGCGCCGCGGGATGAGGCCACCGACGGCCCAGTATCGATCGACGATCAACCTGGCCTCCCGTTCGACAGCCTTGGCGCCGGCGCCCACATCACCGCCGAGCCCGAGGCCGCGAGGCAGACCGAGCCGGCCGAACCATCCGCTGCAGAGCCCCCGGCTGCGGACATCACGATCGAAACGGAACCCACCGAGGCTGCTGCGTTCTCGGGTGGCGTTGCCGAGCTGGAGGGCCCGTCAGAGCCCGCGCCGCCGGCGCCGGCGCCCGGGGCGGTATCCCCAGAGCCGGTCACCGAGGAGGAGGCATCAACCTGGGTCGAGCTGGTGAAGGCCGGCCATCCGGAGCCCCCCTCGGTTGAGGACGAGCCGCTCACGGACGCGGTCTTGGATGCGGGCACCCCTGCCCCGAGCGATGCCCCGGCGATCGAGGCGGCCGTGAACGCGGAGCCGGTTGTCGCCGCCGCCGAGGTCGTTCCTGCCACGGAGGTCGTTGATCCGGTTCTCCCCGCGGTCGCCGCTGCTCCCCAACCCGCCGCCGACGATACCGTCGCCGTCCCTCCCGCGAGAACCTCGGTGCGAGGACCAATGTTCAAGGACGCCGTGACCCTGCTGGAGATCGCTCCCCCGGAGGCCGGCGGTGCCAGTGAGGCGGCTCTCCCCGGTGACCGCTCGAGCAGCCCGCCCGCGCCCCTCCCGGCACGCAGGGTGGGGTGGAACCACCCGGTGGCGCGCTGGACCGCCTACATCCTTGTCGTCGTCGGCCTGACCCTGGTATTCCTGTGGCTGATGATCGACCTCTTTCACCTCGGCTAGTTTTTAGCGAACGCAACTACACCAATAAGTTGATATAATGGCCGTCGTGGGGATGACGGCTGAGGATCAGTCCCTGGCGAGTATCGTCGCGGCGCTGGTCGACCCCGACCGCTCCGCGACCTGTCTTCCCCTGGTTCGCGATGCCCTCGCCTGTGGTGTCGCCGCCTGGACCGGTGACCAGGGCGCCGAGCGCGCCGTGGGCCTCGGGTTCACGCCGCGCCAGGCCCGAAGGTTGCGGCTCTGCGCCGAGCTGGCCGTGCACCTCGACCGCGAGAGCTGGGCCATGCCGGCGCCGATCACCGGCCCTGCCGATGTCCTCGCCCACGTCGCGGATATCCGGGGGTCACCGCAGGAGCGCGTCGTGGCCCTGTACCTGGACTCGCGCAACCGCCCCTTGCACCGCGAGCTGGTGGCCGTGGGAGGACTGAGGGCCAGCGTGATCCAGCCGCGCGACGTGCTGGCGCCCGCCCTGAGGATCCCGGCGGCGGCGCTGGTTCTGGTCCACAACCACCCGTCGGGCGATACCACGCCCAGCCGCGAGGACATCGCGGTCACCAGCCAGCTCGTCTCGGCTGCCCGGCTGCTGGGCCTGGAACTGCTCGACCACCTCGTGGTTTCCCGGACCGGGTGCTCGAGCCTGAGGGAGCTGGGCCACATCTAGGCGGCCCCGAGAGGGATCAGTCGTGTAACAGGCTCGCCATCCACTCGGGATGGGTTCGCGATGCCACCCTATACTGGGGCGCATGACGCAGGTCGCGTCACAACAAAACCTGGTCGAACTGCTTGGTCAGTTGGGCGGGATGCTCACATCCTCGCTCAACCTCAAGGAGAACATCGACTTCATGCTCCAGGCCACCAGCAGGATGGTCTCCTTCGACGCAGCCAGCGTTTTTCTCCTGACGGATGACGGCGGCGAGCTGCAGGCGATCGCGACCTACCCGTTCTCCGACCAGGTCAACCGGATCGCCCGCTTCAAGGTCGGGGAGGGCATCGTCGGCTGGACCGTCCAGAGCAACGAGATGGTGAACATCCCCGACGCCCTCGAGGACCCGCGGTTCAAGATCGTCGACCCGGCACGGGCGCCGCGCTCGATGCTGCTGATCCCGCTGAGCTCCCCGCAGCGGGTGATCGGCGCCATGACCATGGCCCGGCGCCAGGTCCAGCCCTTCACTGACGTCGAGGCCGCGCTGGTCCGGGTCATCATCAACCAGTCGGCGATCAGCATCGAGAACGCGCGCCAGTACACGGAGATGCAGGGGCAGCTCGATCGTATCGAGGAGCTGAACGCCAACCTCGAGGACGCCAACGTCCAGATCAAGGAGGTCAGCCGGCTCAAATCAGAGTTCCTGGCCAACATGAGCCACGAGCTGCGGACGCCGCTGAACTCGATCCTGGGCTTCAGCGAGATCCTCAAGGACAACCTCGCGGGTGCTCTCACGGAGGAACAGCGGGTGGAGTCCCTCGAGGCCATCCACGCCTCCGGTGAGCATCTCCTGCAGCTGATCAACGACGTCCTCGACATGTCCAAGATCGAAGCCGGGCGCATGGACCTGATCCTCGAGGACACCGTCGTCGACTCGGCCTTCCGAGAGGTCCTCACGGTGGTCAAGGCGCTGGCCGGGAGGAAGGGGATCGAGCTGACGATCTCCGTCGAACCCGAGGACCTGACCATCTATGCCGACAAGGGCAAGATCAAGCAGGTCCTCTACAACCTGCTCTCCAATGCCATCAAATTCACGCCCGAGGCCGGGACCATCACCGTCGAAGCCAAGCTGCGCAAGCAGGCCCAGGACGTGGTCGTATCGGTCACCGACAGCGGCGTCGGCATCCCGCCCGAACACATCGACAAGATCTGGGGCGAGTTCTACATGATCCAGGGCGAGCACCAGAAGCAAAAGGGAACCGGCCTCGGGCTGGCCCTGGTCAAACGACTCGTCGAGCTCCATGGCGGCAGCATCACGGTCACCAGCAACGAGGGCAAGGGCTCGACGTTCACCTTCAACGTCCCGCTGCAGGTCGGGACGGGGACCGAGGAGCAGGAGCAGGCCGCCAAGATGATTCTCATCGTCGAGGACAACCCCAGCAACCTCGAGCTGGCCAAGCTGGTCCTGGGCGGCGGGGGCTTCCGGGTGGAGTCGGCGGTCGACGGCCAGGAGGGCTTGCTCAAGGCCAAGGAGCTCAAGCCGGCGCTGATCCTGATGGACATCCAGTTGCCGGGTGGGATGGATGGGCTGGCGGCGACCCGGGCAATCAAGGCAGACCCGGACACCGCGGACATCAAGATCGTGGCGATGACGGCCAACGCCATGAAGGGCGCCCGCGAGGAAGCCCTGCAGGCTGGCTGCGTGGGTTACATTACCAAGCCGATCGACGTACGCCGATTCGTCCGCGACGTCACCGAGTACCTGAGGCAGCAATAACCCACTCTCGCCCCGTGGCCGGAAGCAAAAAGATCCTCATCATCGAAGACGACGCGCAGGCCCGTCAGGTCCTGCGTATGTCGCTGCAGCCCCAGAACTACGCGATCGTCGAGGCGACCACCGGTGACGAGGGGCTCGACAAGGCTCGCGCCGAGAACCCCGACCTGATCCTGCTCGACATCAACATGCCCGGCATGTCGGGCCTCGACGTCTGCCGCAAATTGCGTGCGGACGGATCCCTGGTGGCGATCATCATGCTCACCGCCAAGAGCGACACGATCGACAAGGTGGTCGGTCTCGAGGTCGGTGCCGACGACTACGTCACCAAGCCCTTCGAGGTCCGCGAGTTGCTGGCGCGGATCGGCGCCCACCTGCGTCGCACCGACTCGATCGCCGAGGTCGTGCCCGCAACGTCGCGCCGCGAGTATCCGGGCCTGGCCCTCGACATCAGCCGCCGCCAGGTCTGGCGCGACGGCCAGGAGATCAACCTGACGGTGACCGAGTTCAACGTCCTGGCCCTGCTGACCTCCCGACAGGGCCACGTCTTCAGCCGCTCCGACCTTCTTCGCGAGGTCTGGGGCTACGAGGTCGACATCGAGACCCGCACTGTCGACGCCCACGTTTACCGGCTGCGCAAGAAGATCGAGGTCGATTCTGAGCGTCCCCGCTACGTCCACAGCGTCCCGGGGGTGGGCTACCGCTTCTCCGTCGACTGACCCGGGCGCCCGCGTCCGGCAGCAGTCAGCTCAGGGGTAAATGCCGCGGACGATCGTGGCCTGCGCGACCTTGTCCAGCGCCAGCGAGTACGCCGCCTGCCGCATCGTGGTCCCAGACGACTCGGCGAGGTTCCAGACCGTCTCGAAGGCGCGGTGCATCAGGTTCTCCAGGCGGTTGTTGATCTCGCCCTCCTCCCAGAAGAAGGCCTGCAGGTCCTGCACCCACTCGAAGTACGAGACCACGACGCCACCGGCGTTGGCGAGGATATCGGGCACCAGCAGGATGTCCCGCTCCTCGAGGACCAGGTCGGCGTCCGGCCCGGTGGGCCCGTTGGCCCCTTCCACCACCAGCCGGCACCTGGCCTCGCGAGCGATGTCGGTCGTGATCACCCCCTCCAGCGCCGCCGGGACCAGCACGGTCGCATCACCGGTGAGGAGCTCGGCATTGCTGACCGCGGTGCTCCCGGGGTAGCCGACGACCGTCCGGTGTTCCTTCACCCAGGCCTGGAGGGCTGGGACGTCGAACCCCGACGGGTCCCAGATCGCCCCGTTGACGTCGCTCAGCCCGACCACCCGGCACCCGGCCCGGGCCAGCAGCAGCGCCGAGATCGAGCCCACGTTACCGAAGCCCTGCAGCGCGACCGTGGCGTCGGCGGGGGCGATCCCCAGGCGCGCCAGCGCCTGCACCGTCACCGTGGCGACGCCCCGCCCGGTCGCCTCAAGCCGGCCCAGCGAGCCACCCACCTGGACCGGCTTGCCGGTTACCACCGCCGGCATCGAGTAGCCGACGTGCATCGACATGGTGTCCATGTACCAGGCCATGATCTGGGCGTTGGTGCCCATGTCAGGGGCAGGGATGTCGCTGTGCGGCCCGACGAAGATGGAAATCTCGGTGGCGAAGCGTCGCGTCAGGTTCTCCAGTTCCTGGTCGGAGAGCCGGCCGGGATCCACGATCACCCCGCCCTTGGCCCCGCCGAAGGGTATGTCCATGAGGGCGGTCTTCCAGCTCATCCACATCGCCAGCGCGCGCACCTCGTCCAGGGTCACCCCGGGGTGATAGCGCAGACCGCCCTTGGCCGGGCCGCGGGTGATGTTGTGCTGCACACGGTAACCGGTGAAGACCCGCACCGGGCCTCGGTCCATGCGCACCGGGAAATTGACGATCAGCTCGCGCTGCGGCATCCGCAGGACCTCGCGCATCGAGGGGTCCAGGCCCATCGCCTCCGCGGCCGCGTCGAACTGCTGCTGGGCGACGTCGAAGGCGCTGACGGTCATCTCCGCGGACTCTAGGGCTGACGGTCGGCGCGGTCAAGCTCGCGCCGGGAGCCCATAATCGGGGCGTGACCAAACTGCGCGTCAGCGACTCGGGACAGGTGTACGACACCGATCTCCCTGACGTGAAGATCACGCCCGACCAGGGAGGTGGTTACTACGTCCACGGCAAGGGTCATTTCGCCCATTTCGACACCATCCAGGAGGCCGAGGAGAAGAAGAAGGAACTCGACTACCGAGGCGTGTTCTGATGAGTGATGCCGAGGTCACCGTGACCATCCAGGCCGCGGCGCGCACGGTCTTTGATTTCGTCGCCGAGCCGTCCAATACCCCTCGGTTCATGAACGGGATCACGCGCTACGACCCCATCGGCAGCAAGCGCGCCGGCAAGGGTGCCCGCTTCGCGTCCGTCGCCGTGGTTGCGGGCAAGCCCTTCGACGTGGAGCTGGAAGTCACCTCGTGGAAGGACGGCGAGATGATGGTCGCCACCTCGCGCAAGGGCCCCAAGACCCGCGGCACCTGGCAGTTCGAAGACTACGACGACGGGACCTCGGACGCCACCCTGCTCTATGAGTACGAGCTGCCGATGGTCTTCAAGTTCGTGCCCGGGGTGAACGGGATCATTCGCGGCAACCTCGAGAAATCGCTGCGGAAGCTCAAGAAGCTCGTCGAGGCCGACGCCAAGGGGGCCAGGCCGGCGCCCCGCAAGGGACCGGGCAAGTCTCCAGCCAAGGCTGCGTCCAAGACCAAAAAGGCGCCCGCAAAGAAGCTTTAGGCGGCCGCCGTCCCCGCTTTTGACTTTGCTTCCGCGCGCACCTATCCTCCCGAGATGACGCACCCGTCAGATTGAGGAGGATCCTGCGTGGCTGAAACGGTCGACGAAGTCTTTACCGAGATGGAAGGCCGTCTCAAGGAGGACCCCGACAAGGTCAAGGGCATGAATGCCATCTACCAGTTCGACCTCACCGGCGACGGTGGTGGCGAGCGCTGGGTGAAGCTGGCCGACGGCACCGGCGAGATGGGCAGCGGCCAGGCCGAGAACCCCAATATCACGATCACGATGGCCGCCAGCGACTTCCTGGACCTGGTCTCGGGCAAGCTCGACGGCACCATGGCCTTCATGAGCGGCAAGCTCAAGGTCAAGGGCGACATGGGGCTGGCCATGAAGCTCCAGCAGGTTCTCCGCTAGCACTCCTATCGAACTGGAAGACCTCGCAGGGCAGGCCACCGAGGCGGTGACGATAAGCGTCGAGGCCGCCTCGGTTTACGCCTACGCACAGGCCATCGGGGACGCCAACCCGGCCTACCCCCAGGCGCCGGACGATAGCGAGGGCAAGGTCGCGCCCCCGAGCTACGCCGCGGTCTACGCGCTGGGGGCGGGTTCGCGCAGCCTGCTGCACGCGGGCATCGAGCCATCGCGGCTGATCCACGCCGGGCAGGAGTTCACCTGGACCCGCGCCATCCGGGTGGGGGAGCGGCTCACCGCCCAGGGACGGATCGCCGAGATCACCCGCAAGCGGCAACTCCAGTTTGTCAGCGCCGAGGTGCTGGTCACCGACGAGGCGGGCGCGCAGGTCTGCCGCTCGCTGGGCACCATCCTCGTCCTGCCCGACCCCGCCGAGACGAACACGAAGTGACCGCGACTTCCCCGCTCGAGGTGGGCGACGAGGTCCTCGACCTCGCGGTCACCCATACCCGGGAGCAGATCAAGGCCTACGCCGACGCCTCCGGCGACCAGAACCCCATCCACCAGGACGACGCCATCGCCAGGTCGGTCGGCCTGCCGGGGGTGATCGCCCACGGGATGCTCAACTACGGGCTGTTGTCGCGCGCCCTCACCGACTGGCTGGGCGACCCCGCGCGCCTGCGCCGCCTGACGGTGCGCTTCTCCAACATGGTCCAGCCCGGCGATACCGTTCGCTGCCGCGGGAGAGTCAAGAGCGTGGCCGGCGACGGCCGCAGCGCGATCCTCGACGTCTGGATGGAGAACCAGCGTGCAGACAAGGTGCTCAGCCACGCCGAGGCTCTCATATCAATACAGGATTGACTCCGGGCGATGAGCCCGGAGTGCCGATCGCCAGATCGGCTGACAGACCCGGCGCCGAACGCGCCGACCACGCCGGCCGCCAGGCCGGCTCTCCGAAGGAGTTCTGATGGCCTTTTGTGACCTGACCGGCAAGGTGGCGCTCGTCACCGGCGGTTCCCGCGGCCTGGGCCGACAGGACTGCATGACCCTGGCGTCGCTCGGCGCTGACGTCGTCGTCACCGACATCCTCATCGAGTCCGACCCCGATCTGGAAAAGGCGGTCGAGCAGTCCGAGTCCATCCTCGCCAACGTGATGCAGTCGCAGGGCGCGATCTACACCGAGAAGACCGTCGCCGACATCATCGCCATGGGGCGCAAGGCCTCGGCCTACAAGATGGATGTCACCAACCGCGAGCAGGTCGCCGAGGTCGTCGGCAAGGTGATCCAGGAGTACGGCCACATCGACATCCTGATCAACAACGCCGCCACCCTGGACCATGTCGGCCCGATCGAGCGCCAGCAGGACAACCTCTGGGACCGCGACCTCAAGGTCAACCTCAGCGGTGCTTTCAACGTGACCAAGGCGGTCTTCCCGCACATGAAGGAGAAGGGCTTCGGCCGCATCATCTTCATGGCGTCGGTGGCCGGGACTCTCGGTGGCTTCGGGCAGTCCAGCTACTCGACGACCAAGGCCGGGGTCATCGGCCTGGGGAAAACGATGGCGCTGGAGGGTGGCCGCCACGGCATCACCTCAAACATCATCGCCCCCGGGGTGATCGGCACCGAGGCCTTCCAGATGGGCAACCCGGAGATGAACGAGCGCATCGTCA
>DAINSI010000085.1:0-8179 GCA_036741395.1 Candidatus Dormiibacterota bacterium
GCGGGTTACCTGCCGCCGCTGGAGGGGGCGGCGCAGTGGCCCAGCGTGATCCTGTTGGGCAGCTGCGAGCCCGCGACCCAGCTGGCGGTGGCCCAGGCCGCGCCGCCGGGGTCGCTGCTGGCGGCCGACACCATGGACGGCTTCATCCGGGAGCAGCGCGAGCTGGTGGGGCGGGTGCTGATCGCCTCCCGGGTCCTGCTGGCGACCGAGACCGAGGTGCGCCTGCTCTCCGGCGGCGAGGACGACGCCCCCGCCTCGTTGGTGATGTCGCGCTTCGGGCTCGACGCGGTGGTGGTCAAGCGCGGGGCCGCGGGCGCGGAGCTCTGGACCCCGGCGACGATCTACGAGTTGCCGGCGTACCCCGTGGAGGCCATCGACCCCACCGGGGCGGGCGACGCCCTGGCCGGGGGTTTCCTGGGCCGGCTGGCACAGCGGGTGCCCGAAGAGGCGGGCCACAGGTGGCTACGGGACAGCGACCGCCCCGCCCTGCTCAGCGCCGACCTCCTCGAGGCCCTGCGCTGGGGGGTGGTATGCGCGTCCTTCGCGGTCGAGGCGCCGGGGTTGGCGGGCCTGCGCGCAATGACCCGCGAGGCCCTGTGGGACAGAATGTCGCAGTACCAGCTGACGATCGCAGAAGAGGTGCCCTGATGGCCCAAAACCCCACCACCGAAGGACCGGTGAAGTCCCTGCGTCAGGCCGCCCCCGGCGGTGACGCGGTGCCGATCCTGTTTGCCGCCATCGCCCTGCTGATCGCGATCGGCCTGGTTCGGGATCGGCCCACAAGCCCAGGCCAGGCGGTGCTCAGCGTGCTCTTCCTGCTGGCATTCCTGGTGCCCGCCTACATCCTCTGGGTCAGTGCCCGGGAGAGCGGGGTGTTCATCACCGATGCGCGGGTGGAGCTGAGGCAGTTGGGCCAGGTGCGCAGGTCGTGGACCCGCGCCGAGGTTGGCAGCATCCAACCCTCAAGCCGCGGGCTGAGGCTGGTGGGAGCCGACGGCCAGACCCTCCACGAGGTTCGCTACCGCTGGTGGCGCATCACCCAGGTGGAGCTCCTCGCGCGCAGCGCCGGGCTCGCCCCCGCTTTGCCCTCAGAGGTGAACCCACGGAAAGCCGGGGATGGTTGAGAGCACCAGCGACAGCGCCAGCACGATGATGCTGGCAATGGTGGCGCCGCCGAAGATGTTGGCGAACCTGCCGTTGGCGTAGCGGCCCATCAGCCGCTTGTCGTTGATCAGCACGAACATGAAGATCAGGATCGCCGGCAGGATCAGCCCGTCGACGTCCTGGCTGAGGATGGTGGTCGCGGTCAGCGGCAGGCCGGGCACCAGGATGGCGAGGGCGCCGATCACGATCAGCCCGGTGTAGATGGTGAAGAACGCCGGCGCCTCGCGGAGGCGGCGGTTGACGCCGCGCTCCCAACCGAACGCCTCACACGCGGCGTAGGCCGTCGACAGCGGCAGCACCGACGCCGCCAGCAGGGACGCGCCGACCAGCCCCAGCACGAACAGCGCCTTGGCACCCTGGCCCGCCAGCGGCGCCAGCCCCTGGGCCGCGTCCCTGGCGTCGACGATGTTGGTGTGGCCCGTAGCGTTGAGGGTCGCGGCGGTGGCGACGATGATGAAGAAGGCGATGATGTCGGTCACCAGCGAGCCGATGAAGACATCCGCGCGCTCGTACTGCAGCTCCTCCTCGCGCAGGCCCTTGTCGACCACCGATGACTGCAGGTAGAACTGCATCCAGGGGGTGATGGTGGTGCCCACCAGCGCCACGCAGAGCAGCAGGTATTCACTGTTGAGCTGGATGTGCGGGGCGACCGAGTGCCGCAACACCTGGCCCCAGGGCGCATGCACCATGTACCCCGAGACGATGTACGAGAAGTAGACCAGGCTGAGCAGCAGGAAGACCTTCTCGACGACGCGGTACGACCCTCGCAGCACCAGGTACCAGACGAAGATCGCGGCCAGCGGCACGGTGATGTAGCGCGAGACGTTGAAGGCCTCGCCGGCCAGCGCGATGCCTGCGAACTCCGCGATCACGGTGGCGACGTTGGCCACGATCAGCAGGGCCATCGCGAAGACCGTGATGCGCACGCCAAAGCGCTCGCGGATGAGGTCGGCCAGGCCCTTGCCGGTGACGATGCCGAGGCGGGCGTTGAACTCCTGCACCACCGCCAGTGCGATGGTGGTGATGAGCAGCAGCCAGATCATGTCGTAGCCGTACTTCGCCCCTGCCTGCGCGTAGGTGAAGATGCCGCCGGCGTCGTTGTCGGCGGTGGAGGTGATCAGTCCCGGGCCGAGGATCCCCAGGAAGAGGACGAGCTGGACGCGGCGGCGCCCCAGCAGGTTCGCGGCCATGGCTCAGCCGAAGATCCGCGCCAGGCCACGGCGGCCGGCGCCGACGAGCACGGTGTCCATGACGTCGTCGACGGTCACGATGCCCTCGAGGTGGTTGTTCTCGCCCACCACCGGCACCGCCAGCAGGTTGTACTTTCGCATCACCTCGGCGACCTCGTCGTGGCTGGCGTCCAGGGGGACGGTGATGACGTGGCGGATCATGATGTCGCCGATCGGGACCCCCGGTTTGGCGACGATCAGGTCGCGCAGCGAGAGCACCGCCACCAGGGTCTCGTCGGCCTCGACGACGTAGATGTAGTAGATCGACTCCGCCTCGGGCTCCAGCTCGCGCAGCCGGTCGATGGCCTGGGCGGCCGTGAGGTCGCTGGTGAGGGTCACGTACTCGGTCGTCATCAGGCCGCCGGCGGTGTCCTCCTCATAGGCCAGGAGCTCCTCGACGTCCTCGGCCTCGTCCTGCTCCATGCGCTTCAGGTGCGCCGCGGCCCGCTCCTCGGGGAGGTCGGCGAGGAGGTCGGCGGCCTCGTCGGGGTCCATCTCCTCGAGGATGTCGGCGGCGCGCTCGGGGTCGAGGCGCTCGAGGATGTCGACCTGGTCGTCGGCGTCCATCTCCTGCAGGGTGTCGGCGGCGATGTCGTCGTCCAGGGAGGCAAAGATGGCGTCGCGCTGCTTGGCCGAGAGGCGGTCGGCGACCTCGGCGATGTCCGCCGGGTGCATCTTGGCCAGCTTCTGGTGGCTGATCCGCAGCTTGACCGCCTCGAGGTTGGTCTCAACGGTGTCGACCACGTCCCAGGCGATCAGCTTCTGGGCCCAGTCGCGCCGGGCGACGTGGGCCACGAACTTGCCCAGGTCCTCCAGGCCGAGGCGGCGCAACAGCCCCCGTCCGCCGATGTCCACGCCCACCACCAGCATCCGCCCGTGCACCGACGACAGCTGCAGGTCGTTGACACGCACCACGCGGCGCCCGTCGGTGTCGACGATCTGCTTGTCGAGCACGTCACGGGCGAGCCAGACCCGGTCGTCCTCGGCGGGTTCGGTCGAGATGTCCTCGCGCGCGATTCGCAGCACCACCTCGCGCGCTTCGAACGAGCGCACGCGGGACCACGGGATCAGCCGCTTCTCGCGTCCCCGCAGCAGCACACCCTCGACCACGGGGAAGGGATCGGTCATGCGCACGACCAGGTCACCGACCCGGCCGACGTGCCGCTGCTTGTTGTCGACGATCTCGGCGCGGAGGAAATCGCTGAGGAAGATCATGGCTGAAGGTACCATCCGAACGGGGGCGGATAATCGCAAGGTGCCCCTGGCCCCCCTGGTGGATTCCTTCGGACGCGTGGCCAGTGACCTGCGCGTGTCGGTCACCGACCGCTGCAACTTCCGCTGCGTTTACTGCATGCCGGCCGAGGGGCTGGACTGGCTGCCGCGCGAGGAGGTCCTGACCTTTAAGGAGATCACCCGGCTGGTGGGAATCCTCGTCGAGCTGGGGGTGAAGACCGTGCGCGTCACCGGCGGGGAGCCGCTGGTGCGGACCGGCGTCGAGCAGCTGGTGGGGTCCCTGGCGGCGACGCACCCGGGGCTCGACCTGTCGATGACCACCAACGGCTTCCGCCTCGCCGAGAAGGCGCAGGCGCTGGCCGACGCGGGGCTCGACCGGGTCAACGTCAGCCTCGACTCGCTGCAGCCCGCGCGCTTCCACGAGGTGACCCGGCGCGACGCGCTCGACCGTGTCGTCGACGGGCTCCAGGCGGCGGCCGCGGCGGGACTGCGACCGGTCAAGGTCAACGCCGTGATGGTGCGCGGGGTCAACGATGACGAGGCCGTGGATTTCGCCACCCTGGCCCGGACGCACGACTACCACGTGCGCTTCATCGAGTACATGCCGCTCGACGCCGGCCACCAGTGGACCCAGGACCACGTGGTGCCGTCCGCCGAGCTGCGGGCGCAGATCGAGGCCACCTATCCGCTGCGGCGCGCTGACGAGGACGGCCCCGAACCCGCGGTGCGGTTCCTCTTCGCCGACGGCGCCCCGGGGAGCGTGGGGTTCATCAGCTCGGTCAGCGAGCCCTTCTGCGGCAGCTGCGACCGCCTCCGCCTGACCGCCGACGGCCACCTTCGCACCTGCCTGTTCGCGCTCGACGAGCACGACCTCAGGGGCCCGCTGCGCGCCGGGGCCGCCGACGAGGAGATCGCCGGGATCATCCGCCGGGCCGTCGCCGGCAAGTGGGCGGGGCACCGGATCGGGTCGCCCGATTTCGTCGCCCCGGCGCGCTCGATGTCCCAGATCGGGGGCTGAAAGTCCTCGCCGCGAGTTCAGCGACACTTGCATTCGTATTGGAGCGCGGCTACACTCCTGCCTTGGCTTCAAGTTCAGCCCGAATACGAGGGCAGGACCAAACCGGGAAGGGCTGAAGCACTGGATCAGCGAGCTCATCAAGGAGAAACGCATGGCTGTTACTGGTTACTGTCTCAAGGACAAGAAGCAGGTCGAGATCTCGAATCCCCAGGAGATCACCATGAAAAATGGCAAGCCCGCAATCACCGGCACCTGCCCGGAGTGCGGCACCAAGATCTTCAAGATCGGCAAGGCCAAGTAGGGCCGGTCAACGGCGAAGGGCCGGGCATCGCCCGGCTCTTTTCTCTTTAACTCAGACCGCGCGGAAGCCGGCGCCCTCCTCCAGCCAACCCAGGACGCGTCGGGCCAGCTCCTCGGGGGCGGTCTTGGGCTTGGTCAGCACCGCCGCCGCTCCCAGCTTGAGGGCACCCTGCACGTGGCGCTCGGGGTCCTCCCCGGTCAGGATCACCGCGACCGGAACGGGCGTGTACCGGGCGTCGCCGGCGAGCCGGCGCAGCACCTCGAGGCCGGTCATATCCGGCAGGTTGATGTCCAGCACGACCAGGTCGAAGCTGCGGTTACGTCCCTGGGCCAGGGCTGCCTCGCCGTTGTGCACGGTGGTCAGGTCCAGCCCCGCCCCGACAAGTGCCCGTCCATAGAGCTCGGCGTCCGTGGTGCTGTCCTCGACCAGCAGGATCTTGCCCTTCGACCCGGTGGCGATCTTGGCCACGTCCCGGGCCAGCTCCCTGGGGTTGATGCCCTTGACGAGGTACCCGTGGACGCCGAGGTCGCGGCCCCCAGCCGGCAGGCTGGCGGCATCGAAGCCGGAGAGCACCACGATCCGCGCCCGCGGCGCGGCCGCGCGGATCTGGGAGATGACCCTGAGCTCGTCCATGTGCGGCATCGCGACGTCGAGCAGCACGATATCGGGCTGCAGCTCGCGGGCCAGCTTGAGGGCATCACGGCCGTCGCCGGCCTGTCCCACAACCTCGAAATCACCGTAGGCCGCCATTGCGACGCGGAGCAGTTCGCGGAAGTCGGGGTCGTCGTCGCAGATCAGGATGCGGATCCGGGGCGCGTCAGTCATGGGGACCCTCACTGGCCGGGTACGAACCGAGCACCAGCACGCTGTCGCAGCGGTCGCGCACCCCGGCGAGCGCCGCGGCGACCTCGACGTCGGTCTCGTGGCCCACGAGGTCGATGAGGAAGAAGTACTTGCCCAGGCCCCCGCGGGTGGGCCGTGACTCCAGCTTGCTGAGGTTGATGTTGCGGCCCGCGAACTCGTTGAGGATGGCCACCAGGGACCCGGGTCGGTCCTCAGCGATGTAGCAGCAGATCGAGGTCTTGTCACGGCCGGTGGCCGCGGCGGCGGCGCGCCCCAGGACCACGAAGCGGGTGACGTTGTCGTCGGCGTCCTGGATATCGGAGGCAATGACGTCCATCCCGTAAAGCCGCGCCGCGCGCTCGTTGCCGATGGCGGCGATACGGTCGGAATGCACCAGGCTGGCCACGGCCGCCGACGTGGACAGCGCCGGCAGCACCTGGACCTGGGGCAGGTGGTCGCGCAGGAACTGGCGGCACTGCGCCACCGCCGCGGGGACCGAGACCACGCGCTCGATCTCGGTGATGGTGGTGCCGGGCCGGGCCACCAGGTGGTGGTGCACGTCGAGGTTGAGCTCGGCGATGATCCCGGGCGCGTTCTTGCCGTGGATCAGCTGGTCGAGGGTGACGTTGATCGAACCCTCGATGGAGTTCTCGATCGGCGCCACCGCCTCATCGACCAGCCCGTGGCTCACCGCCGAGATCGCCGACGGGATGTCCGGGAAGCTCACCAGCTCCGCGCCCTCGCCGGCGTGGCGGCGGGCCGCGTCCTCGCTGAAGCTGCCCTCGGGACCGAGGTAGGCAATGCGGCTCATCGGCGCGATTATTGCCGACCAACGCGGCCTCGGGCCGGGTCTGCTACTCGGGAGAGATGACCTCGATCCCTGCCTGGCGCAGCGCGGCCACCATCCGCTGGTCGTAGGTCGCGACGGCGCCGATCTCGTCGCGCACCTGCAGAACGGTCGCGACGTGGATGGCGTCCAGGGTCCGGGTCTGGATGGGTTCCACGCGGGCCGCGTCGACGAGGACACGGCGATCGACCTCCACCGTCATCACCCGCGACATCAGCGCGTCGGCCCGCTGCCGGCCCTCTTGAACCTCGTCCGTCGTGAGTCCGTGGCGCGTCAGCGCGCCCACCACCGCGCGCGGGACCTCCGCTCGCGTGAGCTCCGACGACAGCCATTCGTCCCATCTGCTCGCCTCCGCGCTGAGCGCGGGGCTCTCGGGCTCCTCGAGCACGAGCTTCACCAGCGCCGAGGCGTCAAGGTAGAGGGCGCCGCGCATCAAAGTCGATCCTCGCGCTGCTCCTGCAGGACCTGACTGGCGCTTACGGTCAACTTCAGCCTGAGCGGTGGCTCGAGGCCATCACGGGGGGCAGTGGCTGGATGGAGCCGACCGTCTTCGATCATCCGCTCCAGGGAAGGGGACAGTTGGCGCCCCAGGGGGCGGAGCAGCGCCACCGGGCGGCCGCGTTGGGTGACCTCGAGGGCTTCGCCCGCCTCGACGCGGCGCAGGTAGACGCTCAGGTTCTGCCTCAACTCGCGGACGCTGACGCGATCGTTCGATGCCATGTAGCACTTAGTGTAGCACCAAGGCTGATTCAGCCCTCTGATGCTAGCCTCCGCACCGATGTCGCAGTTCCTGATCCACCTGGTGAGCACCGGCGGGCTGCTGGCGATCTTCCTGCTGATGGCGGCCGAGAGCGCGGGCCTGCCCATCTCCAGCGAGATCGTGGTCCCGCTGGGCGGCGCGGCGGCGAGCGGGGCACTGGCGGGGGTGGCTCACCTCAACTTCATCGCCGTGGTGGCGGCCTCGAGCATCGGCAACCTGCTGGGCTCACTGGTGGCCTACCTGCTGGTCCGCAAATACGGCGAGCGCGTGATCCTCGGGCCTGGGCGGCGAATCGGGCTGAGCGCGGGCCACATGCGCCTGGCCGAGCGCTTCTTCGACCGCTTCGGCTTGGGTGCGGTGTTCCTGGGTCGGCTGCTGCCGATCGTGCGCACCTACATCTCGTTCCCGGCCGGGCTCTCGAAAAAGGTGACGCCCATCCCCTTCACGATCGCGACCATCCTCGGCGCCATCCCCTGGAACTTCGCCCTCGCCTACGCCGGGCTCAAGCTCGGCGACCACTACCGCGACATCGAACACAACTTCGGCAAGCTGACCTACGTCTTCGCCGTGCTGGTGCTGCTGCTGGTGGTCGCGGTCTACTACTTCGGCAAGAGGCACGGCCTCGACGAGAAGATCGAAGAAGCCGAGGTTGACGCGGTCATCTAGGGCCCTCCCTTCCTTACTCCTCCCTTTCCTTTGGCTCACGCGGTGGTGTTATGCCAGAACCTTGGATCCTTTAGCGCCCTTCGAGGAACTCGCGCAAAGCGGCGTTGACCGCTTCCGG
>DAINSI010000086.1:0-2704 GCA_036741395.1 Candidatus Dormiibacterota bacterium
CCCCAATGACAAAGTCGCTGAGCCGTTGGCATGACAGAATCGCTAATCCACGACATGAGGCAATACGCGACCTTGACATCATCCAGGCGTTGAGCTAGCGTATCGCTGCTGCCATAGGTGGTTGGGAGAAAAGCGCGTGCCGACGGTTACTCGTCGCGATTTCCTGAAGATCGGGGCTGCAGGGACCGGGGCCTTGGTGGTTTCGGGGCTCGGTTTTGAGGTCGCAGTTGCCCAGTCGACCCGGGTCAAGCAGGGCCTGCGGATCTCCGGCGCCCGCGAGTCGCACTCCATCTGCCCCTACTGCGCCGTCGGCTGCTCGCTTGTCGCCTACACCCGCCAGAACGGCAGCGGCAGGGTGGAGCTGCTCCAGATCGAGGGTGACCCCGACAGTCCGGTCAACGAGGGCCGTCTCTGCCCCAAGGGCGCCACCGCGATGCAGCTGGCGGTTTCGCCGCGGCGGGTGGACTCGCCGCTCTACCGCGCGCCAGGAGCGGCCGGTTGGAAGAAGGTTTCCTGGGACTTCCTGCTCAACAAGATCGCCCAGAACATCAAGGCCTCGCGCGACGCGTCGTTCGTCACCGTCGACGGCAACGGCAACATCGTCAACCGCTGCGAGGGCGTCGCCTTTGCCGGTGGGGCCGCGTTCAGCTCCGAGGAGGGCTACTTCGCCACCAAGCTGATGCGCAGCCTAGGAGTAGTCCACCTGGAGCAACAAGCCAGAGTTTGACACGGCCCCACGGTGGTCAGTTTGGCCGCCACATTCGGGAGAGGGGCCATGACCAACCACTGGCGGGACATCAAGAACACTGACCTCATCCTGATCAACGGGGCCAACCCAGCCGAGGCCCACCCGGTCGGGTTCCAGTGGTTCATGCGGGCCAAGCTCGACCGCGGCGCCAAGATCATCCACGCCGACCCTCGCTTCACCCGTACCTCGGCCGTCGCCGACACCTACCTGCGCATCCGCACCGGCACCGACGTGGCCTACTTCGGCGGCCTCATCAACCACGTCCTCCAGAACAACCTCTTCCACGATGAGTACGTCCGCAAGTACACCAACGTCTCCTTCATCGTGAAGCAAGGGTTCGACTTCAAGGACGGCCTCTTCTCCGGGTACAGCCCGCCAAAACGCACTTACGACATCTCGACCTGGAGCTACGAGAGCGACGCCAGCGGCTTCGCCATGCGCGACGAGTCGCTGCAGCACGAGCGATGCGTCTTCCAGCTGATGAAGAAGCACTACTCGCGCTACACGCCTGAGGTCGTCTCCAGCATCACCGGCATCCCGGTCGACGACTTCAAGAAGGTGGCCGACCTGGTGGGCCAGATGGGCAAGCCCGACAAGGTCATGACCATCGTCTACGCCGTCGGCTTGACCCACCACACCACCGGGGGACAGCTGATCCGCTCCGCCGCGGTGCTGCAGCTGCTGCTGGGCAACATGGGGCGGCCCGGTGGCGGCATGAACGCCGAGCGCGGCCACGCCAACATCCAGGGCAACACCGACCACGCCCTCTCCTGGGAGATCCTGCCCGGATACCTGCGCATCCCGGCGCCAGGACAGAAGAACCTCGACGACTACGTGGCCCAGAGCGCGCCCAAGAAGTCCGACCCCAACTCGTGGAACTTCTTCGGCACCAACTACCGCAAGTTCATGGTCAGCCTGCTCAAGAGTTGGTACGGAGACGCGGCCAAGAGCGACAACCAGTTCGCCTTCGACTACATCCCCAAGCCGGGCCAGAACTCCAGCTGGATGTCCATCTTCGACCAGGCGCTGAAGGGCAAGATGGAGGGCGTTGTCCTCTCCGGGATGACGGCCGCCAGCATCGGCCCGGACTCCAACCAGGTGCTGCAGGCGCTGTCCAACCTCAAGTGGCTGGTGGTGATGGACCCCCTCCCCACCACCAGCTCCGAGTTCTGGCGGGCGCCCGGCACCGACCCGAGTCAGGTCAAGACCGAGGTCTTCATGGTCCCGACCACCCACTGGATCGAGAAGGACGGCTCCTTCGTCAACAGCGGGCGCTGGAGCCAGTGGAAGGACCAGGTTGTGCCGCCGCAGGGGGAGGCACGCCACGACCACTGGATCCTCAGCGAGATCTTTCACCGGGTGAAGAAGCTCTACCAGGATCAGGGCGGCAAGTTCGTCGATCCCATCCTGAACCTCACCTTCGACTACAAGGACCCGCTCAAGCCCGAGCTCGACGAGCTCGCTCAGGAGATCAACGGCAACGACCTGATCACAGGCAAGCGCCTCGATACCTTTGCCAAGCTCAAGGACGACGGCACCACCACCGCAGGCGACTGGATCTACACCGGGAGCTACCCCGACTCAGGCAACCTGATGAAGCGCCGCGATGGCATCCAGGACCCCAAGAAGAACGATCCGACTGGTCTGGGCTTCTATCCCGGCTGGGCCTGGAGCTGGCCCCTCAACCGGCGCGTGCTTTACAATCGCGCCTCGGCCGATGCCAGCGGCCAGCCGTGGGATCCGGCCCGACCGGGCATCACCTGGAACGGCAGCAAGTGGGTCGGCGACGTCCCCGACTACCCGCCCACCATGAATCCCAAGGACCCCGCCGCCTGGCTGCCCTTCATCATGAACGGCGAGGGGGTGGGCCGGCTCTTCAGCAACTCGATGATCGACGGTCCGCTGCCCGAGCACTACGAGCCGGTCGAGTCGCCGGTCAAAAACCCGCTCCACCCC
>DAINSI010000086.1:2714-8089 GCA_036741395.1 Candidatus Dormiibacterota bacterium
CTCGTCGTCCCCGGTGGCCTTTCTCTACGACAAGGCGGCTGGCCGACCCAATCGCTTCGGCAGCCCGCGCGAGTTCCCGTACATCGCCACCAGCTACCGCCTCACCGAGCACGAGCACTACGTCACGCAGCACGTGCCGCACCTGGTACAGCTGCAGCCGGAGCCCTTCGTCGAGGTGCCGGCCGACCTGGCCCAAGAGAAGGGCATCAAGACCGGCGACCGGGTCCGCGTCTCCTCTAAGCGCGGCAAGGTGGAGGTGCTGGCCATGGTGACCAAGCGGCTCGGCCCGCTGACGTGCGTCGGGCAGACGGTCCACCAGATCGGTATCCCTATCCACTGGGGTTACGTCGGCATCGCCGCCGACCGCGACCCACACCACGGGCGGTACTGGCTGGCCAACGCGCTGACCCCGTTTGTCGGTGACGCCAATGTCCGCACGCCCGAGTTCAAGGCGTTCCTGGTGAACCTGGAGAAGATTTGATGCCGCAGCTTGCCACCGCGGCCGAGCCCTGGGTTGAGCGGCGCCGCCGAACCGCCGAGCTGAGGCAACGCTACCCCTTCGCGGGCGAGTTGCTGGACCTCTACGACGCCCTCCTGGGCGTGCAGGAGGACGCCTACGATGAGGCTCAGTCGGCCCCACCCCCCCTCGACAGCCTGGCGGCGTACGTGGCCGAGCTGGTAGTGCCGAGAGTGATGAATGTTACCGTGGCCGCGGGCCCCGACAAGCTCCGGGCGGCGCTGGCGCAGCCCTTCGAGAGCGCGGAGCCGCGCGACATCGTTGGCCGGTGGATCCGCGGCGAGGAGCAGGCGCCGGTGCACCGATACATCGCCCGGGCGTCGTTGGGCCCCGTCTTGGAGGCGCTGGGGCCGGAGGCGGGCGCGGCCTGTGCTGGGCCGCGCGATGGGCGCCACTGCCCGCACTGCGGGGGCCCACCGCAGCTGAGCTACTTCGCCCCCGCGACCGAGGACCTCGCCACCGGTCCGCGCTACCTGCTCTGCGCCCGCTGCCACGCCAGTTGGGGCCACGCGCGCATGACCTGTGCCGGCTGCGGCGAGAGTTCGAGCTCGCGACTGGCGATCTTCAGCGAGAAAGGGACGACATCAGGCGAGCGCGGCAGCGTGGTGCGTGGCCTACCGGGAGGCAACGGCGAGGTCGACGGGAAGCACGACGGTGAGCACGCCCGGCCTTCCGAGGCGGTCTTCCCCCATGTTCGCATCGAAGCCTGCGAGACGTGCCGTCGCTACCTGCTCAGCATCGACCTGGCTACGAATACGCGGGCGGTGCCCCTGGTCGACGAGATGGCGGCGCTCCCGCTCGACCTCTACGCCAGCGAGCAGGGCCTGGTGAAGATCACTCCCAACTTGATGGGGTTCTGAGGCATGGCGGTCGCGATCCAGCCGGGCAAGTCCTACGGATTCTTCACCGACACCAGCATCTGCATCGGGTGCAAGGCGTGCGAGGTGGCGTGCAAGGAGTGGAACATGCTCGAGGGGCATGAGCCGAAGTTCCTGGCTGACAGCTTCGACAACACCGGTCAGCTGGATGAGCAGAACTGGCGCCACGTCAATTTCAAAGACAACGTGCCGGACAGCTCCTTGGACTCGGGCAATGGCAGGGCTTGGCTGATGATGTCGGATGTCTGCAAACACTGCCAGCACGCCAGCTGCCTGGAGGTCTGCCCCACCGGCGCGATCATCAGGACGGAGTTCGACACCGTCTTCATCCAGCAAGATATCTGCAACGGTTGCCGCGACTGTATCTCGGCCTGCCCCTACGACGTCATCGGCTTCAGCGAGAAGACCGGCACCGCGCACAAATGCACGATGTGCTACGACCGGCTCCAGGCGGGCATGCAGCCCGCCTGTGCCAAGGCCTGCCCCACCCAGTCGATCGTGTTCGGTCCCCTCGACGAGCTGCACCAGGAGGCCCAGACCCGTCTGCAGAAGCTGGTCTCCGAGGGCGAGACCCAGGCCCAGCTCTACGGCCACGACGACAAGATCTACGGCGGCCTCAACGCCTTCTTCCTGCTGATGGATAAGCCCGAGGCCTACGGGCTGCCCAATAAGGAGAACGCGGTCTTGCCTAGCCGGAACAACTTCGGGGGCTACCTCGGCGCCCTGGGCACCGCGGTCGTCGGGGTGTTCGCCGTGCTCATCGCCTTCCGCCGCCGTGGCGAACCGGCCGGGCCGGAAGAACCAGGCCCCCCGGCATCAGGGGGAAGCGATGCTGGCAGTAGCTGAGCACTTCGTCCGCCCTCCCAACTGGGAATGGTACATCCTCGCCTACTTCTTCCTGGCCGGCCTCGCCGGCGGGTCGTACGCCCTGGCGACCACGCTCCGAATCTGGGGCCATCCGCGCGACGAGGCGGCGGCGCGGCTCGGCTTCTACATCAGCTTCCCGTCCCTTTTGGCCTGCCCGCTGCTGCTCACCTCCGACCTCGGCGCCAGCTGGTGGAAGTTCTGGCACATGCTGGTCAACGTCACCCCCGGCCAGGTGGGCCTGAACTTCAAATACTGGTCGCCGATGTCGGTTGGGGCGTGGGCACTGACCGTGTTCGGACTCTTCTCGACTGTTTCCTTCATCGAAGCGCTGGTCCTGGACAAGCGATTGCGCAACCCCCTGGGCGACCTCCTCGCCAGAGCGCTGCGTGGCGGTGTGGGACGCGCTTTCAACATCGTGGGCGCAGTCATCGGGGTTTACCTGGCCTCCTACACCGGCGTGCTGCTGAGCGTCTCCAACCAGCCGCTCTGGAGCGACACCTGGGCTCTGGGCGGTCTCTTTCTCGCCTCCGGGCTCTCGGCGTCGGCAGCGCTGATCGGCCTCCTCGCCCGCCGCCGCGCCGACGCCCGCTTCAGCGAGACCTGGGTGCGCCAGGCCGATGGCTACTTCGCCGGCCTTGAGTTTGTCCTGCTGTTGGTTTTCTTCGGCACCCTGGCCACCGCCGGCACCGTCAACCGCGCCCTCGGGTTCCCCTGGATCCTGCTCTGGGCGGTGGCGGCGGTCGGGCTGGTCCCGGCTCTCAGCGCCCTGGCCCGGCCTCAGGTCAGGGCGCGGGTGGGTGGCGGCGGCGCGTTGAGCCGGGCGGCGATCACCAGCACCGGCCTCGCCTCGCTGATCGTGCTGGTTGGCGTGCTTGCGCTCCGCGCCGCGGTCATGTTCAGCGCCCAGCAGTGACCATGGCCCCGCCAAACCAGGAGCAGGTCCTCGCCGCCCTAGCCGGGATCGAGGATCCCGACCTGCACCGTGACGTTGTCAGCCTGGGCATGATCAAGGATCTGGAGATCGCCGCGGACGGCCATGTCAACTTTACCTTCGAGCTGACGACCCCCGCCTGCCCGGTGCGCGATCGCTTCCAGTCGATGGCGCGCGAGATCGTGGAATCGCTGCCAGGGGTCACCGGCGTAGAGCTCAAGATGACGGCCAACGTGCGCCAGGCGTTTGCCGGCCGTCCCCGGGGCGAGATGATCCCGGGGGTCAAGCAGACGATAGCCATCGCCTCTGGCAAGGGCGGTGTCGGGAAGTCCACGGTGGCGGTAAACTTGGCCGCCGCCCTGAAGCTGACCGGGGCCACGGTCGGGCTCCTGGACGCCGACATCTACGGCCCCTCCATCCCCGCCATGATGGGGATCGACGACGAGCCCAAGGTGGTCGACCAGAAGATGGTCCCGCTCCAGGCCTATGGGATGAAGCTGATGTCGATCGGCTTTCTCTCGGCCGGCAAGGCCATGATCTGGCGCGGGCCGATGGTCGCGCAGGCGATTGAGCAGCTCCTGACCGACGTGCGCTGGGGTGATCTCGACTACCTGGTCATCGACCTCCCGCCGGGGACCGGGGACGCCTCCCTCACCCTGGCCCAGGCGGTGCCGCTGACCGGGGTGGCGATCGTCTGCACGCCCCAGGACGTGGCCCTGGACATCGCGGTCAAGGCGCTGCAGCTATTCCAGAGCCTACGCGTGACCCCCCTGGGACTCATCGAAAACATGAGCTTCTTTGTATGCGATGGCTGCCTCAAGGAGCACCACATCTTCGACCACGGAGGGGCGGAGCGAGCCGCCCAGCGGCTCGGAGTTCCTTACCTGGGCGCGATCCCGCTCGAGCAGGGGATCCGAGAGGAGGCCGACGCTGGCGCCCCGGTGGTGATCTCGCGGCCCGACTCGCCGGGAGCTGAGGCCTTGCGCCAGGTCGCCTCCGCGCTCGCGGCCCAGATCTCGATCCACTCCTACCACGAGCTGCCGGTTATCAACGTTCGCTGAGCTGCATCCGGGCGCGAGAGGGGGCGCGAACGAGGGTGGCGGGAGCGGTGAGAGATGGGGCGGAGCCGCGGCGGGGAAGCCGCTCCGTCACTCTCGGAGCCGCCCGGCGCTAACAGCCTACTCCGGAGCGGCGCGGACCGGATACTCCGCCTCCAGCTCCTCCCGTGCTGGGGCCAGCGACACGGAGGCATACGCTCGCCTCTTCAACCGGCTGCGCGCCGCCGGCGTCTACGCCCCACCGTCGCAGTTCGAGACCTGGTTTGTCTCCGTCCCGCGTGCCCGCAGCCACCTGGATGAGCTCTGCGGGCGCCTCGATGCGGCGTTCTCGCAGATGTTGTGACGGGAGTGCCTGCCTGGGCGCGCCGGGTCGGTATGCAGACATATACTCGATTCGTCGCGACATTCCAGAGGTGATAACCCCATGCCTGGCTTTGGACACTGGTGGCTCCTGCTCATCCTGGCCGCCATCGCCCTGATCATCTTCGGCCCCTCGCGCCTGCCCGAGCTCGGCTCCGGGCTGGGCAAAGCCATCAGCGAGTTCCGCAAGGCGACCAGCGAGATGGGCAACGCCATCAAGGATGAGGCCAAGAAACCGACCGAGAACACCCCGACTGCCGTGGGCACGACCTACATACCGACCCAGCCGGCGCAGCCGGCCCCTGTCGACCCAGCGGCTCCCCCGGCCCCATCGACGGCGCCTCCGTCTGAGGTCCCCAAGGCCTGACCCGCCGCAGGGCGGCGGTGACCCGGGACTACTCGTTCAACCCTGACCTGGGCGCAACCAAATGAGCGAACGTCCCCTGTTCATCGCCCCCGACCCGGAGCCCGAGCCCCAGCCGGTCCCCCAGCCGGATCCTGTGGCGCACGTCGCGAACGATGCAGGTTATGGCCGGTAAAGCTCGGTTCGAGCGGCACTGGCCAAGCGCCGCAGCAGGTGGTCTAACCTGAACGTGTGGGGTTCCAAAACTCCGATCGTATTCGAGTAGACACCCAGGAATGATGCGCAGCGGCCCCCGAATCGGGACGTCTTGAACGCTCAGCTGGCGTCGAGTGGCGGGGGAGTAGTCCTCCCAGCGGGCGTCTTGCTGTCTCCCGAGGCGGCCCCGAAGAAGCGGTAGGTC
>DAINSI010000087.1:0-8036 GCA_036741395.1 Candidatus Dormiibacterota bacterium
GTAGAGCACCCGGCTCATACCCGGTATGTCGGTAGTTCGAATCTACCCTCCGCCACACCCTTCCGCCCCTGGTGGGAGATTGCGCAGAGATCAGGGCCTGGCGCTGGCCGGGCTTGGAGGGTTCGCGGCGATGCTCTTGAGCGCCTCGTCAGCGGACTGCGCGTGCTCCAGGGTGGACACGTCGGTCGGGGCCCCCGCCAGGGCATCGTCGGCCGCAGCGAGGTCGCGGGCCGCCGCGGCGAGCTTCTCCCTGAAGGGCGAGCAGAGCGTGGACCTGTTGATGAGGTCGACGATGCTGTGCGCGTTGGTCTGCGCCAGCCTGGCGTCATTGGGTGGATCGCCCCCGGGGACGGCTCCGCTGATGTCGTCCGCGACGCGCTGCAGGTCGGACTCCTGGCGCAGCAGGGAGCTCGTGACGAAGCCCACATCCGTGGCCTCCGGCCCCTCGTGGGACGCGTTGTTGCAGCCGCGGAGGATGACCCGCTGCGCGGGCGCCGGCGTCGGGCTGGCGTACGGCCCGCTGGGGCCTCCGGGCAGGGGGTTCACGCATGCGGCCAGGCCGCACACGAGAACGAGCGCGGCACCGCAGGTCCTGACTACTCCCCGCTGCACCTCGCCAGAATACGGGATCAGGCCCCGCGCGGGCGAACCAAAAAAACGCGGAGCTGGGTCGTCTTCGAGGTCAGCGGCGCCGGGTCGGGCTTCAGCGCCGGCATGCCTCGCGGCCGCAATCTCTCCACCATCTGCGCGCTGTGGATCCGGGTCCGGTGGCGCACGATGATCACCCAATTGGCAAGGACGGGCACGGTCCGGGCGAGCGCCAGCAGCAGGCCGAATGAGGCCGATACGTTCGAAGGGGCCCCCGCCGGATGCCGGGAACCCCATCACAATCGGCACACCCCGCCCCGCCAACAGGTTCCTGATCGCCGGCAAGCAGAACACTCCGAAGGCGGTCCCATTGACCCAGCACAGGATTGAGGCCACCCGAATCGATACCAAGCCGGAACGCATTGTGGCAGGTCGCCGAGAAGCGCTTCAAGCGCGCGCCCGATAACGATTCGGGCCTCTAACGACTGCGGGCATCGCCGCCGGCGCCCCGGTTGTATTCGAAGGGTTGGTTGCGCGGGTCAGATTCGAACTGACGACCTTCGGGTTATGAGCCCGACGAGCTGCCACTGCTCCACCGCGCGGACGGAATATAACAAACGGTCTCTTCCCTCCCGAACTCGCGGGTCAGTGGAAGGGTGAGGTCAGCGCACTCCAGAAATCGGCCCAGAAGTTGGGCTTCGACTTCACGGGATTCTGCTTGTGAATGGTTGCTGCGGGCCGCGGCGACGGAACCGGCGAGGGCTGCGTCACCACGTACACCTTCTCGTCCGGCTTGACGTAATTGTGGGCGCGCGCCTGCTCCTCCGCGCCCGCCGGCCGCGACAGCGCCTGGAGCTGCTGGCGATACTCCAGGTTGGCCTGGGAGATCTTGTCGTTCTGCCCCTGCATGGTCCTGACCTGGGTGTTCAACCGGTAGGCGAAGACCATCCGCGACACCAGCCCCGAGCCCAGCCACAGGGCAGACGCGAGCAGCACAATGGTGCCGACACGCCCTGCGGTGATGAACCGCGGGCGAGAAGTCTTGCTCGGTCTGCGACGTGACATAAATATGTTGCTGGGACGTTGGCTGAATTGAGAGCGAACTCGGGCCGATCATAGACCCCACGAACTGATCGGGCAAGGCGGCATCACCTCGAGGCGCGTGCTGCGCCGGCGCCTAGAGCCCGCTCAGCCCTCGATCTTGGCGCGAGTCCAGAGCGCGTCCAGCTCCTCGGGACTTATGTCGCGGACGTCGCGCCCGCCGTCCCGCGCGGCCTTTTCCATGGCCTCAAAGCGGCGGTAGAAACGCCCCGAGCTCTGCCGCAGCGCGTCCTCGGGGTTGACCTTCAGACGCCGCGCCAGGTTGACCAGGGAGAAGAGCAGGTCCCCGAGCTCCTCCTCCTGGCGCTCCCGAGTGGACTCTGCAGCCAGCTCGCGCGCCTCCTCGGCGACCTTGTCCAGGACCCCCTCAGCGTCGGGCCAGTCGAAGCCCACCCGCGCGGCGCGCTTCTGCAGTGACAGGGCCCAGGCCAGCGCCGGCAGCGACTTCGGCGCACCCTCGAGCGCCGACACGCGGCCGCGCTTGCGCTGCTCCTTGCTCTTGAGGCCCTCCCAGTTGGACAGGACCTGCTCCGCAGTCGCGGCCTCCATGTCACCGAACACGTGGGGGTGGCGGTTGATCATCTTCGCGGTCGCGTGGTGGGCGACCTCGGCGATGGTGAACCTACCCTCCTCCTGGGCGATGGCGTGGTGCATGAAGACCTGCAGCAGCACGTCTCCCAGCTCCTCGCTGATCTCCTCGTCGTCCGCGGAGTCGATCGCCTCGAGCAGCTCGTAGGTCTCCTCGAGGAGGTACGGGCGCAGCGTCCGGTGCGTCTGCTCGCGGTCCCAGGGGCACCCCTCTGGGGCGCGCAGGGCCTCGATCACCTCCAGCATCTCGACCAGCCGCGACGCGTTCTCCGCGGCGGTGGGCTGGACCTTGGGGTGGGACACGCGGTAATGCTAACCAGCGACCGGGACGGGGGCGGCGCGCTCCTCGCGCAGCTCCTCCAGCAGCGCCAGCAGGCGCTCGCGCCAGCCATCGCCGGCGCGGGCCCACTGGAAGCGCAGCCGGGTCCGGGTGGCCTGGACGTCGGGGTGGCGGGCGGCGACGTGGCCGAGATCGACGGAGTCGTTCTCGTGGAGGCGGATCTCCAGCGTCTGCCCGTCGGCCTGGATCGCCGCGACCCCGGCTGCCTGGGCCGCGAGCTTGACGCGGAGGCTGTAGACCAGGTTGTCGACGGGGCCCGGCAGCGGGCCGAAGCGGTCGCGCAGGCGGCGGGCCTGGGTGTTGAGCTGGACCTCGGTCGGCGCGGCCGCCATCTGCTGGTAGACCTGCAGGCGCACCGACTCATCGGGCACGTAGTCGTGGGGCAGGAAGTGGTCGATCGGCAGCTCCAGGGGATTGACCGCCTTGACTTCCACGGCCTCCTCGGCCGCCACCGGGTCGCCCTCGTGGAGCGCGGCGACGGCGTCGCGCAGCATCTGGTTGTACATCTCCAGCCCCACCGCCGAGATCTCGCCGCTCTGCTCCCGCCCCAGCAGGTTGCCGGCACCGCGGATCTCGAGGTCCTTGAGGGCCAGCTTGAACCCCGAGCCCAGCTCCTGGTACTCGCCGATGACGTCCAGGCGCTTGTCGGCGTGCTCGGTCAGGGAGCGCTGGGGGTCATAGAGGAAGTAGGCGTACGCGCGCGTCCCACTACGCCCCACGCGACCGCGCAGCTGGTAGAGGTCGGCGAGGCCGAAGCGGTCCGCGTCCTGGACCATGATCGCGTTGGCGGTGGGGATGTCGAGCCCGGACTCGATGATCGTGGTGCACACCAGGACGTCGAATTCGCGGGTGATGAAATGGGCCATCACGTCAGCCAGCTCGTGCTCCTCCATCTGGCCGTGCGCCACGATGACGCGAGCCTCGGGCACCAGCCTGCGGACCCGGTCCGCGGCGCGGTTGATGGTACGGACGCGGTTGTGCACGAAGAACGCCTGGCTGCCGCGCCGCAGCTCGCGCAGCACCACCTCGCGGACGAGGTTGTCAGCGTCGGCGGTGACGAACGTCCGCACCGGCTGCCGCTCCTCCGGCGGGGTCGCCAGCACACTGAGATCGCGGATCCCGCCCAGCGACATATGCAGCGTCCGCGGGATGGGAGTGGCCGACATGCTGAGCACGTCGACCGACGCCCGCAGCCGCTTCAGCCGTTCCTTCTGGGCCACGCCAAAGCGCTGCTCCTCGTCGATGACCACCAGACCCAGGTCCTTGAAGCGCACCTGGTTGGTGAGGATGCGGTGGGTGGCGATGACGATGTCGACGGTGCCGTCGGCCAGGCCCGCGCGCACCACCGCGGCCTCGGCATCGGAGACGAAACGCGAGAGCATCGCCACCCGCACCGGGTAGGGCTTGAGGCGCTCGCTGAAGGTCATGAAGTGCTGGTTGGCGAGGATCGTGGTGGGCACCAGCACCGCCACCTGCTTGCCATCCGTCGCGGCCTTGAAGGCCGCTCGTAATGCGACCTCGGTCTTGCCGAAACCGACATCGCCGCAGAGCAGACGGTCCATCGGGCGCGGCGCCTCCATGTCGGCCTTGATCTCCTCCAGGGCGCGCAGCTGGTCGGGGGTCTCCTGGTAGGGGAAGGATGCCTCGAGCTCCGCCTGCCAGGCGCCATCGGGACTGAATGCGTAGCCCTCGGCGACCTCGCGCTTGGCGTAGATGGCGATCAGCTCGCCGGCCATCTCCATCACCGCCCGGCGCACCTTCTGCTTGGTGCGGTCCCACTCGCCGGTGCCCAGCCGGCTCAGCCGTGGTGGCTCCAGGGCATCATCGCCTCCCCCGCCGCCGAGGTACAGCTGGATGCGGTCCATGTGCTCGACGGGGACGAAGACGCGGTCGCCGCCGTGGTACTCGAGGCTGATGTACTCACGCTCGGCACCCCCGTCGTCGAGCGACCGCAGCCCCTTGAAGATGCCGATGCCGTGGTCGCGATGGACCACCAGGGAGCCCGCCTCGATCTCCAGCTTGAAGGCCGCCGCGGCGTCGGTGGCGGTGCCGGCACGCCCTACCTTGCGACGGCGCGCGGGCCGCGCCGTGCCGAAGAGCTCGAGGTCGCTGAACACCCGGATCGCGGCGGCGGGCAGGGTGAACCCCGTGTGCAGGGTAGCCTCGACCACCGCCGCCGACCCCGCGGCGGGCAGGCCCTCCCCAACCGTCAGGGCGTCAAGCGTGGCGTGCTCCACTCCCCCATCGGAGAGCAGCTCCTCCACCCGACGGGTGTGGCCACTGAGCAGCAGGACCCGGTCGCCCGCGGCCTGCATCGCCCTGACCGCGGCGCCCAGCGAGCCCAGGCGCCCGGCCACCGACGGCGGCGCCTGCCACGATAGGTCGACCCCGCCATCGGGTGCGACCCGCTCCAGAGAGACCACGCTCGGCCAGCGCGATTCCAGGTCCGCGTAATCGAGCAGGCCGGTGGAGAGCCCCAGCGGCAGCTCACCTTGGGCGGCCTCGGCTGCCAGCAACTCCTCGGTGTCGCGCCGCTGCCGCTGCGCCGCCTGCCGCTGGCGGTCGGGCTCGGTGACCAGGACCACCGGTGGGTCCGGGAAGTAGTCGAGCAGCGAGGCCGGCTGGTCGACAAGGTATGGGTAAAGGGCCTCGATGCCCGGCGCGTAGCCCGCCTCCTGGAGCGAACCCAACAGGGCCTGCCAGTCCGCGGCGACCTCGGGCATGGCCCGCGAGAGGTCGAGGCCCGCCAGCCGCCGCAGCGTGGCCTCGGTGTCCGCGGCGCGGTGCGGGAACTCTCGCGCGGGCAGCAGCCGCACCTGCTGGTGGCGGGTGATCGAGGCCTGGCTGACCGGATCGAAGCCCCGGATCGACTCCACCACATCACCGAAGTACTCGATGCGCAGCCCGCCGACGGCGGCCGGGGGGTAGACGTCGACGATCCCACCCCGGGCCGCGAACTCTCCTGGCGCCTCGACCTGGGCCTCGCGGATGTAGCCCCAATCGACCAGCCAGGCCACCAGCTCGTGCTGCGACGGGCCGCCACCGACGCTGACCTCACGGATCCCCTCGCTGAACAGCCCGGGCGGGGGCGCCGGCCGGACCAGCGCCTGCGGTGCGGTGATCACGAGCTGAGGTTCGGCGGATGCCAGCAGGCGCCCCTGGGTCTCGAGCCGCGCGGCCACGATCTCCGGTGACGGCGCCGCGCGGTCCATGGGCAGGACATCGGCGGCCGGGTAGTGCAGCGGCCGGGGCAGGTCGTCGATCGAGGCGAGGTCGTCGATCAGCGCCTGGGGGTCGGCGGTGACCACCAGGACCGAGCGCTGCGTCGACTGCATCAGCGCCCACGCCAGCAATCCCAGGGCCCCGTCGGGCACCCCTCCAGCCGTGGCGTGCCCGGACCGCAGGCGCGACGCCAGCTCGCGGACGCCGGGGTCGGCGATCAGCGCAGCGTGAAGGGATAGCCGCTTCGAGCCGCCGCCCCGCGCCATCAGACCGTTTTCCCGTTGAAGCGGTTCATGGTCACGTCGAGGCCCTCGACCAGCCCGGTGATAACCGCGTCCACAGCGAGGTCCAGGAAGGCGGGCAGGCGCTCGCGCTCGTCGTCCGGGAAGGCACCCAGCACATAGTCAACCGCCTCGTCGGGGTCGGGCCTGCCCACCCCCATGCGCAGGCGCACAAAGTCCCGCTCGCCGCCGCCTGCCTCGATGATCGACGTGAGCCCGTTGTGGCCTCCGGCCCCTCCGCCACGGCGGATCCGGAGACGGCCAAAGGCGAGGTCGATGTCGTCATGCATGACCCAGAGATCCTGCGGTCGCAAGCCACGCTGGCGCAGCAGCGGGGCGACAGCCCTCCCGCTCAGGTTCATGAACGTCTGGGGCTTGACCAGGAGCACGGCGTCGTCACTGCCGGGCACGCGGGCCTGGCCCACCAGCGCCTTGGAGTCCGTGGTGGCGACCGCGGTATGCAAACGCCGGGCGAGGGCGTCCACGGCCATGAAACCGATGTTGTGCCGGGTGCCCCGGTAGGACGAGCCGGGGTTGCCCAGGCCCACCACCATCGCGGCAATCTCCGCCACCGCAGGCTTGCGCCGAAAACTCAATCCAGGCCTCGCAGACCGGCGACGATCTGGTCGGTGCGGCCGAACATCAGGCGCTCGTCGGCGGACGTGGCGTGGTCGTAGCCCAGCAGGTGCAGGAAGCCGTGCACCGTCAACACCGCGGTCTCGCGCTCGACGCTGTGCCCCGCAGCGGCCGCCTGGGCGACCAGGTGGTCGAGCGAGAGGACGATGTCTCCAAGCTCACCATCCTCCCCCGGCCCCCCGGGGACGTCACCCGCACCGAACGACAGCACGTCGGTGGCGTGATCCTCGGCCGCATAGCGAAGGTTGAGGGCCCGGATCTCGTCATCGCCGGTCACCAGGACCGAGACCGACAGGCCCGGGCCGACCCCCTCGGCGCGCGCCGCCGCGGCGATGGCACGTCGAATCACCGCGCGGACGGGCAGTGGTCGGACGCGGCTCTGGATGGAGACGGCGACGAGGCTGCCGGCGGGCGGCCCGTCAGTGCCCCCCCGAGGGGGCACCGTGGTCAGCCGGAGCGGGAGCGCCGCTTGCGCGCGGCCACAAGCTTCTTCTTGCGGCGGACGCTGGGCTTCTCGTAGTGCTCGCGGCGACGAACCTCGGAGAGGATGCCGTTCTGCTTGATCTTCTTGTTGAACCGGCGGAGGGCACTCTCAAAGGTCTCGCCTTCGCGGACCTTAACTTCGGACATTGAGTGTGATCACCTCCTTCGGGTTGAGTTGCACTCGGGCGCGACAAAGCCGCGGCGAGGCAGGCGCAAAGTATAGCGGCCCGCTATTCGATGAATGCCCGGATGGCGGCCCCGGGGAGAGGTCCCTGGAGCAGCAGCGCCGCCGCCCCGAGGTCGCCACGGGTTCGCTGCGCCTCGATCATCAGCCGCCGCCCGGCGAGGAAGGTCAGGGCCGCCAGCGGTCGCCGCGCCACCTGCAGCGCCTGCAGCCGCGCCTCCTCGGCGTCGACCCCGGCCTCGTCGGCCAGCAGCGTCGCCGCGTCGTCGACGGTGGCGCGGCCGCGCGCCATGGCGATCGCGGCCAGCGCCAGAGAGGCGCGCCAGGCCAGCTCGGCGTTCCAGGTGCCTGCCGCCCGAACGGGCTGGCCGCGGACCAGCGCCCGCCAGCCCTCAAACAGTTCGGGACAGGGGAGCACCAGGCGCGCCACCCGAAACCCATCACGGCTCGCTGCGCCCGGTACGTACTCGAGCGCGTGCAGCTCGCCGACCGCCTCCAGCAGACCTCCCCGGGGCCGCCGCCCCACCAGCAGGAGGCCGTCGCCGGCACCCAGGGGACCGGGCAACGCCAACGCCAGCGGCGGTACCAGCGCGCTCAGCCAGCCCGGTGTGCC
>DAINSI010000088.1:0-7858 GCA_036741395.1 Candidatus Dormiibacterota bacterium
TTTTCCTCATGGTGACGCAAGGAGGTGAGGAAAAGGTGAAAGGCGATGAGCCAGCAACAGAGCACCCCGCCTTGCGCGTCCTCCTGTCCGCGAGCGAGTGGGAATCAGTCTGTAGCGCGCAACCACAGGGCCCCAGCAGGCTTGGCCGGCCTGCGGGGCAAGCACGCCAGGGGCGTGCGGAGGTTGTCACGGGGGTACTGGGAGGGGTCCTAGCTAGGCACCCTGCTGTGGAACCGCGACCCCTCTTCCTGGGGGCTGTCCTCAAGATCGACCGTACCATCGGGTAGGCCTTTATCGGCTGGTTGTCTACCTATCCGGCAGCCTCTTATCCCGGTTTGTGCCCGTTAACGCCGCACCATGCGGCAGGAAGCCGGATCGACCCGGCCGCATCGGCGCCGGTCCCGACTGCCACCGCGCCGACCGCGACGGAGGCCGCGCTGCCACCGCTGGAGCCATTCGAGGCGCGCGTGGAGTCATAGGGCGTCCGGGTGTGACCCCGGGCGTTGGCCGCCCACGGTCCCCATCCGAAGGGCGCGGTGCTGGTGGTTCCGATGGTGATGAAGCCGGCGGCGCGCAGCCGCGCCCCGCCGGGGCTGTCTGCTGCCGCGCGCACGCCGGCCTGTTCCAATGCGCGCACGCCCAGGCCAACGGGAACTCCTGCCTGCCATGCCGGCAGGTCCTTGAGAACGATCGGGACCCCGGCGAACAGCCCGGCCTCGATACCGCCGGGCATCCCGTTGATGGCCTCGTCCGGGTCGCCAAGCCACACCATCGAGTTCAGGACGGCATCGCTCTGCGCGAGCCGCTCGATAGCTGCGCGAACCAGCTCCGAGGCGCTGATCTCCCCGGCGCGGATCGCCTCCGCCTGGCTTGTCGCGTCGAGCTGTAGCAGGAAGCCTCCAGGTTGGTGCCGCGCCTTGGTCCTGGCCCGGGGGCGGCGGATGAACTTACTTCTGAACGTACCCTCCGAACCTTATCCGAGTCCCGCGTATGAGGTGAGCGCCGGCGCGCATGTAACTTACGGACCCCCGAAGTCCGTCAAAACGGAAGCTGACCGAGTCCGAGCCGTTCCGTCAGAACCAATTCGTACCATGACGGATCGGCGGCGGTAGTCGCGGCTAGGCACTGGTGGCGGGCCTCAGGATCTGGGGTAGGGCGGCGATGTGGCGGTCGATGTGGCGCTTGATGGTGAGCGGGCTGAGCTGGGCATACTGACCGAGTGCGATGGCCAGCTGATCTGGGCTGGAGACGCCCGAGGCAAGGACCCGGCTGAGGGGGGGTTGCCGGTCGGTCGTAGCGCTTGCGGGTGCGGCCACCGACCTCGGCGCGGCCGACCAGCTTCATGACCGGTAGGAACAGGTTGGCGTAGGGGCAGAGGTCGTCGTAGAGGTCCTGGAGCCAAAGCACGAGCTCGGGAGTGTCGAAACGGTGGTAGCCGGCGAAGCGTCGGACCAGGCTGCCGTTCTTCTGCTCAACGTGGGGGTTGTCGTTCTTGTAATTGGGCCGCCCCCTGGTGAAGGCGATGTGGTGGGTCCTGCAGTAACGGATGAGGTGGGCGTTGAGGAACTCCGAGCCGTTGTCGGTGTGGATCCCGGCAAGCGTGAAGGGGAGCCGCTGACGAATCTGGTCCAGCGCCAAAAGGACCCCGCGCTGGCCTTTGCCCATGACCGCGACCAGATCGGTCCAGCCGGTGCAGATGTCGGTCAGGGTCAGGGTGTAGGCCCAGTCGCCGGGGGCGAAGGCCAGCGTGGGAGACCAGGTCAATCTCGACGTAGCCAGGCCGGTCGAGCTTCTTCCAGTCGCCCACCAGGACGGGAATCTCGCGCCGCAGAACCGCGCCCGGCCGTCCGTAGGAGCGGCGCCGGCCCCGCACCTCTACCCGCAACCCGTGCAGATGGCGCTCAACCGTGGAGACGCTGGCCTGGTCCAGCTGGGCCCGGATCGCCTCTGAGATCTCGAGCTGGTGGTGGCGTACCAGCAGGTCCGCCAGCTCCCCCATGAAAGGCTGGAGCCGCTCCGCACAGACGTAGCAGGTCGCCTCCCACAGCACCCGCAGGGCCTGGGTGAACTCCTCGCTGTAGGCCCGTGGCCGCCCGTGCCCGTCGGCTCTCTTCCGAGGCCTACCCCGCAGCACGCAAACGGCGTGTTTGCGGCTGTACCCCGTCACCTCGCAGAACACGGTTAGAAGCTCGCTGCGCTGAGCCCTGCCCGCGGCCAGATAGCGCCTTCGGAAACGCGCCGCCAGCTGGTACCTCTCCTCGACTTTCACCTCCAAGCCTCCCGTCTGCCAAGACCTCATCTGCCGAATTGCTTCGGTTAGATTCCGTTCTGACGGTTGGCCGGGTCTTCGGTTCGATTTCAGCTGAGGGAATGCGACCCCTTGACACTCCAATACATATGGCCTATGCTTTGGCTCAATGCATATGCAATTGGTATGGTAGATGAATGTCGCTTAGGTTCGGGATCCTGGGCCTCCTCGCCGATGAGCCCTTGCACGGCTACGAGGTCAAGCAGCGATTCGAGAACATGCTGGGCGGGACCTGGGACGTCAACATTGGCTCCGTCTACCAGATGCTGCAGCGGTTGGAGCGCGACGGCTTGGTGGAGCCGCTGGGAGAGCGGGGGGAACGGGGCAAGCAACCGTACAAAGTCACTGAGGCCGGCACCTCGGCGCTTGCCGAATGGCTGGAGGAGCAGGAATCACAGCCGCAGCTGCTCCGGGAGGACATCTACGTGAAGCTGCTCCTGCTCGCCCGTCACACCGATGGCGCGGCGCCGCGCCTGCTCAACCGGCAGCGGCGTGTTTACCTGCAGAGGCTCCGCGACCTGGCCGACCAGGAGAAGGCCGCGCGTGAGCAGGGGAGGCTGGAGCTGGCGCTGCTGTTCAAGGGCGGCAGGCTGCACGCCGAAGCCGATTTGAAATGGCTCGACGCCGCCGTAGACGCCCTGGAGGACAAATGACAGACACGATTGTCGAACTGACCGACGTCAGCCGCACGTACAACGGTGCCTCGGGCACGGTGGCGCTGGACCAGGTGACCCTGGCCATCGCCCGCGGCGAGTTCACCGCGGTGATGGGCGCCTCCGGCAGCGGCAAATCCACCCTGCTCAACGTGGTAGCCGGCCTCGACCGCCCCACCTCCGGGCGTATCGTCGTCGACGGGCAGGACCTGAGCCGCGCCAGCGAGAGCGACCTGGCGCGCTACCGCCGTACGCGCATCGGCTTCGTCTTCCAGTTCTTCAACTTGCTCCCCAACCTCTCCGTGCTCGACAACGTCATGGTCCCGGCCGAGCTGGCGGGGATGGCGCGGGCCGACGCACGCACCCGCGGCCGGCAGCTGCTCGAGGAGCTTGGCATCGCCACCGTGGAGCGCTCCTACCCGACCAACCTCAGTGGCGGCCAGCGCCAGCGCGTCGCCATCGCCCGGGCGCTGATCAATCGCCCGGCGCTGGTGCTGGCCGACGAGCCGACGGGCACCCTCGACAGCCACGCCGGCGAGCAGGTGATGGAGCTGCTGGACGAGATCAACAACCGCGGTCAGACCATCATGCTGGTCACGCACGACGTCAACCTGGCCACCAGCCACGGCCGCCGGATCCTGACTCTCAGCGATGGTGCGATGGTCGACGACACCGCCATCGAGGCCCGCCGCGGGGCGAAGCCCGCTGACCTGGTCCGGCTCCGCGCGGGGGAAGCGTAAGCGCATGCGCGCCGTCCTCACCCAGGTCCGCGCCGCCCTCCGCCGACGCCGCACCCAGACCGCGGTCGTCTTCATTGTCAGCCTGATGGCGGCGGGCATCTCGACCATGGCGCTGACCCTCCTGGTCCGCTCCAACCAGCCCTGGGACGACGCCTTCGCCCGTCTCAACGGCCCTCACCTGCTCTTCGACCTCGACGCGAACCGGGTGACCCCCACGCAGCTGGACGCCACCACGCACCTGCCGGGGGTGACCGCGGCCGGGCCGCCCACACGAACCGCCAACGTTCCCTTCGGTCTCGGGGGCAAGAAGGGCTTGGTACAGGTGATCGAGCGCGCCGATCCCGGCGGCTCCGTACACCGCCTCGCGCTTGGGGCCGGCCGCTGGCCTGCGGACGCCGGTGAGATCGCGGTGATCCACGGCTCGCAGGGGGATTACCCGATCCTGCCCGCGCTGGGCGACACCATGCACTCCGTCAACACGCATCCCGTCGAGTTCAAGGTTGTCGGCGAGGTCGTCGACCTGACCCCCAATCTGAACCGCGCCGGCACCCTGCGCGGTTGGGTGATCCCAGGGCAGCTCACGCAGTTGGTCGACGGCGCACAGGTCCGGCTGGGATACCAGATGCCCTATCGGTTCGAGCACGCCGCCACCGACGCCGACCTCGCCGCCGACCGCCGGGTGGTCGAGGCGGCCCTCCCCGCGGGCGCCGAGACGCAGGCGCCAGGCGATTGGATCAGCGCACGCTCCGGCTCCAACTGGCTGGTGGCGGCGGTGTCCAGCGTGGTTTTTGCCTTCTCGGTGTTCGCGCTGCTCGCCGTGACCCTGATCGTCGCAAGCGTGGTGGCGGGTTCGGTCGTCTCCAGCTACCGCGAGATAGGCATCATCAAGGCGCTGGGCTTCACGCCCGCGCAGGTGGTGGGGATCATCGTGCTGCAGATGGCGGTCCCCGCCGTCATCGGCGCGCTGGTGGGTGTGCCGCTCGGGAGCTTGTTCAGCCGGCCCTTCCTCGAACAGACCTCGGCCAGCCTCCACCTGCCGGCCGCCAGCGCCGTCGACCCCCTGGTCGACGTCATGGTGCCCATCGGCCTGCTGTTGCTGGTGGTGCTGGCGGCCCTGGTGCCGGCGTTGCGGGCCGCCCGCCTCAACTCCATCCGTGCGATCGCGCGCGGCTCATCGCCGCAGACGGCGCGGCCCTCCCGGCTCGGCGCCATCCTGACGCGCCTAGGCACCCCGCGGCCGCTGAGCCTGGGCGCGGGCGAGGCGTTTGCCCGGCCCGTGCGGGGGCTGCTCACCGTCTTGGCCCTTGCCATCGGCATCGCCACCCTGGTGTTCGCGTTCGCCTTCACCCCGACCATCAAGGCCGTGGGCGACGACCTGGGCAGCTGGGGCGCTGCCGGGGACGTCCATTTCGCGCGGTACCCCGCCCTGGTCGACCCGGCCGCCACCGCCCTGATCAACGCGCAGCCCGAGACGAAGGTTGTGGTGGCGACGTCGCAGCTTCCGCTCACGCTCTCGGGCCATGCCGAGACCGAACCGCTGACCGGGATGCGGGGTGACGCGGCGGCGTTGGGGTACCACGCGGCCAGCGGCCGGTGGTTCGCGGCGCCTGGCGAGGCAGTGGTCGCGTCGCTAACGGCGCGGGACCGTCATATCAAGATCGGTGACAGCATCGACGCCACGGTCAACGGCGCGCCGCTGCGGCTCCACGTGGTCGGCGTCAACAACGACATCATCACCGGGGGGCGCGGATTCACGGTGGGATGGCAAACGCTCGCCGGAGCAGTGCCGACCGCGGCGCCCGACATCTACCTGGTCAACCTCCTACCCGGCGCGGACAAGACCTCATACGGCAAGCGGATCAGCGCCGCCGGCGGCGAGGGCATTGCCGTCCAGGAGCAGCCCTGGGCCCAGTACCTCGACGGTTTCTACACCCTGCTCAACGCTTTGGTGGGCAGCCTCGCCCTGGTGCTAGCCGCAATCGCCGCCGTCGGTGTGTTCAACGCGACCCTGCTCAGCACCCGCGAGCGGGTCCACGACATCGCGGTGCTCAAGGCGCTGGGCATGACGCCGGCGCAGATCGCGGTGATGGCGGCAGCGTCGGCGCTGGTGATGGCGGCCGTGGCCGCGGTCATCGGCATACCCGCCGGGATCTGGCTGGTTGGCATGGTGGTAGGCGCGATGGGCGACCTCTATGGCTTCGTCGGCAACGGTTCGGCGGCGATTGGGCCGCTCAGCGCGGTGCTGATCGTGGCAAGCGTCTTCGTCGTGGCCCTGGCCGGAGCCGCGCTGCCGGCGCGCTGGGCGGCGAGGACCCCGGTGACACAGGTTCTGCGCTCCGAATAGGCGCGCGAAGCATCAACCACACAACCGTTACGGGGAGGAGAGACAAATTGGCAACCCAAGCCGTCTCCACAGACGCCAAACCCACGACGCCAACGATTGCGTTCGGCAGCCGCAGCGCCGCGATGTGGCTGCTGCCGTTCTGCCTGCTGGCCGAGGCAGCGATCATCGTCTACGTCATGGCCAGCATCGGGTTCGTGCCCCCGCTGCTGGTGTTCGTCCTGGTCTTCGTTCTCGTGGGGGTGCTGGCCGTGATCCGACCCCGAGCCTGGGTGTTCATGACCGGTGCGGTGCTTTCGCTGGCGTTGATCGCCGCGAACTTCCCGTTCATCATCGATGGCCCGATCCACCCGGTGGCCACCAGCCACGCCTGGAATGACATCAACGCCCTGGTGATCGGCCTGGTGGGGATCGTCGCCGGCGTGGCCGCCTTCGTCGAGCTGCGGCGTGGTCGCGCCCTCACCCCGGTGCTCAGCAGCCCGGCGGGTGAGGCCCTTGTGATCCTAGTGGCTGGCGTGCTGGTGGGGACCACCTACACCTCGGTGATGGGTTTCAACGAGGTCCAGGCCTCCCCCGGCGCGGGCGTCGCCAACGGGGTGCAGACCACCCCGACTCAGGCGCCGCTGGCGATCAACGCCGCCGGCTCGTCGTTCAGCCAGAAGGCGCTCCAGCTCGGCACCGGTTCGGGCACCATCTACGTGGTCAACAAGGACGCCGGACCGCACACCTTTGACATCGACGTCAGCGGCCGGCACCTCTCCTACCCGCTGCGGGGCAATTCGACCACCGCGGTTGTCCTGGACCTGCCCACAGCGGGGACATACACCTACTACTGCGCCATCTCGGGGCACCGCTCCTCGGGGATGGAGGGGAGCCTCACCGTTCGCTGACCTCGTGCTGACGCCCCTTGAGCCAGATCGGTCAGATCGTCGCCTCGGGAGAACGAAATGGTGAAAGGGGACCCAGGAACCGCAACTGAGACTAACCGGACAATCAGGGCCGGCGCCCTGGCATTCGGACTCGCCGGTCTGATGTCGCTTCCGACTCTGTTCTCCGGCCATCCTCCAACTGACCCGGCACATAACCGCGAGTTCGCTCTCGGGGCAAACACAGCGAACTACCGCTTGGGAACCGCCCTGGCCATCTATGCGTTTGCACCCGTCATTCTTGGGACCTTCGCTCTATACGGCGTCCTATCAAGTGGCCGCGCCAGGGGTTGGGCGACGGCAGGACTGGTGATGACAGTCGTGGGGGCCTGCCTCCTGCTTCCAGGAACCGGTTACGCGATCGTTGTGATGCCCGCCGCAGGCATTTTGATCAGCCAGGGACACGAACAGGACGTTCTTCGCCTGCTGGACCAGGTCTTCAAGGAGCCGGCCCTCATCCTGGGCTTCATCGGTGGCATCGTGTACACCGCCAGTCCGATCGTTGTGGGCGTCGCGGTATGGCGATCGACCTCGATGCCGCGTTGGGCGGCGGTCCTGCTGGTAATGCTTGGCGTGGTCGCCGTACCGGCCTTCTTGGATCTCAACGCCGTGCAGATCATCCAGCCCGTTATCGCGGCGGCGGCATATCTGGGGGCGGCGATAGCTCTCTGGCCCCGTGCGAGGGAGAGGCGAATCGTCTCGTAACCCGCGGCTATTCGTTCCCGCGAGTGCCGGCCGGGCATGTGCCGCGACTCAACTGGTTATCGAAGGAGCTAGGGATCACGCGCCATCCGACTCAGGCCTCTTAGTTCAAATCTTCACGGATCCTAGGCGATGGAGCACCACACGTTCGCTTGTTCGAACCTCGCGGCGCTTCTGGAACGCCTCCG
>DAINSI010000089.1:0-286 GCA_036741395.1 Candidatus Dormiibacterota bacterium
CCTCCCGTCGACGGCGGGCCACATCTTTTTCGAGGGCACCGACCTCACCACCCTCAGGGGCGAGTCCCTCCGGCAGAAGCGGCGCGAGGTGCAGATGATCTTCCAGGATCCCTACGCCTCGCTCGATCCGCGGATGACGGTCGGTGACATCATCGCCGAGCCGCTGGTCAACTTCGGCGTGGTGCGGGGCAAGGCCAAGGACGAGCGGGTGCAGGAGCTGCTGCGCACGGTCGGCCTCAACCCATACTTCAACAACCGCTACCCCCATGAGTTCAGTGGCGGCCAG
>DAINSI010000089.1:296-7725 GCA_036741395.1 Candidatus Dormiibacterota bacterium
TCTGCGACGAGCCGATCTCGGCGCTCGACGTCTCGATCCAGGCGCAGATCATCAACCTGCTCGAGGACCTGCAGCAGCAGTTCAACCTGACCTACCTGTTCATCGCCCACGACCTGTCGGTGGTGCGGCATATCAGCGACCGGGTGATGGTGATGTACCTCGGCAAGATCGCGGAGATCGCCGACAGCCATGACCTCTACGAAAACCAGAAGCACCCGTACACCAAGGCGCTGCTGTCGTCGATCCCCATCCCCGACCCCGTCACCGAGTCGAAGCGCCGCCTGGTCGAGCTCACCGGGGAGATCCCGTCGCCGGTGAACCCGCCCTCGGGCTGCCGGTTCCACACCCGCTGCCCGATCGCCCGCGTCCCGGGGATCTGCGTTGACGAGGAGCCGCCGCTCGAGGACAAGGGCAAGGGGCACCTCGCCGCCTGCCACTTCTCCAACGAGGTCGGCCAGAAAATCTGACCCGGGATCAAGGCGCCATGGCTACCCCCGATTACTTCGCGGAGGTCTGCGAGGAGGCGCTGGGGCGTTGGTTCACCGACCGCGGCTTCTGGCTCATGGAGCAGTACTGCTCGGCGACCATGGTCAGCTTCCGGCGCCGCGCGGTCTTCATGCGCTTCTGGTGTTCCGGCGAGGACGCACCGCGCTACCCGGTCATGATCGGGCTGGGTGAGGTCAAGGACGGCTTTGGCTTGGTCGGGCTGCGCAAGCCGATGCTCCACGGGCTGGGGCTGTGGGAGGTGGTGGAGCACGAGGCGGACCGAGAGGTCCTGAGGAGGACCTTCCGCACCCGGGCTGAGCTGGAGCGCCTGATGGAAAGCGTGCGCGACCGCGCGCTCCCGCACGCCGAGCCGTTCTTCGAGGACCGCGACCGCCTGCGCCGGGCGGTGCGGCGCCGCGTCAAGGCCTAGTTGCTAAGGGCCCTCCGCGAAATAACCTTCACATATCTCATCGGCTCGGAACGCCGATGCGGGCGTCGAGGGGCCCGGCCCATCGTCGTCACGCACTTCAAGTGCGCTCCTCCTCGATCCACCCTCTCCTTCGCCTCGACGCCCCGACCGGCGGCCTGCTGGCCGCCTGCCGCGGTCTATGTAAACGTTATTTCGCGGAGGGCCCTAAAGGCCCAGGCTTTTCGAGATGAGGTAGCGCTGGATCTCTGACGTCCCCTCGACGACGCGCAGGATGCGGACGAAGCGGTAGATCCGCTCCAGTCCCAGCTCACGCGTGAGCCCCACGCCGCCGTGCACCTGGATGGCGGTGTCGGCCGCCCGGCCCACCATCTCGGTGGCGAAGAGCTTGGAGTACGCCGCCGCCTGGATCAGGGGCTCGCCCTGGTCGGCCAGCCACGCCAGCTTGTAGGTCAGGAGGCGCGCCATCTCGACCTCCATGGCCATGTCCGCGAGCTGGAAGGAGATGCCCTGCATGCGGCCGATGGGCTTGCCGAACTGGACCCGGTTCCGGGCGTATTCGACCGAGGTGTTGAGCAGGTAATCGCCGAATCCCACGCACATTGCCGCGATGTTGGCGCGTCCCCCGGTGAGGAACGCCATGGCGTTGTAGAAGCCCATGCCGACGTCGCCGATGACGTTGGCCTGGGGCACCCGCACGTCCTCGAAGACCAGCTCGCAGGGCCCCTCGCCGGGGTAGATGACGGTCTGGGTCTTGCCCACGGAGAAGCCCGGCGCGCCCTTCTCGACCACGAACGCGGTGACCCCGCCGGCGGCCTTCTTCTCGGCGTCGGTGACCGCGAAGACCTGGACGAAATCGGCATGCTGGCCGTTGGTGATGAAGTGCTTGGTGCCGTTGATGACCCAGTCGTCACCGTCCCTCACGGCGCGGGTGCGCATCGACTGGTTGTCGCTCCCCGCGTCCGGCTCGGTGAGGGCAAAGCAGGCTGAGATCTCGGCCCGCAGGAACGGCGGTATGAGCCGCTCCGCGAGCTCGGGCTGGAAGCCGCGGAGGAGGCCGGTAGGGCCCTCGGGGCCGGCCAGGCAGGCGACCGCGAGGAAGCTCCCGGTGCTCGCCGCGACCTCGCGGAGATTGGCCTGGCCGACGTAGGAGAGTCCGCCGCCGCCCAGCTCGGTGGGGATGTCGACGGCGTAGAAGCCCAGCTCCGCGGATCGCCGCCGCATCGTCAGGATCTCGCCCCGTAGCTCCTCGCTCTCGCCGTCGGACTCGGCAAAAAGCTGCTTCAGCTGAGCCTCCTTGGGCAGAACCTCGCGCTTGATGAAATCGCCGAAGGAGCCGGCCAGCGCCTTCTCGTCCGGGCCCAATGAGAAGTCCATGACGGCGAATTCTATGGGGAGAGGTAACCGCGCGGCGTAGAATTCGAGATCTCATGACTGAGATCAAAAAGAACGGCGCCAGCCGCGCCAATGGGCACCGCGAGACCGGCACCCTACGGGTCAAGACCGGCCTCGCCGAGATGCTCAAGGGCGGCGTCATCATGGATGTCGTCAACGCCGACCAGGCCCGCATTGCCGAGGAGGCCGGCGCCTGCGCGGTGATGGCCCTGGAGCGCGTTCCCGCCGACATTCGCCGCGACGGCGGGGTGGCGCGCATGAGCGACCCGCAGCTGATCGCCGAGATCCAGGCCGCGGTCACCATCCCGGTCATGGCCAAGGTCCGTATCGGCCATTTCGTCGAGGCCCAGCTACTGCAGGAGATCGGCATCGACTTCATCGACGAGTCGGAGGTCCTGACCCCCGCCGACGAGGAGCACCACGTCGACAAATGGCAGTTCGAGGTTCCCTTCGTCTGCGGCGCGCGCAACCTGGGTGAGGCGCTGCGGCGGATCGCCGAGGGTGCCGCGATGATCCGCACCAAGGGCGAGGCCGGCACCGGCAACGTGGTCGAGGCGGTTCGCCACATGCGCGCCGTGAGCGGTGAGATCCGCCGCCTCTCGGCGATGGCCAAGGAGGAGCTCTACACCGCCGCCAAGGAGCTGCAGGCCCCCTACGACCTGGTCGCCGAGACCGCTCGCCTGGGCAAGCTGCCGGTGGTGAACTTCTCCGCCGGCGGCATCGCCACCCCCGCCGACGCCGCGCTGATGATGCAGCTTGGCTGCGACGGCAACTTCGTCGGCTCGGGGATCTTCAAGTCCGAGGACCCCGCGCGCATGGCCAAGGCCATCGTCGCTGCCACCACCTACTTCGACAAGCCGGACGTCATCCTCGAGGTCAGCCGCGGCCTGGGCCACGCCATGAAGGGGATCGAGATCGCGACCATCCCCAAGGAGGAACTGCTCGCCTCCAGAGGCTGGTAGCCGGCGGCAACCCGGGTGAGCACCCCGCGGGTCGGCGTGCTCGCCATGCAGGGCGCCTTCCGTGAGCACATCGAGGCCCTGCGCCGCCTGGGCGTCGAGGCCTTCCCGGTCCGCACCGTCGCGGAACTGGACGTGGCTGACGCCATGATCCTGCCGGGGGGAGAGAGCACGACGATGGACAAGCTGCTGCGCAAATTTCAGTTGCAGCAGCCCCTCCGCCGGCGTCTGTTGGACGGGATGCCGGCCATGGCCACCTGCGCCGGGCTGATCCTGCTGGCCCGTGATGTGGTTGACGGGCTGCCCGACCAGGAGTCGCTGGGCATCCTGCCCATCACCGTGCGGCGCAACGCCTACGGCCGCCAGCCGCAGAGTTTCGAGGCGGGGGGGGAGCTCGACAACCTCGGCTCGCCCTTCCCCGCGGTCTTCATCCGCGCCCCCGTCATCGAGGCGGTTGACGACTCGCTCGATGTCCTCGGCGTCCATGACGGGCGTGTCGTGGCGGTCAGTGACGGGAGGGTCCTGGGCCTGACCTTCCACCCCGAGCTGAGCCACGACGACCGTTTGCACGAGCTCTTCCTGCGCCAGGTGGAGGCCGCCACCGCGGCGTCCGGGCGCCGCCAGGCGGCCGGCGGATGATGATCCGCACCGCCCAGGTGACCGACTGGGGACGTATCGACCAGATCTACAACGACGGCCTGCAGCTGTCGCTCCAGGGCGAGGGTTCGACCCACCCGGTGAGGCTGTGGCAGATCGTCTCGCGCACGCTCAGTTCTCTCTTGCCGCTTTCAACCCCCAGCGAGATGCTCTACGTCCTCGAGGACGATGAGGGTCGGGTCACCGGGTTCATCCAGGCCGAGGTCCTGGGCGGCGCTCGCCAGCCTGAGGCGATCCGCGTCCTCAACCTGTCGCTGGCGCCCGAGCTCTCCGGCGCCGGCGGCGGCTCGCTGATCGACCACCTCTGCGGCGAGGCCGTGGCCATGGGCGTGGCGCGGATTTATGTGCGGATCCCTGAGGGCCACGCGGTGATGGAGAGCTTCAGGGCCCACGGCTTCACCCCCTACGCCCGCGACCGCGTTTTCCTACTGGAGCGCCTCACGGAGTCCCGTGCACCCCTCGGGGACATCCCCGGGCTGCGGCCGGCCTCGCGGAAGGACGCGCTGGGGCTGTTCACGCTCTACCTGGCGGGGACGCCCAAGGCGGTGTCCCAGGTCGAGGCCCCCGACTACCAGCAGTGGAGGGCGATCAACGAGGGAGAGTGGCTGCACCGTTACGGACGCCGTGGCAATCGCAGCCTGGTGGTCGAGCGCAGCGGCGAGGTCATCGCCTGGCTCGGCGTCGAGGTCGGCTCACCCGGCCGCCCCCACACCGTCGCCATCCTGACCCGCCTCGACCAGCGCGCCGACGAGGGCCTACCGGGGCGCCTGCTGGAAGACGCGCTGGCCGGCCTCGCCAGCCACGGTGGGGCCGTCTGGTGCAACGTGCGGGCCTACGACACGCCGACCACCGCGGTGCTCCAGGATCGCGGTTTCGAGGCGCTGGCGGGCCAGGACCTGCTGGTCCGGGAGATGCGCAGCCGGGTCGCCGCGGCGGTGCGCAAGCCGAAGAAGGAAAAGGCCTTCGCCCCGGTGTTCGGGTGACCCGCGCGGCGCCGCAACCCGACAGCCGCACCCAGGATTGGGCGACCGAGCTCGACCTGCTCTTCAGCGCGCTCCCGCCCAACATCCGGGACGCGGCCCGTCGGGCGGCCGGCAGTCGTCGCGCCGAGCTGTTGGAGATCGTGCTCGACCTCGGTCGCGAGCCCGAGGCGCGGTTCTCGGACGGCGAGGTCGTGCTCAGCCACGACTCCGTGACCCTCTCCGACCTCGACTATGTGGCCCAGCGCGTGGGCTCGTTCGGTGACGACAACCGGGCCGGGATCGGCCAGACGCTGCACCGGATCTCGGCGATCCGCAACCGCAACGGCGAGATCGTGGGCCTGACCTGCCGGGTGGGACGCGCGGTCACCGGGACCGTCGACCTGATCAAGGACCTGGTGGTCAGCGGCCGCTCCATCCTGCTGCTGGGGCGGCCCGGGGTGGGCAAGACCACCATGCTCCGGGAATGCGCCCGGGTGCTCTCGGACGAGAAGCGCAAGCGGGTGGTAATCGTCGACACCAGCAACGAGATCGGGGGCGACGGCGACATCCCGCACCCGGGCATCGGGCGATCGCGGCGGATGCAGGTGCGCACCCCCAGCCTGCAGCACGCGGTGATGATCGAGGCGGTCGAGAACCACATGCCCGAGGTCATCGTCATCGACGAGATCGGAACCGAGCTGGAGGCCACCGCCGCCCGCACCATTGCCGAGCGCGGGGTCCAACTGATCGCCACGGCGCACGGCAAGAGCCTCGACAACCTGCTCGTCAACCCCACCCTCAACGACCTCCTCGGGGGCATCCAGACCGTCACCCTGGGAGACGAGGAGGCGCGCCGGCGGGGCAGCCAGAAGTCGGTCCAGGAGCGCAAGGCGCCGCCGACGTTCGATGTCCTGGTCGAGATCCAGGAGCGTGACCAGCTGGTGGTGCACACACCCCTGGACGAGGTCGTGGACCTGGCCCTGCGCGGCCAGTTCAAGCCGCCGCAGCTGCGGATGCGCCGGGCCGACGGCTCGGTGGTGACGCAGGTCGCGCCGGCGCCCCGCGAGCGGAGCACGCGGCGCGCCCCCGGCGCCGGGCCCACCGCACCGCGCCGATTGCGGCCGTCCGTGGTCAGCCCCGGCGGAGGCCGGCGCGCGCGCGCCGCCTACGAGCCGATCAGCATCTTTCCCTACGGGGTCAGCCGCAGCCACGTCGAACAGACCGTGCGTGACCTCGGCGTGCCGGTGCGCATCCTCCACCATCCCGAGGACGCCGACCTCGTCCTGACCCTCAAGAACTACTACCGCCGGCGCGACTCCCCGATCCAGCAGGCCGAGTCCAACGGCACCCCGGTCGAGGTCCTGCGCACCAACAGCGCCGCCCAGGTGGAGACCGTGCTGCGCCGGATCTACCAGATCGAGGACGACCCCAGCCCCGAGGACGAGGCGGGACAGTAGAATCCCCGCCCTGTGAGGGGCTACCTGGTCACGTTCGAGGGGGTCGAGGGCAGCGGCAAGTCGACCCAGGCCGCCCGCCTGGTCGATGCATTGGTCGCGGAGGGACTCCCGGCGCTGCCTGTGCGCGAGCCGGGGGGGACGCGACTGGGCGAGGCGGTGCGCCAGATCCTGCTCTCGGTCGAGCATCACGACATGGCCGCCTGGGCCGAGGCCAGCCTCTACACCGCGGCGCGGGCGCAGCTGCTCAAGGAGGTCATCATCCCGCAGATGGCCCGGGGCACGATCGTGGTTGCCGACCGCTTCGTCGACTCCACCTTCGCCTACCAGGGCGCCGGCCGGGGCCTGGAGATGACGGTCCTCGCGGCGATGCAGATGGTCCTCAAGGTGCGGCCTGACCTCACCTTCCTGCTCGACCTCGACCCCACCCAGGGATTCTCGCGGCAGTCAGCGCGCGCCGGTCATCAGCCCGACCGCCTGGAGCAGGAGGACCTCACCTTCCACACGCGGGTCCGCGACGGTTACCTCGATTACGCCCGGCGCGACCCGGACCGCTTCCATGTCATCGACGCCGCGCAGGCGCCCGACGCCATCGCCGCCGAGGCGCTGCGGGTTACCCTAGAGCGCGCCGCGGCTCACGGCGTGAGGAGGACATCCGGGTGAAGATGGTGGTGGCCGTCATGCACAGTGACGACGCCGGCGACTGCACCGACGCGCTCGCCGACCGCGGCATCGCCGCCACCCGCCTCGACTCCCACGGCGGCTTTCTCCAGAAGGGCAACGTCACCCTGCTGTGCGGCGTCGCCGAGCACCAGGTCGAGGTGGTCATGGAGGTGCTGCGGGAGCGCAGCAAGGGCCGCACCGAGATGCTCAACCCCGTGCCCCCGATGGTCGAGCCGGGGGACATGTTCGTGCCCTACCCGGTCGAGGTCGAGGTGGGCGGGGCGATCGTGTTCGTGCTTGACGTGGAGCGCTTCGAGAAGCTCTAGGCGCTGGTTCGAGTGACGTCATCCTCGCATGTCGCAAGGACCTCGCTTGGGCCGGCCGGAGCCCTCAGCCGATCTGCTCCGCCAGCTCGACGATGATCCC
>DAINSI010000090.1:0-1416 GCA_036741395.1 Candidatus Dormiibacterota bacterium
ACTTGAACGCCGGCTGCCAGACCAGGTCGAGCATCGAGAGGTCGAGCTCGCCGCCCACCTGGACGAAGGGGCGCCGGCAGCGGACCCAGCGCTGGTCGGCCTCGGCCACCGGGGGACCGACCGGCTCGTGGTGGCTGGGGTCGTAGAGGCGGATCACGGCATCGTCCACGGCCAGCGCGTAGGGCATGAAGACGCTCCCCCCGAGCAGCGTCTGGGCCGCCCGGGAGACCGAGCTCTTGCCATTGCCGGGGTGCCCGTAGAGGAAGACGCTGCTGCGGGAGTTGAAGGCCGGCCCCAGCACCTCGAGCGTCTCGTCGGATAGCACCAGGCTCGACAGCGCCTCCTTCAACGCACCCCGGGTGGCGAAGTTCTCCGGCAAGCCCTGGAGGCGGACCGACTCGTTGTACTCGCGCAGCGGCACCGGCGCCGGGCCCATGTACTGGTTGCGGTCGAGGATCTCGCGGGCGCGCTCGCGGCCCGACTCGGTGATCATGTAGGCCAGACCCTCCTCGAGGGTCTCGAGGTGGCGGTCCGGCCGCGGGGCCTGGCCGATCGAGTGGATCAGCGAGTTGTTGGCGAGCTGGGCGATGACCGGGTGGATGCACTCGTAGTCCAGCCGCAGCCGGGTCGCGATCTCGTGGGCCGGGAGCTGGGTGCTGAAATGCATCAGCTTCAGGATCAGGTCGCTGACGAAGGTCGCCGAGAGCCCGGTCTGCTGCAGGGTTCGCGGCCGCGGCGGCATGAAGCTGTCCGGCGCGTCGACGGGCGAGCCTACGACCTGCCCCAGTTCAAGGGGAGGCTCGGCCAGTGGCACAGGTGGGTTGATCCCATTCTCGGGCGCACTCTGTGTCTCCTCCAAGGAGGCGCTCTCAAGCTGGGTCAAGGCTTCGTCATGGTAGCAGCGGGGAACCGAGGTGGGAACCGCACCCGCGACGCCGTGGGTCAGTCGGGAGCCGGGTGGCCGACTGGTGGCGAGCTGGGCGGACGGGCCGGGGAGGGGCTCGGGAGGGGCGATGGGCCGGGGTCGGGGCTGATACCGGGGTCGACGGTGGGCGTCGGGCCGGGGAGGGGCTCGACCGTCGCGGCGCAGGCGCTGAGGCCGAGGAAGAGGCCCACGGCAGCCGTAGCGGCGACCGCCCGGGCAAGGTGTGTGAACACGCCGCCGAGCCTACCGGACGCCCCCGTCAGGGCCCGATGGGCAGCGCCCTGGGCGCGGTGCGCCTGCCGCGCGTCTCGCGCACCTTGAGGATGGCCAGCCCGCCGGCGGCGAAGAACACGATGTAGACGATGAACGTCGCCGGGTACCCGCCCGGCTGCCCGAAGATGTGCCCGCGACCGTTGAAATAGTCGATCAGGAAGCCCCCGACGAAGCCCGCGATGACCCCCGACCCGGCGGGGGCGATGTTGGAGAAGCCG
>DAINSI010000090.1:1426-7574 GCA_036741395.1 Candidatus Dormiibacterota bacterium
GCCTCATCGTTGGGGATGACGTCCATCATGAAGGCCCAGTCGACGGACAGAAATGCGCCCGCTGCGATGCCCACCAGGATCCCGAAGTAGAGCGCCTGGCTGAGGTTCTCTGGGAGGTTGAGGGCGCCGCTCACCCAGCCGGTCATGAAACCCGGCAACACGTGGTACGGCGAGGCGATCAGGCCGATCGTGCCCACCATGCCCAACCCCGCGGCGGCGAGCACCAGGGGCTTGCGGCCGGTGCGGTGAGACAGCTCGGCGGCGGGCAGGCTGACGGCGAAGGCCACCAGCACGATCACCACCTGGAGATCGCGGGCCGCCAGCGCGGCGAGATCCTCGTAGTGGGTGCCGTGCTGGGGATAGAAGACGTCCTTGAAATAGAAGATGGCGTACCGCTGGAGTCCCGCAACCGAGACCAGGATGGCCAGGCGCGAGACCATCAGCCAGAGGAAGTCGGAATACTTTTTCGGGCTGATGGCAAAGGTCCCGAAGACGACCTCTCGGAAGTTGGTGTGAAGTGACGGGTCCGGCTTGATGTTGTCGGGGAACATCGTCAGCACCACCAGCATCGCCGCGCCGAGGACGGCGGCCATGGAGATCAGGGCGAGGTCGAACCGGTGCATCCCGGTGAAGGTGCCGACCACGGCGAAGCCGAGCGCCAGCCCCAGCAGGTTGCCACCGCCGACGAAACCGCTGGCCCGACTGCGTTCGGCTTCGGGCACGACGTCGGGGAGCAGCCCCTGGTAGGGCGCCTGGGCGGCATTCTCCGACAGCTGGAGCAGGAAGTAGAGCGCGAACAGGTAGAGATAGGCGGGCGCGAGGAAGACGGCCAGGCCAGACGCCGAAGACTGCCCCGAAGGCGTGAAGATCATCAGCGTCAGGAAGATCATCGAACCCACGGTGCCAACCAGGATGAAGGGCTTGCGGCGCCCGAAACGGCTGTTGGTGCGGTCCGAGAGGGCGCCCATGATCGGCTGCCAGAACACAGCTATGAAGGTTCCGACGCCCTCCAGGATGGCGACCCCGGCGCCCTTGTGGGCATCGCCCACGGCGTGCAGGATGAGCAGCGGCAGCACGAAGCTCCCCAGTGGCAGCCAGAGGTATCCGAGGGCGACCCAGTACGTCGTCAGCAGCGCGATCCGGCCAGTGCCCAGTCCTGGCGCGGGAGCAATTCGCGACCCGGAGGTCCCCTTGGTCATCGGCCGTACTGTATCCCGGGCCTCGGTAGGGGCATACCCGTTGCTACGATGCGACTGTGCTCCGACTCGCCCGCCTGGTTCGCGCCACTGGCATCCTCCTCGCCGCAGCCATCCTCGCGGGTGCCAACGCCGCCCCCGTTGCGGGCGCCCCCAAGCTGACACCCTCCCCGGCGCGGCAGCTGTCATTCCTCCACGTCGGCGCCGTGAACCCCACCAGCGGGCTGGCCCAGGTGGTGGACCAGGCGGGGCGGGAGGTGCTCCTCAAGGGAGTCAACGCTGATGGGCTGGTGGACTACTGGCAGAAGCCTCCGCTGCTGCCCAACGCCTACTCGGTGCTCACCTCGTCCTACGCCGGCAATTCCTGCGTGCGCGACAACCCCGACATCGAGGGGGTCCCGGTCTGTCCCTGGGACCTCCCGCAGATGCGCTCGATGGGCTTCAACGTGGTCCGGCTCAACCTCAGCTGGAGCCTGGCTGAGCCCACATCCGGGAATATCAGCGCCGACTACCTGGACCGCATCGCGCAGGTCGTCGGCTGGGCCCGTGCCCAGGGTATCTACGTTGTCCTCGACATGCACCAGGACGCCTGGAGCAAGTACGTCTACACCCACCCGGGTGACGTCTGCCCACCGGGCTTCAACTCGATTCGCGGCTATGACGGCGCCCCATCGTGGGCGTCCGTGTACGTCGGCCCGGCCTGCGCCCTGAACGGCGTCCGCGAGCTCGACCCGGCCGTCGACCAGGATTTCGAGAAGTTCTACAAGGACGTCGGCGGCCTCCAGGAACATTTCGTGGCCGTGTTGTCGGCCCTCGCCGCCCGCTTCAAGGATGACCCGACGGTGGCGGGCTATGAGCTGCTCAACGAGCCCAGCCCCACCCTCACCGAAACCGACGCGCAGATGGTCCAGCTCTGGGGCAAGATGATCGACGCCGTGGTGGCCGCCACCCCGGGCTTCCGCCAGCTCTTCTTCTTCGAGCCCAGCGTGCTGCGCGACATCATCGACGCCAGCTTCGTCTTCCAGCCCTGGTCGTTGGCCAGCGGCTACCCCGGCGTGGTCTACGCGCCCCATATCTACACCGGCGTCTTCACCATCGACCGGGAGATCCTCAACCAGCGCTTGCTGCCCAGCAACGGCGGCTACCAGAGCTCCATCCGCGACGCCCAGAACCTGCGCCTTCCGCTGTGGGTGGGCGAGTTCGGCAACGACCCCCCGGATGACAACACGATCATGCGCAGCAGCTACCAGCAGCAGGACCAGTACATGCTGGGCGGCGCCTACTGGCTCTGGAAGGAGAACGCCAACGACATCAACCGGAGTCTCTTCTGGGGCATCTACGGCAAGCCCTTCGACGCCCCCACCTACGGTGTGCCGCAGCCGCTGAAGATCAAGTTCAGTGCGCGCGCGTACCCCCTCAACACCGCCGGCCAGCTGACCCAGTCGGTATACGACCCCGACAGCGCGGGCTTTGACATCCGCGCGCACACCGCCACGGCCGTGGCGGCGGGCGACCGGGGCCACGCCATGGTCGTCTTTTTGCCGCCGGCCTCGACCTGCGACATCAAGGCCGGCAACGCCTCCGTGGAGGTCTTTGACCGGGGCTCAGGCAGCCGCGAGGCGTATGTCTTCCCCGGCGCCGGGAACTACCGCGTCTTCTGCGGCACCGTTGCCGCCGCCCTGCTGCCCCCGGGCGCCGACCCGGTGACCGGCCCCGGCGCCGGAGGCATGCCGAACACCAGCCGCTGAGCCCGGTTGTCTCGTGCCAGCATCGAACCAATCACCGCCAACGCGTTGCGCCCGACGTTGGCACCCGCCTCCCCAGCGCCTAGCATGAATGCGAATGGTTGAAACCAAACCGAGGGTGCTCGACGCGGCCCGGAACTGGACCGGCGAGGACGCGCCGGCGTGGCTGCGGCGCGGGATGCTCTTCTTCGCCCTCTGGATCGTCGTGGGCGGCTACTCCGACACCTGGGCGCACCACCACTACCGGCTCACCTCCATTTTCACGCCTTTCCACGGCGTGATTTTCACCGGGCTGATCTGCGAGGGGATATTCCTGGCCTGGACGCTGCGGCGGCTGGGGGCCACGCCCACGGCCTGGCGGCAGGCCATCCCCCGCGGGTATGGGCTGGCGATCGCCGGGTATGTCCTGGCCATGGTCGGCGGCGCCCTTGACCTGACGTGGCACTTCTTCCTGGGAATCGACCAGGGCTTTGGCTCCGTCACCAGCCCCACCCACATCATGATCGGCGGCGGCACCGCACTGATGGTCACCGGTCCCCTCCGGGAGGCCTGGGCAGGAACGGCCGGGAAAGCCACCCTGGCGGCACTCTTGTCCGCCACCCTGACGCTGGCCATGATCTTCTTCTTCGACGAGGCCACCCACCCCCTCCTGATCCAGTGGTCTTCCAATCTGTACCCGGGGGGGCTGCCGCCGGACAGCGCCGAACAGATCGGCACCGTCGAAATCATCCTCTGGGCGGTTCTCATTACCGCGTTCGTCCTCCCCCTGGTCCTGCGCTTTGAAATACCCTTCGGCGGCCTGACCTTCCTGCTCGGCGCGACGGGGGCCATGACCACGCTCATCGTCGCTCCGCACCCGGTCATCGTCGTCGGCCTGATCGGCGGCCTGGTCGCCGATGAGATGAACCGCGCGTTGAAGCCCACGCGGGAACGCCGGACGCACGTCCGGGCGTTCGCCTTCTTCGTGCCGGTGGTGATGACCGTGACCTATTTCTTCATCCTCAGCGTCGCCGGTGGGGTCTGGTGGCCCGTCAACATCTGGGCGGGGTGCATCACCGCCTCGGGCATCGCCGGGTTGCTGGTGAGCCTGCTGGTGCTGCCGGTCCTGCCCGCCCAGAGGCCCGCCGCCTAGGCCCGACATGACCGGCCCCCGGGACCCGCTGGTGGAGTGCGTGCCCAACGTCTCCGAGGGGCGCCGCCCGGAGGTCGTCGCCCGGGTCCGGGCGGCCGTCGAATCGACCGCCGGATGCTGTCTTCTCGACGTCCATTCCGACCCCGACCACAACCGCAGCGTGATCACGTTTGCAGGGGCGCCGGCGGCGGTCGAGGCCGGGGCATTTGCGCTCGCCGCGGTGGCCGTCGCCCTCATCGACATGCGCCACCAGGATGGTGTTCACCCGCGGATGGGGGCGGTCGACGTGGTGCCCTTCGTGCCGTTGGGCGGGATGGGGATGGCCGAGTGCCTCGCCGTCGCCGAGCGGACCGGGCGCCGAATCGCGGACGAGCTGAGCCTGCCCGTCTACCTCTATGGCGTCAGCGCGCGGCCGGGGCGGCCGAAGCGCCTCGCGGAGCTCCGTGACGGCGGCTTCGAGGGCCTGCGTGGGGCCGGGCGCCTTCCCCTCGAACCAGACTTTGGGCCCCTCGTGGCGCACTCCAGCGCGGGCGCCGCCGCGGTGGGGTGCCGGGCACCGCTGGTGGCCTTCAACCTGCTCCTGGACACGCCGGACCCGCGCGTCGCCCGGCGCGTGGCGAGCCTTATCCGTGAGTCGTCCGGCGGGCTGCCCGGGGTCCAGGCCCTGGGCTTGCTACTCCCCGGTCGGGGCCGCACCCAGGTCAGCATGAACCTCGTCGACCCGGGCCCCGCGGCGATCAGGGAGGTGGTCGACGCGGTCAGGAACGCGGCCGCCGGTGAAGGCACGCGGGTCACGGGGGCCGAACTGGTGGGCCTGGCGCCCGCCGCCGTCCTGGCCGGGCTGGAGGCCTGCGATCTCCCCGGGATGCCCACGGCCGCCGATGCCATTGAGGCACGCCTGCAACGCTGCTCCGGGTAAGGTAGGTCGCCGTATGGCCGAAACGACCCGCATCTTCCTCTGTCGCCACGCCCACCCCGACAATCCCCAGGGAGTGTTCTATGGCCACCTGCCAGGATTCGGGCTGAGCGCCCGGGGGGTTCGCCAGGCACTCGGCCTGGGCGATTACCTGTCCCGCTACCCGGTGCGGCGCTTCTATGCCAGCCCGCTGCAGCGGGCCCAGGAGACCGCGTCCCGGGCGATATCCAGGATGGGCCGCGACGTACCGATCGAGACGCGGGACAGCCTGGTCGAAGCCGCCTTCGGCAAGTACCTCGAGGGGGTGCCCCAGCGCCGCGCCGTGCTGGTGCGGCCGCTGATCTGGGTCCACCTGGTGCGACCCGGGGCGCTGACAATTGACGAGTCGGTCGCCGCGCTGGCCGACCGGGTCGACGCGGTGTGCCGCGAGGCGCTGGCAGCGTGCCGCGGGGAGGCGGCGGCGCTGGTCAGCCACGCCGACCCGGTCAAGGCATTCTGGAACCGTTTCCTGGGACGACCGGACTGGCGCTTCCACTTCCTGGACCTCGCCAAGGGCGGCTTCCTGGAGCTGGTCTACACCGGTGACGACCTGGTTGCGATCCACCCCCACGCCCCCGTGGAAGCCGCCGGGCCGGCGTGATGGACATGCTCACCACCCTCGCGATCCTGGGGATCCGAACGCGCTACCTGGCCGTGATCGCGGTCGCGGCGGTGGTGGTCATCGTGGCGGCAGGCGTGAGGGCCTCGCGGTCGCGCCGCCCCTCCTTCGAGCTGAGGCCGATGACGTCCGAGGACTCGCAGCGTTACATCGACGAGTTCGCGTCGATCGAGCGCGAGTTCATCGATCGGCCCGAGCAGGCCGCCGCCCGCGCCCGCGGGATGGTCGAGGAGGTGATGCGGCGCCGGGGCTTCCCCGACCGTATCGAGCCCGCTCAGCGGATCCGCGACCTCGGAGGCCACGACCGCGAGGGCGCCCGCGCCCTGGAGTCCGCGAACACCGACCTGCGCGCGGCCGGCAACGACACCGAGCGGCTCCGGCGCGCGGTGCAGGAATACCGCCGGGTTCTCTACCGCCTCACCGGCAACGCCGAGATCAGCGCCTAAGCTGAACCGATCGCGAGATGACCCGACAGTGAGGGCTCTCGGCGGGGCCTGACGC
>DAINSI010000091.1:0-7460 GCA_036741395.1 Candidatus Dormiibacterota bacterium
GCCCCAGGACAGCTCGGCCCTCGGCGGCGAGCTGCTTCGAAAGCGCCTTGACCGCCCGGGCAGTACCCGGGACGTCGGTCTTGTTCAGGACCACCACCGCGACCCTCTTGGGCAGGTCCGGGTCGAAGCTCTGCAGCTCCTCCTGGACGGCGTCGAACGCCGCCCGGCCCTCGGCGGACCCGGCTGAGGCATCGACGAGGTGGACCAGGATCGAGGTGCGACTGAGGTGCTTGAGGAATGCCGTCCCCAGCCCGACACCCTCGGAGGCACCCTCGATCAGGCCGGGCACATCGGCCAGCACCAGTCGCTCGCCGTCGGGAAGCTCGAGTACCCCGAGGTTCGGCTCCAGCGTCGTAAAGGGGTAGTCCGCGATCCGTGGCGTCGCCGCTGTGAGGGCGCCGAGCAGGGTCGACTTGCCGGCGTTGGGCGCGCCCACCAGGCCCACGTCGGCGATCAGACGCAGCTCGAGGTTGAGGTCGAGCTCGCGGCTGGGCTCCCCCAGCTCGGCGAAACGCGGCGCCTGTCGGCGGCTGTTGCTGAAACGGGCATTGCCCCTCCCGCCGCGGCCACCGCGGGCAACCACCAGCTCACTGCCCGGCTCGGTGAGCTCGCCGATCAGCTCGCCGTCGGCCGCGTCGATGGCCACCGTGCCGACTGGAACCAGCAGGCGGACGGCTTCGGCGTCGGCGCCATGGCGGAGCGCGGTCCCGCCCGACCCACCGCGCTCGCCGGTGACCAGCCGCCGCCCCTTGAAGTGGGACAGGCTGTTGAGCCCGGCGCTGGCCACCAGCACGATATCCGCGCCATCGCCGCCGTCACCGCCATCCGGCCCGCCGTTGGGGACGAACTTCTCGCGCCGGAAGGTCATCGCCCCCGGACCGCCCGCCCCCGAACGCACTCGGATCCGGACCTCGTCCAGGAACATGCGGCCTGAGCTAGGCCGTGGCCTCCTGCTTCGCCGGTTCCGCAACCTCGACGGGCAGGATGCTCACGCGCTTCTTGCCGCCACCGTACTCGGTGAAGGTCACCCGTCCCGGGGCGAGAGCGAAGAGGGTGTAGTCGCGGCCCAGGCCGACGTTGTCGCCGGGGTGGAAGTTGGTGCCCTTCTGGCGCACGATGATCTCGCCGCCCTTGACCACCTCGCCGCCGTAGCGCTTCACGCCCAGGCGCTGGGCGTTGCTGTCGCGACCGTTGCGGGAGCTACCGCCACCCTTCTTGTGAGCCATCGCCTAGGACTCCTTCTCGCCGTCGTCGGGGGCCGCGGCCGGCTTCGAGTCCGCGGCCTTGGCTGCCTTTTTCTTCCCCGGTCCGGTCACGGACACCACCTCCAGCAGGCTCTGGTCGGCGCGGGAGCCGCGGGTGCGCCGGTACCGCTTCTTGGCCTTGTACTTGAAGACCACGATCTTGGGACCGCGGGTGGCGGCGACAACCTTCGCGGTGACCAGCGCGCCATCGACCACCGGGGTGCCGATGCTGGCGTTGGCTCCGTCCGCGAGCAGCAGGACCTGGTCGAACCTCACCTCCTCCCCCACGGGGTTGGCGAGGCGATCGACTGTGACCCGCTGGCCTGCGGCCACGCGGTATTGCTTGCCGCTGATCTTGACGATTGCTTCCATAGCTTCAAAACGCCTGCCGCAGAGCGTGCGCTACCGCAGTTGGCGCGAGCCAGAATCTTACCAGAGGGCTATTTCTTGACGACCGCGACCAGGGCCTGGTCGCTGACCGTCTGGGCAGCCAGGTTGTTGTACGTGATGGTCACGCTGATGGGGTAGTTTCCCGGCGCCTCGTCGGGCACCACCCTGGCGTCGAAGGCGATGCTGAGCTGGCCCGGCGACCCGCCCGGCTGTCGCGGCGGGACGGCCCAGGTGCCCCAGGAGGGCAGCAGGCTGCTGGGGAGGGGGTCCGTGGCGCCCTCGCGGAACGAGTTGCCGCTGATCTGCGCGGTGCCCGCGTAGGTGAAGCCGCTGGGGAGGGCGGCGGAGATGAAGGTGCTGCGCGCGCCCGCGGTACCGCCGTTGCGCACCAGGAGGACGTACCTCACCGTCGACCCCGGGGCGACCGGGCTGTGCGCCGACACCTGGATCTCGACCAGCGCCGTGGGGATGACCGACAGGACCAGCGGCGACGCCGCCGCCGGGTCGGCGTCATCACTGGCAACCTCGGCGAAGTTGGGGTTCTTGCCGGGACTCGACCCCACGGCGACCACGAACTCCAGGGTCAGCACCGAGGGCTTGGCGGCGGTGCCCTGGGGAATGCTCCAACTGCCCCACGTGGGCACCGGGGAGTTGATCGGTGGGTCCTGCGTCCGGGTGCGTATGGCATCCCCGCCCAGGGTCCTGGTGCTCACATAGCTGAACCCGGTTGGGAGGGTGTCGCGCACCGTGACCCCCCGCGCGATCCCGTTCGAGGGGTTACCGATTGTCAGCAGGATGGTCTTGAAGTCCTTGGGGGCGGACTTTGGGCTCATGTCCTGCTGGCTCATGCTGAGGCTGATGGGCGGCTGGATGAGGCTGCACGAGGGCAGCGCCGTAGCGCCCAGGAGCAGGGCTGCGAAAAGGATCGACGTCGGTGTCCGCGAGATCATCCCCACGGCGCTAGAACATTAAGTCCTTGTGGTGGATCAGGACCGATTGCACGATCCCGATCGCCGCCAGGTTGGTCAGCATCGAGCTACCGCCATAGGAGATGAAGGGCAGCGGAATCCCCACCACCGGCATGACGCCCAGATTCATGCCAACGTTGACCACCACCTGGAAGAAGATCATCGTCGCCACGCCAAACGCCAGCAGGGTGCCGAAGCTGTCGCGGGCGAGGTGGGCGGCGCGAATCACCCGGAGCAGGACGATGGTGAACAACGCCAGCAGGACCAGCGCCCCGATGAAGCCCCACTCCTCGCTGAAGATGGCGAAGATGAAGTCGGTGACGCGGCTGGGGACGAAGCCCAGCTGGCCCTGCGTGCCGGTGAGGAAGCCCTTCCCGAAGAAGCCGCCCGAGCCCACCGCGATCTTGGCCTGGAGGATGTTGTAGCCCGCCCCCTGGGGATCGGAGCCAGGGTTGAAGAAGGTCACCAGCCGCTTCTGCTGGTAGCCGTGGAGATGGCTTATGACCAGAGGCAGGATCGCGCCCGCGATGGCCAAGGCGCCCAGCATGTAGCGGGCCGGGACCCCGGCCATGAAGGCCATTCCGAAGAACAGGGCGAGGAAGACGATCGCCGTCCCGAGGTCAGGCTGGAGCAGGATCAGCAGCGTCGGCGGCGCCATCAGCAGCCCCCCGACCGCGAAGGTGCTGAATTGCTTGATCTTGGGCTGCCGCTCGTAGAAGTACCGGGCCAGCACGATGATGATGAGTAGCTTCGAGATCTCGGAGGCCTGGAGCTCGAAGAAGCCCAGGTAGATCCAGCGCTGGGCGCCGAGCGCCTGGTGCCCGGCGACTCTGACCAGGACCAGCAAGAGCATCATCGACACGTAGGTCAGGCCGTAGAGGCGACCCAGCGAGCGGTAGTCGGTGATGGCGAAGTAGGCCAGCAGCGCCATCCCCAGGGCGATGTAGATCACCTGGTGCACGAACTCCACGCGGTGACCGCCGGACGCGCTGAAGATCGCCGTCACCCCCAGGGCAAGGACCATCAACAGGAAGATCGTCAGCACGAAGTCGTACTGCCGGAATAGGCTGGCCCGCTCCCGGGGCATGGACATGGCGGACACTATGAGGCCGGGCGGATCTGGTCGCGGTGCGCGAAGTAGTAGCTCATGATGTTGGCCGCCGCGGGCAGAGCGCCCTCATGACCCTCTCCGCCGCCCTCGATGAAAACGATCACCGCGACCTCGGGGTTGTCGGACGGCGCGTAGGTGACGAACCACGAGTGCAGGGGGAAGTTGCCCTTGGCGTCGGGCACGCCGTACTCCGCGGTTCCCGTCTTGCCGCTGGGCTGAGGGATGTCCTTGTGGTTCACGAACACGAAGCCCGAGGTACCGCCCGGTGAGGCCGCGGACCGCAGCCCCTCGCGTAGCAGGGCCAGCGCCTCCGGGCTGACGCTGACCTTGTGGTCGAGCACTGGGGCGAACGGCTTGACCGCGGCGCCGGCCTGGTCGGTGACGCGGCGGCCGACCTGGGGCTTCATGTAGTTGCCGCCGTTGGCGATGGTCGCCGTCCACTGCAGGTCCTGCATCGGGGTGACCAGCAGGTAGCTCTGCCCGATGCCGTAGGTGATGGTGTTGCCCTCGTACCAGTAGCTGTCCTTCCAGGCCGGGTCGCCCGTCTCCTGGAAGGCCTGCTCGAAGTACCTCTTCTTCCAGTCGCTGCTGGGGGCGATGCCCTTGGCCTCGGGCGCGAGCTCGATCCCGGTCTTGCGGCCGACCCCAAAGTCCTTGGCGAACTTGCTGAGGATCTGGTCGCCCATCTGGTCGGCCATGGTGTAGAAGAACACGTCACAGGAGTGGGCGATCGCCTCGACCATGTTCTGGGCGCCGTGGCCGGAACCCAGCCAGCAGCCGAACCGCGTCGATCCCCGCTGCAGGAAGCCGGGGCAGAAGACGCTGGTCTTGCCGTTGGCGGTGCCGGACTGCAGGGCGGCGGCGCCGGTCACCGGCTTGAAGGTCGAGCCCGGGGGGTAGACGCCGTTGATGGATCGATCGAGCAGCGGCAGCCGGGGGTCGTTGATGAGCGTGGTGTAGTCCTGCTGGCTGATCCCGTTGGCGAACATGTTGAGGTTGAAGTCAGGGAGGCTGGCGATGCTGTAGATCTCGCCGGTCTGGGGGTTTTCGACGATCGCCGCGCCGGCCTGCGCAAGCTTGCCCCCGAGTTTGCGGTGCTGCTCGTCCATTGTCTGCTGGAGCTGCTGCACGACGTACTTCTGGAGGTCGAGGTCAACGCTCAGGTAGGCGTTGTCTCCCGGCGTGGGCTCGGTCGAGGAGATGGTGCGAACCAGGCGACCCTGGGCGTCGGTCTCGATCACCTGCTGGCCGTCCTTGCCGCGGAGGTATGACTCGTCGGTGTACTCCAGCCCGGTCTTGCCGATCTGGTCGTCCAGGAGGTACCCGTTGTTCCGGTTGTCCTGGTACTCCTGGGGGTCGAGACGGCCGACATAGCCCAGGATGTGCGACAGCGCGGCGCCCTCGAGGTAGTGCCGGGTGGTGTCGGTCTGGACCCGGACCCCCGGCATCTGCGGGACGTTCTCCTGGAGAGCCTGGTATGTGGCCTGGTCGAGGTTCTTCTTCAGGATGATGGGCTGAAAGGGAGCGTCGCGGTGGAGCTTGACCTGGCGTTCGACCTCCTGCGGCGCGATCCCGATCAGCCGGTTGAGCTGGTCGAGCTCCTGGGTCCTGGTGGCGGGGGCTCGAGCCAGGTCGAACGGCACCACCGCGACCGCAAAGGTGGCCTGGTTGGTGACCAGCTGCTTCCCGTGGCGGTCGAAGATGATCCCCCGGGGGGGCACGATCGTCTCCTGGCGGACGCGGTTGCCCTCGGCGAGAGCGGAGAAGTGCTGGCCCTGGGTCACCTGCAACTGGTAGAGGTTGAAAATCAGGAAGAGGAAGGCCGCACCCAGCACCCCGGCAAAGGCGACCAGGCGCGGCGACAACGGTGGCAGCATCCTCTGCTGGCTGACGGAACGGGGCCCGAAGGGGTCCTCGGCGGCGCGGGCTGGGTCCGGTAGGCGCGGCCGCGGGTTGCGCGGGTCGACGATGCGGGTCCGCCGGCGTCTCACCAGGCGGGGAGAACGGAGACCGGGAAACGGCGGTCCAGCCCACGCTGGAGGAGGAAGACGGGCACCAGCACGGCGAGGTTGTAGAGCGCGCCGGGCATTACCCCGAGCACCGTCGCGGTGGCGATATCCGGATGACGGCCGGCGATGGCCAGGACGCCCAGCAGGATCAGGCCGTACAGCAGGGAGCCGGCAAACACTGCGGCCAGCGCGAACAGCGCCGTGCTGCCCTGCATCACGCGGTGGCCGAGGTCGGCGAGGAAGGTCACCGCGGCCAGGGCCAGGAGGTGCGACCCGGGGGGCATCTGGGACACCAGGTCGAGGATGATTCCGCCCGCGACCGCCCAGGGCAGGGCCTCACCGCGGCCCCTGATGACCGCCCAGCACAACACCCACACCAGCACCAGCTGGGGCGCCGCCGGGCCCACCTGGAGCCCCGGGACCAACGACGTCTGCATCAGCGCCAGCACCACCAGCGCCGGGAACCAGAACCAGGCGCTCAACGGTCGCCCTGGGCCACGAAGTCGGTGTCCACCATCAGGTACTCCAGATGCGCCAGCGAGTCCAGCGGGGTCACCTCGGCAGACTGGGTCACACCATAGGGCTGGTACTTGAAGCTGACCAGCTCGGCCAGCGGCAGACCCTTGGGGAAATTGCCCCCCAGCCCCGAGGTGACCAGCACCTCCCCCGGGCCCAGCTTGAGGTCCGTGGGGGCGCCGAGGATCTGAACGGTCATGCGGTCATTGGTCACCCGCAGGGTGCCCTGGAGATGGTTGGAGGCCAGTTCGACATTCACCGGCAGCAGAGGATCGGTGATCAGCCGTACCTGCGCCGAGTTCGCCTGCACCGCGACCACCTTGCCAACCAGGCCGCGCTGGCCCAGGACCGACATCCCCTTGCGCACACCCCCCTTGCTGCCGACGTCGACGGTCACCGCCTGGCTCAACCGCTCCGGGTCCTGGGCGATGATCGTGGCCCCCAGGGCATGGAACTGGAGGCTGTCGCGCAGCCCCAGGGACGCCTTCAGCTGCCTGTCGGTCACCTCCAGCTGCCGCTGCGTGGCCAGCTGCCGCTCGAGCTCGGCGACGCGCGCCCGCAGCCGCTGGTTCTCGGCGGCCGTGTCCCCGAAGGACGTCAACGAGCCAAAGAAACCGTGGACGCCATTGCCAGTACCGGCCAGGATTGCCTGGAAGGGCTCCACCACGGTCGCAGCCGCCCCCCGGAGCGCACCGAAGCGCTGGTTATCTCCGACGCTGATCAGAACAATGGCCAGGGCGACCGCGACGACAAAGTACGATGTGGCCCGCACCTGCGAGCCTCGCCGCATCACGCAGCCAAGGCTATCAGCGGGGCATTAAGGCGCGCTGATCACTGGGAGCGCCCGGTCAGCGGAGAGCTTTGGCCTTCTGAGAGGTGATCACGACGCGCTTCAGCGTCGAGAGTTCTTCCAGCACCAGCCCGGTTCCCCGCACCACTGTCGTCAGGGGATCCTCGGCGACGTAGACAGGCATCATCGTTTCGTGGGCCAGGAGCTCGTCCAGGCCGCGCAGCAGGGCGCCGCCGCCGGCGAGGATGACGCCGCGGTCCATGATGTCGGTGATCAGCTCGGGGGGAGTTTCCTCGAGGGTTTCCTTGACCGTGGTCACGATCGCCACGACCGTCTCGGACAGCGCCTCGCGGACCTGGATGGTGGTCATCTCCACGGTCTTGGGCAGGCCGGTCATGAGGTCGCGGCCGCGGACGTGGAACTTCTTGTCCT
>DAINSI010000092.1:0-7415 GCA_036741395.1 Candidatus Dormiibacterota bacterium
CCCAGCCTGTACAGCCCATCACATGACCGGAATGACCACCGTGGAGTGGCGCCACCTTGCCGACGGGATGGTGCAGCCAATCAGGGAGGTTGACATGGAGACAGAAGACGAGACTCAGGGTCAGAAGAATGCCGACAGCGAAGCCGTGAAGGAGCGCGACGCGGCACAGAGTGAGGAGAACGAGGCTCATCGGCGCGGACAGCTATTAAAGGAGCTCAGGGCCTTCGCCAAGGAAGTTGCGACGGACGTCAGGCAGTTTCCCCAGGACGTGGTCCTGGATCATGAGAATCCAGACCGACGGCTGGGTGAACAACAGAGCGCGTCAGCGTCTCCGCCTGCTGAGATGGGCGCGCCCGACCCAGCCGACGAGGAGGCTCGGAAGGCCAAAGGATCCGGGACCGGGGAAAGCTCTTGACCCAGGTGGGCGCTGAAAATGCCGCAGGACGAGAAGTCGTGCGCCGAAACCGAAGATGCCGTACCCAAGCCTTCTTGAATCTCGCCGGCGGACCAGCGTCGCCGTGCTGCCTGCCATGCGGGCGGCCACATCAAGATGACCGCGGCTGACCTGAGCCCGGGCCTCCCTGATGGCGTCGTGTATTTGCCCGAGGCGAACCCGGTGACCCGCCGATCTCGATAAGCACGCTTTCTGCCCGGTCGACGACACCTACCCTCAGGTGGCAGACCTCCCCTCCGACCTGGGGTCGTCGGGGCGGGTCAGGCCCGTGAGCCGATATCAAGCCGGTTACGTTCGCAAACAAACTGACCAGGATGCTCGACCGCTACCTCCGGCACGGCGTCCCCACAGCCTCGAGGAATCCAATGACCTTGGCCCCCCTCGAGGGTGATCGCAATCTGGGGTAGCGATAGCAAATGGACAGGAAGCAACGCCTGCGGAGCTGCCCCGGAGTGGGTTTGCGGCCAATAGCCGTTGCGTCGATCCTCAACGGCGGCCGCCCTCGGCCGCTGCGCATCCCCTAACCGTCGTTAGTGGATGCATTCTCCGCCACTTTGGCGCGTTTACCCCAGAGACGCCAGGACGCCGGAGTCGAGATTCATGGCGCCATTCCCCGTGACCGTCAGGAGCCCGGGCTTGGCATAGATGCCGCAAACCACGGCAAGGCCGTCACCGCCGGACCGGGGGTTGGTGTGGCCGGAGGTGGCGTTGTTGCCGGCAAACAGCGCCCCCGTCAGCCTCCACCGTGAATGTGGATGTCGTGGGGCGTGTACGCGCCCGCTCCTAGAGTGCCGTTCCCGTCGACCTGATCGCCGTCGGCCACCAGCACGGTGACGTTGCCGTTGCGGGTGTCGATGCTCACCGACATGTCTCCCGACACTGCACCCTTGATCGGCGAATCATGGCTGCCGGGGGGTGGCTGACCGTGGTAGGTGAGATCCTGGACGATCAGCCCGCCCGCTGCCTGTGTCGCGTGGCCGTCGACCTGGGTCCCAGCGGATAGAGTCAACTGGACCGGGCCGGATGCCGTCTGAACTGCAATTGTCGCGTCGGCGGACAGTGTCCCCTTGAGGTCCACCTGCTGGCCACCATGGTCTGCCGGCTTGTTGTCTGCAGGCTTCTGCGCCGCCCTCGCACAGCCACCGCTCGGCTGGGTGCCCTGCAGCAGCAGCTCGCCGTTGGTCGAGGCCACGCCGTCCGGTTGCTGGTACCAGGTCGGCGGCGGCCCTGGGAGGTGGTTGACGAAATCGGCCATCATCGTGGAGCCAACGTCGACCCCGAACGCGCTCACCGTCCCGCCCCGGCCGTTGGGGCCAGTGTTGCCGGCCCAGGCCCCCACCACTATCCCCGGGTCGTAGGCCATCATCCAGGCATCCGGGTGGACGCCAGGCTGGCTGCCACCCGACGTTCCCGACTTACTGGCCATCCGGCGCGTGAAGCCCAGGGACCACTGCCTCTGGTAGTCCTTGAGGACATCGGCCAGCAGGTAGGCGACCGCGGGACTCAGGACCTCCGACGAGCCGGCCGGCTGGCGGCGCACATCCATCGGACGCCCACCAGTGTCACTGATCGAGGCGATGCCGTGGAGGTCGATCTTGGTGCCGCTGTCGGCCAGCACCTGGTACCCCTGGACCTGCTCGAACATGGTGATGTCGCTGCCCCCTATCGCGGTCGAGAGCACCGGGTCGAGCTTGGAGTGGATCCCCATCGAGCCCGCCAGCTGGATGACCTTGCCGATGCCCTCGGTCTGGGCCACCTCGACCGCCGGAACGTTGCGCGACAGCACCAGGGCCTTGCGCGCAGTCATGGTTCCCATGAAGCTGTTGTCGAAGTCCAAGGGGGTGTAGCCCGCGAAGCTTTTAGGAGTGTCCAGCAGTTGGGTGCAGAGGGTTATGGCGTGGTCGCGCAGTGCCGCGGCGTAGACGTATGGCTTGAACGAAGAGCCGGGCTGCCGGGGCGACAGCAGCACGTCGAACTGACCTCCAATCGCATCATCCGCATTCGCCTGGTCTGCTGAGCCAACCCAGGCGAGGATCTCACCGCTGCGGGGGTCCGCAGCGAGGAGATCCCCGTTGTTGACACCGTCTGCCGATAGGCGCGCCACACCCGACGCCACGGCCTGCTGGGCCAGTGACTGAAGGGAGGAGTCCAGCGTCGTGTGCACCACGATCCCGCCCTGCTGCACCGCCGCGGCTCCGTACTCCGCCTCCAGCTCCTGGGTGACGAAGTCGACGAACTGGGGCGAGCGCTCCTGCCGGTAGGTTGTGTCGTAGCGCAGCTCCGACTGGATGTCCTCCTTCGCCGCCCCGGTTTCCTGCACGCGTGTGATCGCCCCCGTTCGGGCCATCCCGTCCAACACGTACTACTGGCGGGCCCGGGCACGGTCCCAGTGGGTCCTCGGGTCGTCGCCCGAGGGTGCCTGGATCAGACCGGCGAGGAAGGCGGCCTGGCCGGGAGTGAGGTCCGCGGGTGGCTTGTCGGCGCCGAAATAGGTCTTGACCGCCGCGCCAAAGCCGTACGCACCCTCGCCGAAATACACCCTGTTGAGGTACATCTCGAGGATCTGGTCCTTCGAGTACTTGCGTTCGACCGCCGCCGCGAGGGCCAGCTCCTTGAGCTTGCGGGAAATGGTCTTCTGCGGCGTCAGCAGCTGGATCTTCACCAGCTGCTGTGTGATCGTGCTTCCCCCCTCGGCGGCGCCGCCGCTGACGATGTCGGAAAGCGCCGCGCGCAGCAGGGCGGGTGGGTTCACAGGGCCGTGGTGGTAGAAGTCGCGATCCTCGGCCGCCAGCGTCGCAGCCGGCCCGTACTTGCCCATTCGGGCGAGTGGCAGGACCACGTGGGTCTGTCGAGCAGGGTTGCGTTCGGCGAGTTCCTTGCCGTCGCGGCTCATGAAGACGATGGACTTTGCCAGGACCAGCTCACGCCCTGGCTGCGGCAGGTCGTGGAGCGTGACCGAGAGGCCGTAGAGGACCGTCACGCCGCCCAGTACCAGGAACAGGATCGCCACGACCATCCATGGATGGCGGCTGGCGGCGCGCAGTAACCCGTGCGCCATGTCATCCGCCCGTGACCTCGTTGACGGCTCGCGTCTCACCCTATGAGCCTATGCGGGCGACGTCCGCATTGAGACACAACTTGTGGGGCGGCGTACCTCTCGGCCGCCCGCCGCCCCGAGTTCAGCCTAGAGGCTATTCAGGGAAGACGTCCGGCGAGACCGCCAGATAAAGGCAGCGCCCACGCAGATCAGGGCCAAGGCCAAGGCCAGACTCCAGACCGGGATCGACCGCCCGGTCAGAGGTATGGTGATCGCGGCTCCGAGGACTCCCGACACAGTCGCAGGCTTGGGATGCAGGGGCCGCGCCGCTCGCGCCCTGGACCCCCCCGGCATTCGAGTCGGCCGGGGCGTTTGCAGCTGCCCGCGACCATCTGTTGCCCGGCACTGCACCCAGCGCTGGAGGGGGTGGTGCAGACCCCGTTTACCATCTGCTGGCCGTTACTGCAGCCGGTGCTGGAAGGTCCGGTTGCTAGCCCTCGGTGCGCGCGCCGCGCTCCCGCAAAGGCAGCTGATAAACCGGTGCCCGGTCCAGCGCCCCCTTGGAGCGGTCATACCGAAGCGTCGTCTTGGGGTCGGAATGGCCCACGCTGTACTGCACATCGGCGAGGTCCGCGCCGGCCTGGCGGGCGAGGGTGATGTAGGTGGCCCGCATGACGTGGGGGGTGATCGCGCTGAGCCCGGCCGAGCGGGTGTGGCGCTTGAGCGCTCGGGTCACAGTGTCCGCGGAGACCGGGCGGTGGCTCAGGCGCCAGCCGGTCTTGGCCTTCCACATGGTGGGGAAGAGGGGGTCGTCGGGGCGGGTCAGGCCCGTGAGCCGCTGGAAGCGCGAGATCTCTTCTCTGAGGTGGGGGAGGATGACCGCCGCCACCACCTTGCGGCGCTTCTCCACGACCCGCAGCACGTGGTGCCCGGAGTCCTCGACCAGGTTCTTGCACCGCGCACCGGATAGCGCCGCGACGCGAAGCCCGGTGGTGAAGCCGACCCGCAGCACCAGGTAGTCGCGCAGGTCGCGCAGGTCGGTGAGGTCGCAGGCGTCCAGGAGGCGTTCGACCTCGCCGGCGCTGAGCGCCTTGGTGGTGCCATCGGCGCCGGTGGAGATGGTGGAGACGTCCTCGGCCGGCGACTCGTCGACCAGGTGGAGCTTCTTGGCCCGCTTGTAGAGTCCGCGGACGGTGCTCATCCGCCGGTTGGCTGTGGCCACCGCCAGGCCCTGCTCCTCGACGATGTGATTCTGGTAGCGCTCGATGTCGGTGTCCGTGACCTTGAGGAGAGGCCGCACCGTAGCCTCGAGCTCCGGCCGCCGGATTCTCGCACGTGCCCGCCCCCGCGACCTGGACACACCATTAACAGAGACACACCATTAACAGAGAGGAGCGTCTCGGCGGACTGCTCGCGACGTACAGCGTGGCTGCTTGATGGACTTTTTGAACCCCACGCGTCCTGCGCCCTCGCCGCGCTCGTTTTGTCGGCCAGCGGCCGATATCGCGCGGATCCGGCCACCTTGGACCTCCTGCGGCACCTCCGCTGGGCGGCTCTGCGAGAGTGCGACTGATCCTTGACCGCTACCAGGCTCAAGCCGGGCTCGCTGCGCTCGGCCCTTCCGCTCCGGACCGGGCCTGCCCTGTCGTGTGTGTCGCTACCGCACCACAGGAGGAGCCCAGATGGGCCGTTTTAGTCCGCCCCGAAATTCGTTGCTCTTATTCCGTGAGCTGCGAGGCCACGGGTCCACATTATCGAGCGCGGGCTACCCGGGCGGCAGCTTGAGGGCCGCCTCCATCGTCGCCCGGCCGATATTGGCGGCGTCCAGTGAATGGATGCCGTTCGGCTTCTCCTCCACCACCGCAGCCACCACCACCGTGGTCGTGGACACCGGGGCACCGCCGATGAACCAGATGTCCGGGGAGCCAGGCGTGGTCTCGGCGGTCCCCGACTTGCCGAAGAACGCGATAGGGCTGCCCCTGAACGCCTGGTAGAGGGTCCCGCCGGGGTCACCAACGACCAGCCGCATGGCGTCGAGCAGCACCGGCAGGTCCTGCGCTCGTGCCGCCACGTGACCGTCGATCGCCGCCGAGAACTCGTGCTGTGCGGTGCCATCGGGCGCCTGCTCGCGCAGCACTACCCTGGGCCGTGGCAGGGTCCCGCCTGACGCGAGCGCCGCCGTATACCCCGCCATCTGCAGGGGCGTGACCTCCAGGCCGCCCTGCCCGATCGCCAGGTTGGTCGCCTCGCCGCCGCTCTTCAGGGCCGGAACGGCACCCGCCTGCTGGGGCACGAACTGCAGCCCGGTGACCCGCCCCAGCCCGAAGGAGCGCGCCATGTCGGTCAGCAGGCGCGGGTCCCTGTCGAAGAGGCGCTTGCCCACCTCGTAGAAGTACGTGTTGCACGACCGGGCGATCGCCGTGCGCAGGTTGATGGGCCCCAGGTCCGCCGACTCGTGGTTCTCCTGGCCGGGCGGCCCATACCCCGTCCAGAGGTGGGGGCACGGCAGGTCCTGGTCGGGCGTTATTACCCCGGCCTTGAGGGCCGCGGCCGCCGTGATCGGCTTGAACGTCGACCCCGACGGGTACTGGCCGCTGGTGGCCCGGAGCAGCAGCGGCGACGCCTGGTCGGCGTTGTATGCGGCGATCGCGGTGTTGCGCCCGAAGGAGAAGTCGTTCGGGTCGAATGCCGGGTGTGAAGCCATGGCCAGGATATCGCCGGTGCGCGGGTCCTCCGCGACCGCTGCGTCCCGGGGATCGCTGCCGAGCGCTTTCTCGACCGCCTGCTGCACGGACCAGGCGATGCTCAACACCACGTCCTGCCCGGCCACCGGGTCGCGCTGGACCACGGTGCCGAGATCGTTCTCGCCGCTGTCCACAACGTAAAGGCGGCCGCCGGGCACACCCCCGAGAACCCCGTCCAGGGCCTTCTCCAGCCCCGCCTGCCCGGTACCGCCGGCCGAGACGTAGCCCACCAGCTGGGAGGCGGCCTGGTGCTGGGGGTAGTACCGCACCGTGGCGTGGGGCACCGTCACACCGGGGATGGCGCTGAGCTGGTTATGGAGGTTGAGGTCGGTGTCCGGTGGCAGCGCGCGCACCGGCATGAACCAGTCGGGCTGACCGCCCTCGTAGGCGCGCTGGATCTCGTCGGTGCTCATCCCCAGGAGCCTGGACAGGGAGGCCAGCATCGCCGGCTCGTCGCGGATGTTCTGCTTGACCACGCCCACCTCCAGGCCCTGGTCGCTGCTCACCGCGAGCTCCACGCCATCCCGGGTGAGGATGCGCCCGCGCGTGGGCAGGCGATGCTCCTCGCGCAGGTGGCGGTCGCCGGCGAGCTGCGGCAGGATCTCCTCAGGCGCCCAGTCGATGCGCCAGTCCGAACCCGAGCGCGACAGCTTGAACACCACGTCCTCGTTGAAGGTCCCGGCATGAAGGGCGCGGTATGTGACGCGGACCGGCACCGTCGCCTGGTCCCCCTTCTCTGACGGGGCACCGATCTTGAAGGCCAGGCCCTGCAGAACCATGCGGTCGCTGACCCCCTGGTACCTCGCAGCAAAGTCGGCCTCCTTCAGCGCCGCGGTCGAGGCCGGCGCCAGCAGGCGGTACATCTGGTTGTACGCCTGGGTCCCGCCGCGCCCCCAGGCGTCAGTGAAGCTGCGCACCACCGCCGCCGACGCGGGCGGCGATGCCGGCGGGCCGCTGCAGGCCGCAGTCAGCACCCCCGCGAGCAGGGCGAGCAGCAGCCTGGCGCGGCCAGCAGGGTGACTCATTGGCACGGGTAAGCCTAGGTAGCGGAGCGGCCGCCGGAGGGCCGGCGGTTAGAATTGGCCCTGCCGCACAGCCTCGCGGGCGCGGACCAGTTTCCTGAAGGCTAGTGTCCTGAGTCACTGAAATCTTTCCGTTTGGCCTTGGCCATGATGTCGTC
>DAINSI010000093.1:0-7385 GCA_036741395.1 Candidatus Dormiibacterota bacterium
GTACGTGGGCATGCAGCTCCTCTTCGCAGCCGTTGCCAAGGCGGACAGTATCGACCCCGCCAAGGTCGCCAAGGCGATGTCGGGACTGACCACGGAGACCGTGTTCGGGTCCTCGCAGATGCGGGCCGCCGACCACCAGCTCGTCAGTCCCAACTACGTGGGACAGGTGACCAAGCTCGCCTCCGGCCTCGCCTACAAGATCACTGTCACCGCCAACGGGCAGCAGGCGTCGCCGGCCGCCAACCCGGACTGCCACATCTGATGGTCAGGCTGGAGTACGACGGCCGCCTGGCCGTCATGACGCTCGACCGGCCGCCGGCCAACACCTTTGACGAGGAGCAGCTTGAGGCGCTCGCCGCTGCTGTCTCTGAGCTCGAGGCCGGCTCGCGGGCGGGCGCCCTTCTCCTGCGCGGGGAGGGGCCGCGCTTCAGCGCCGGGGCCGACATCTCCATGATCGCGACCCGCTTCGGGACGCCTGACGGAGCCGATCGGATGGCCGACTTCGCCGGCGGCCTGCAGGTGCTCTTCGCCCGCATCGAGTCGCTGCCGATCCCGAGCGTGGCCGCGATCCGGGGCGCGGCCACCGGCGGCGGGCTCGAGCTCGCCCTGGCCTGCGACCTTCGCGTGGCGGCCGAGGATGCCAGGCTCGGACTGCCGGAGGTGAAGATCGGGCTGGTCCCGGGTGCCGGAGGCAGCCAGCGGCTCACCCGCCTGGTCGGTCCGGCGGTGGCACTCCGGGTCATCCTGCGGGCCGAGCTGCTAAGCGGCAGCGAGGCCCAGCGGCTCGGCGTGGTCCAGTGGGCCGTTCCCGCGGCTGAGGTGGACTCCTTCGCGCGGACGCTGGCGGAGGAGCTGGCCGGGATGTCCGGCCCGGCCCTGGCCGCCACCAAACGGTGCATCGCGGCCTTTGGTAGCGGGCACGGATTCGAAACTGAGATTGAGGTCACGCGCTCGCTGATGGGCGAGCCGGTCACCGCACAGCTGGTCGGCGCGTTTCTTGACCGCCGGCGCATTATCAAAGAGGAGGCTTCATGACGTTGGAGGGCAGGGTCAGCATCGTCACGGGATCGGGCTCCGGCATCGGCCGGGCCATTGCCGCCGGGTTGGCGGCTGACGGAGCGCAGGTGGCGGTTTTGGACCTCAATCAAGCGGGTGCGGAGGAAACCGTGGAGCTGATCCGCGCCGCCGGCGGCACCGCCCGGGCGTGGCAGGTCGACATCACCGACGAGGCTGGGATCGACCGGGTCCGCGACGAGGTCGAGTCCGCCTTTGGAAGGGCGAACGTGATCGTCAACAATGCCGGCTGGGACGAGATCCGTCCTTTCATGGACAACGACCGCGACTTCATCAGGAAGGTCGTGGCGATCAACTACCTCGGCCCGGTGACTGTGACGCAGGCCTTCCTGCGAGGCATGATCGACGCCGGCGCCGGGGGCCGCGTGGTCAGCATCGCCAGTGACGCCGGCCGCGTCGGCAGCACCGGCGAGACGGTGTACGCCGGGGCCAAGGGTGGCATTATCGGGTTCACCAAGTCGCTCGCGCGCGAGATGGCGCGTCACCAGGTGACGGTCAACTGCGTCTGTCCCGGTCCCACTGACACCCCGCTCTTCCACCAACAGCCGGAGAAGATGCGCGAGGCTCTGATCCGCGCCATCCCCTTTCGGCGCCTCGGCCAGCCCGCGGACATCGCGCACGCGGTCCGCTTCTTCGCGTCGGACGGCGCGTCATTCATCACCGGCCAGGTCCTGAGCGTGAGCGGCGGGCTCACGATGGCCGGCTGATTCCACGAGGAGACACTTACCGGTGACAACCGAAACCATCGCCGACTACGCGGACATCCTGTACGAGGTCGAGGAAACGACCGCGATCGTGACCATCAACCGGCCCGACCGCTACAACGCGTTTCGGGCCGGCACCGTCGAGGAGATGATCTCCGCCTTCCGGCGCGCCTGGGCGGACAAGAAGGTCCGCTGCATCATCCTCACCGGCGCCGGTGACAAGGCCTTCTGCTCAGGCGGCGACGTCAAGCAGCGGGCGGAGACCGGGGACTACGGGCCGACCAAGAGTGGCCTGTTCGAGATCGACTACTTCCACAAGCTGATTCGCGACGTCCCCAAGCCGGTGATCGCCGCGGTCAACGGCGTGGCGGTGGGCGGCGGCCACGTGCTCCACGTCCTCTGCGACGTGACCATCGCCGCCGAGCACGCGCGCTTCGGGCAGGCCGGTCCGCGCGTGGGCTCGTTCGACGCAGGCTTCGGCGCCGCCTACCTGGCGCGCGTGGTCGGTGAGAAGCGCGCGAGGGAGATCTGGTACTTCTGCCGCCAGTACACCGCCCAGGAGGCGGAGCGCTGGGGGCTGGTGAACAAGGTGGTACCGGGTGAGGAGCTGATGGCCGAGGCGCGCCGCTGGGCCCAGGAGATTGCGGAGAAGAGCCCGACCGCGATCAAGTTCCTCAAATACGCATTTAACACCGACACCGAGCACCAGGCGGGGCTCGCCAACATGGCGACCGCCGGGCTCGAGCTGTTCGTCAGTACGCCCGAGGGTCGAGAGGGTGCCGCCGCCTTCGCCGAGAAGCGCCCTCCAGAATTCAGTCGATACGTGGAGTAGCGGAGATGGAGATCAGGGTGGGGCCCGAGGAGGCACGGAGGTATCGCGACGCCGGCTGGTGGCGCGACCGCACGGTTATCGACGACTTCAAGGAGGTGACGGCGAGGCATGCCGACAAGGTAGCGATCGTCTCCGACCACGCGGCCGGCCCGCCCGAGGTGCTCAGCTTCCGGCAGCTGGCGCGGATGGTCGACCGCTTCGCGGGCGGCCTGCTCGAGCTGGGCGTCAAGCCGGGCGACGTGGTCGCGATGCAGCTGCCCAACTGGTGGCAGTTCGCCGCGCTCGCCCTGGCCACCATCCGGGTCGGCGGGGTCGTGAACCCGATCATTCCCATTCTCCGCCGGCGCGAGGTGGGGTTCATCCTGGAGCGGGTGGGAACCCGTGTCTGCGTGGTGCCCACCACCTACCGCAACTTCGCGCACGGCGAGATGCTGACGGAGCTGGCCAGCGAGATACCCACCCTCGAGCACGCGTTCGTGATCGGGGACCCGGTGGAGGGCACCCGGCAATTCGACGCCCACTTCGTCGCCCAGCGCTGGGAGGACCAGCACCCGGCGTCCGAGCTGGATCGGCTCGCGACCGGCGCCGACGAGCTGGCGCAGATCCAGTACACCTCGGGTACGACCGGAGAGCCGAAGGGCGTCGCACATTCGCACAACACCCTCTTCGCGGGAACCCGGGCGGTGCCCGACATGCTCGGCCTGACCGAGGATGACGTCGTCCTCATGGCCTCGACCATGGCCCACCAGACCGGCTTTCTCTACGGCCTGCTGATGCCGGTCAGCACCGGCATGAAGGTGGTCTACCAGGACGTCTGGGTGCCCGATCGGGCCCTCGAGCTGATCCAGGATGAGGGCGTCACCTGGACCATGGGCGCCACCCCCTTCGTGATGGACTCGGTGGCGGCCCAGCGCAAGCAGCCGCGGGACCTCCACACTCTTCGCCTCTTCTCCTGTGCCGGATCGCCGATCCCACCCCACCTGGTGGAGGCGGCCCGCGAGGTGCTCGGCGCCCAGCTCACCGCGATCTGGGGCATGACCGAGAACGGCGCGGTCACCTTCACCGGGCCCGGCGACCCGCCCGATTTCGCCAGCCAGAGCGACGGCCGCCCGGTGCCGGGGATGGAGCTCAAGGTCGTCGACGACGAGGGCCAGGAGGTGGCGCCGGGGACCGTGGGCAACCTGATGGCGCGTGGCGCCTCCCAGTGTCTCGGCTACTTCCGGCGCCCCGACCTCTACGCCGGGGTGCTCACCCCGGAGGGCTGGTTCCACACCGGGGACCTGGCCCGGATGGATGCCACCGGCGCCATCCGGATCACCGGCCGCACCAAGGACGTGATCCTCCGCGGCGGGGAGAACATCCCGGTGCTGGAGATCGAGGCGGCCCTCTACCGGATGCCGTCGGTGCGAGAGGTGGCGGTGGTCGCAGTCCCCGACGAGCGGATGGGTGAGCGCGCCTGCGCGGTGGTGGTGCCGGAGGGAGAACCGCCGACCCTGGACGACATCAGGGCCCACCTCGGCGAGATGGGGATGGCCAAGGTCTTCTGGCCGGAGCGGGTGGAGGTGGTCTCGGAGCTACCAAAGACGCCCTCCGGCAAGGTACAGAAATTCCGGCTGCGCGAGCAGTTTGATCAGGGGGAGGTTTGATGGACCTGGCATTCGGACCCGAACTGGACGACTATCGCGCTGAGATCAGGAGCTTTGCCGCCAACCGGCTGGCTCCGCACTACCAGTCCGACGACCGCAGCGCCCGCCTGCGCGAGGGCCTGCTCGGCGAGCTGGCCGGGATGGGCCTGATGGGCCTGCGGGTGCCCGAGGAGTACGGCGGCCAGGGGGCCGACTGCGTGACGTCGGGGGTGACCTGCGAGGAGCTCGGGCGGGCCGACTTCAACGCCTCCTATCTGGTGCTGAACGCTCTCCTGATCGGCGAGATCCTGGCCACCAACGGCACCGCGGAACAGAAGGACCGGTGGCTTCGGCCGCTGGCCAGGGGTGAGGTGCTCCCGGCCCTCTGCCTGACCGAGCCCGACCACGGGTCGCATGCGGCCGAGCTCACTCTGAAGGCGGAGCGCGACGGCGAGGGCTGGCGGCTGGTGGGGGAGAAGACCTCGATCACGCTCGGCGTCAACGCCAACACCGGCATCGTCTTCGCCCGGACCGGCGGCCCGGGCGCCGGCGGCGTCAGCGCCTTTTACGTCGACCTCGATGATCGCTATGTCACCCGGGCCCCCTTCTCGGACCTCGGCAACCGCGCCATCGGGCGAGCCTCGCTGCACTTCGATGGCCTGCCCGCGCGAGCCCGGGACATGGTGGGGGCGGAGGGCATGGGCTTCAAGCAGGTGATGCGGGGCTTCGACTACTCGCGCGCCCTGATCGGGCTCATCTGCATCGGCTGCGCGCAGGCGGCGATCGATGACGCCCTCCAGTACGCACGCGACCGGAAGGCCTTCGGTGGCCCCATCGGCCGGTTCCAGGGCGTGGCCTTCCCGCTCGTGGAGTACGCGACCTACCTGAAGGGCGCGCGTCACATCTGCTACGAGGCCCTCTGGCGTAAGGACCAGGGGCTGGCACACACCGTTGAGTCGAACATGGCCAAGTGGTGGGCGCCCAAGGTGTCCGCCGAGGCGGCGCACCAGGCACTGCTCACCTTCGGCCACACTGGCTATTCGGATGAGGTGCCCCAGGGGCAGCGGATGCGCGACATCATCGGGCTCGAGATCGGCGACGGCACCGCCCAGATCGCCAAGCTGGTGGTTGCCCGCCAGCTGCTGGGGAGGGAGTATGCGCCCTAGCGCCACCGCGACCGACCTCTGGCGGGGCTGGTACTTCGAGGAGCTGGAGGTGGGCCAGCGCTTCGATTGCGGCCGGATCACCGTCACCGAGAGCCAGATTGCCGAGTCGTGCCAGCTGACCGGCGACTTCAACCCGCTCCACACTGACGATGTCTTCGCAGCCGAGAGCCGGTATGGCCGCAGGATCGCGCCTGGCATCCTGACCGCGGGCCTGGTCCTGGCGCCGATCGGACGGATCATGGGCCGTGCCAGCGAGACGCACTTCGAGGACCACATCCGCTACCTGCTGCCGGTGTACGCGGGTGACACCCTCAGCATCGAGATCGAGGTGCTGGCCCGGGAGCCGCGCTCCAAGTTCGGCGTCGTCCGCTACCGGCACCGGGGCTTGAACCAGGACCAGCGGTGCGTGATCGAGATCGAGACGGTGATGGGCCACCGGTACCGACCCGCAGGGCCGAACGATGGCTGAGCGGCGAGCGGCGCTGGTGACGGGCGGGTCGCGGGGGATCGGGAGAGCAACCGCACTGGCGCTGGCCGAGGCCGGGCTGGACGTGGCCGTCACCTATAAGAAGAACGAGGCAGCAGCACGGGACGCGGCCGCCGCCATCGAGAAGCGCGGCGTCACCGCGCTCGTTCTCGCGGTCGATTTGGAGGACCGCGCCGGGGTCGCGGCCGCTCTCCAGCGAGTGGAGGCGGATTTTGGCCGGCTCGACGTGCTCGTCGCCAACGCCGCCGCCACCGCCTTCAAGCCGCTGCTGGACGTGGGCGAGCACCACCTCTCGCGCACCATGACGACCAGCCTGCAGTCGTTCATCCAACTGGTCCAGGGTTGCGTGCCGCTGATGGCTGGGCGCCCGGGCAGCGTGGTCGCCGTCTCAGGTTGGGACAGCTACCGGTCGCTCACGCGGCACGGCCTGCTGGGGGCGGCCAAGGCGGGGTTGGAAGCGCTGGTGCGGAGCTTTGCGGTCGAACTGGCATCCCGCGACATCGCCGTCAACGCGGTCTGCCCGGGTCCGGTGGACACCGACTCCGCGCGCTACTACGCGGGTGCGACATGGCCGCAGATGGAGGCCAACTGGGTGCAGCGCACGCCGGCCGGCCGTCTGGGCCGGCCGGAGGACATCGCCACCATCATCCGCTTCCTCTCCAGCCCCGACAGCCGCTGGCTCCGAGGCCAGGTGCTGTATGCCGACGGCGGCCTCTCGCTGATGACCGAACCGGCGGCATGGTTCGAGGGTGGCGTTGCCTGAGGGCCTGGGCGGGGTCCTCGTGACCGGTGCCAGCTCAGGCATCGGCGCGGCCACCGCCGCTGAGCTGGCGCGGCGAGGTTACACGGTGGGCTGCGTCAGCCGGCGCGGCACCGTCCCTGGCGGCGAGGCTGCGCCGGGCAGGCTCGTGCCGTATGCGTGCGACGTCACCGACCGGGATGGGATGGCAGCGGCGATCGCCGAGTTCGCGGCCGAGGCAGACGGACTGGTGGCGCTTGTCAACAACGCCGGGCTCTACACCGTCGACTCCGACGAGGACCCGGATCTGCCGGCGCGCGTCTTCGACGTGAACGTAAGAGCGGTCCTGGGAGCCAGCCGGGCTGCGTATCCGTTCCTGCGGGAGAGTCGCGGGACGGTGGTGAACGTCGGGTCCTTCTACGACCAGTTGGGCGTGCCTTCGCACGCCGCGTACGCCGCCTCGAAGGCGGCGCTGGCCAGCCTCACGCGCACGCTGGCGGTGGAGTGGGCACGGGATGGCATCACGGTCAACACGGTTGCGCCGGGCTACATCCTTACCGAGCTCAACCGGACCTACTTCGAGGACGCGGGCGCGCGTGCATCAGTTGAGCGGCGCATCCCCGTCGGCCGCCTCGGCCGGGCTGAGGAGGTGGGGCGGCTGATCGCGGCCCTCGTGCAGGAGCGGATCGGCTTCCTGACCGGCACCACCATCTACATCGACGGGGGCCAGGCCGTCAGCCTCTGAGTCCGGACAGATT
>DAINSI010000094.1:0-7247 GCA_036741395.1 Candidatus Dormiibacterota bacterium
GCCACCCACCTCCGAGGGCGACTCTTGGACGGATCATTTCGCAAGCAGTGCTGTGCGAAATACGACCGCGTCAGCCTCGCGACAGCCTGGCGGGTGGCGGTTCGCAGCCACGTCACCCGGTCCGAATTAGACCGCCGAGGACGGCCGGGGAGCCTGCCGGGCACCCCCGACCACGGAGGCGATGGCACCACCCGGGCCGACGGAGGACTGGGCGCCCGCCCCTTGCGCTCGCACCAGGGCAGGGACGGCGGTCCCTGGGCGCGTGGGCTCCTTCCGGTGCGCAGGCTGCGGCGCAACAGCCCGGACGAGGCCCGGGTGCCGGCGCCTTTGTTCGGCGTCAGCGGTGCCCGGGAGGCTTCCCGGACCGCGCGCTAACCTACGGCGGAACGGGTGACGTGGCTGCGGGCCGACGGGCCCCGGCTATCCACGATCCCGCTGTCGGCATATCTCGCGATCTGTTCAACCTAGAGGCTTCCACCCTGTGCCGGCCAGTTTTCCGCCCGCACCGCGCGCACGGCGGCCAATGAGCTCTCGGCGCGGAGCATCAGCTGGTCCAGGCTGGCGGGGTTGGCGGGGTCGAATCGGGCGCCGCTGACCACCAGGTCCAGCTTGTAGGCGCTGCCCGGCTCCATGTTCCGCGCCCGTACCGCGGCCTGCAGACGGGCGCCGGCGGTCTCGCCGGCGTGCTCGGTGTTCTCGGGCAGCAGGGCGCAGAACCGGCCCGGGCCGATGCGGGCCAGGACATCCGACTCCCGGAAGGTGTGGTCGATGAGCTGGGCCACCAGCTTGAGGACCTCCTCGCGGTCGCGCGGCGCCCCGTTCTGTTCGACATTCAGCGCGTCCACATAGAGCAGGCTCATCGGCGTGCTGGAGCGGGCGGACATCTTCAGCAGCTTCTCCGCGAACTGGTGAAAGCCGCGCAGCGTGAGCATCCCGGTGACCTCGTCAACGGTGCTGACATGGGTGGCGGAGATCTCGCCCTCGATGCCCCGGGCGAGGTCCGACAGCGTTCGGAGGTCTTCGGGAATGAGGATCCTGGGCTTGATGTCCATGATCGCCAGCGCACCCACGCGGCGGCGCTCCGCGGAGTTGATGGGCACGCCCGCATAGAAGCGGACGGCGGGCTTGCTTCTGACCAGCGCGCTGCCGCTGAAGCGCACATCCTCGGCCGCGTCCTCGACCTGGATGATGCCCTCGGTGAGGATGGCGTGGGCGCAGAAGGCGTCGCCGCGGGGAACCTCGGGGAGGTCGAGGCCCACCCGGGATTTGAACCAGACGCGTTCCGAGTCGACCAGGCCAAAAACCACGATGGGAACATTGAAGAGGCGTTGGGCAAGGCGAGTGATACGGTCGAAGCGCTCCTCTGGATCGGTGTCCAGGAGCCAGAGCTCGCGCAGGGACTCCACGCGGAGCTGCTCGTCGAGGGGGATGGGGGCCACGGTCACGGTTGTCCAGGGTAAGGCGCCAGCCCCCCTTTAGGCTCCGGGGCGCCCCACCGGTACGGCCCTCGGCTTGGGCTCGAGCGACAGCTTGTCCATCTCCAGCTGCACCGGGACGCTCACCGGGTACTGGCCGTCGAAGCAGGCGAGGCAGAAGTTGTCGATGGCGTGGCCCACGGCCTTGACCAGGCCGTCCATCTGCAGGTAGCTCAGGCTGTCGGCGCCGATGACCTCGCAGATCTCCTCCTCGGTGCGGTCGACGGCGATCAGCTCCTTGCGGCTGGCGATGTCGATGCCCATGAAGCAGGGGTAGTGCAGCGGCGGCGAGGCGATGCGCATGTGCACCTCTTTGGCCCCGGCCCAGCGCAGCAGTTCAACGATCTGGCGGCTGGTGTTGCCGCGGACGATGGAGTCGTCGACAAGGACCACGCGCTTGCCCTCCAGGACCGGGCGCACGGGGTTGAACTTGAGCCTGATGCCCGCCTCGCGCAGCGACTGGGACGGCTGGATGAAGGTCCGGGTGATGTAACGGCTCTTGATCAGGCCCTCGCGGAAGGGGATGCCAGACTCCTCGGCGAAACCATGGGCGGCGGGCGTGCCGCTGTCGGGGAGCGAGATCACCACGTCGGCCTCGGTGAGCTGCTGTCGGGCCAGCTCCCGGCCCATCCGGCGGCGGGCCTCGTAGAGGTTCTTGCCCATCATGTGCGAGTCGGGGCGGGCGAAGTAGATGAACTCGAACATGCAGGCCGCCTTGCGCAGCGAGATCTGGGCCATGAACGACTGCACGCCGTCCTGGTTGATGATCACCACCTCGCCGGGCTCGATCTCGCGCTCGTAGCGGGCCCGCACGGTGTCCAGCGCGCAGCTCTCACTGGCGATGATCCAGCCGTCGTCGAGCTTGCCCAGGCACAGCGGGCGCACGCCCAGCGAGTCGCGGATGCCGACCAGTGTGTCGCGGGTCAGGAACACCAGCGAGAAAGCGCCCTCGAGTCGGGGCAACGAGCGCCGCAGGACGGTCTTGACGTCGGTGCCGGGGGTCTGACTGATGAGCCGCAGGATGACCTCGGTGTCCGAGCTGGTGTCGAACTCGATGCCCTTCTGTTCCAGCTCCTCACGCAGCTGGTGGTAGTTGGTGAGGTTGCCGTTGTGGCCGATGGCGATGGGCCCGATCTGGGGATGCTCGAGGATCATCGGCTGGGCGTTGAAGAGCTTGTTGGAGCCGGTGGTCGAGTAGCGCGTGTGACCCAGGGCTATGTCACCGCGCAGGTTGGCGATCTTGTTGGGGTCGTCGAACACCTGGGCCACCAGCCCCATGTCCTTGACGGTGTTGAGCTTGGTGCCGTCGCTGACGCTGATGCCGGCCGACTCCTGGCCGCGGTGCTGGAGGGCGTAGAGGCCGAAGTACGCGATGTTCGCGACCTCCTGGCCGGGCGCGTAGATCCCGAATACACCACACTCGTCAGCAGGCTTGTCCGTGTGGCCGGCCTCGTAGCCGTGCCATGAGTGAAGGCCCACCGGCTTCCGGGAAGGACTGTTGGGGACGCTCGGGGGGAGCGTGACGCGGTCCACCTTCGGCAAGTCTACCCGGGTTCCCCCTTCCTGCATGCCTATTTACCAACCCGGCGCGGGGCCGGTGTCTTCCCCGGCAGCGGCTCAGGCCTGGTGATCAGGCGAGGGCGCCCTCGAAGGCGACCCTCGCGTTCTCCAGGGAGGTCTCGACATCGCGGCCCAGCCCGATCGCGCCTCCGCCCGTGCGCCCGATGCGGCGGACGGGCACGCCCAGGTCCGCGCAGATCGCCTCGAACGCCTCGGCTTCCGTTCCCCGCGCGGACACCAGGAACCGCGATTGGCTCTCGCTGAACAGGGCCACGGCGGCGCCGGCGGTGAGATCAATGGCGTCGCAGCGGGCGCCGAGGCCGCCGAGGAGGCAGCTCTCCGCCACGGCCACCGCCAGGCCACCGTCCGACAGGTCATGGCAGGACTGCAGCACGCCCGCAGCGGCGGCGCGGAGGACGGCATCGTGCGACCGTCTCTCGATCTCGAGATCGAGCCGCGGCGGCCGCCCTGAAACCACGCCGGCGCAGACCTTCATGAACTCGGAGCCACCCAGGTCATCGAACGTCTCCCCCACCAGCAGGATCACGTCCCCTTCCTGCTTGAAGGCCGCGGTGAGACGGCGGTCGATTTCCTCGATCACCCCCACCATCCCCACCACCGGCGAGGGATAGATCGACACCCCGCTGGTGTCGTTGTAGAGGCTGACGTTGCCGGAAACCACCGGCAGTTCGAGCTCCCGGCACGCCTGGGCCATGCCCACCACCGATTCCTTCAACTCCCAGAAGACCTCGGGCTTCTCGGGGTTGCCGAAGTTGAGGCAGTCGGTCACGGCGGCAGGCGTCGCCCCCGTCGCGACGATGTTGCGGGCGGCCTCGGCGACGGCGATGGCAGCGCCGGCGCGGGGGTCGAGGTAGCAGTACCGGCCGTTGCCGTCGGTGCAGACCGCGATGCCGCGGCGCGTGCCCTTGACCCGGAGGAGGGCGGCGTCGCCGCCGGGCGGCACCACGGTGTTGTTCTGCACCTGGTGGTCGAAGGTCCGGAAGACGCCGCGCCGGCTGCCGATGTTGGGCGAGCCCAGGAGCCTGAGGAAGGACTCATCGAGGGGCAGGTCGGGCGGGCTGACGACCCGGTTCGCGAGTTCCAACCGGTCCTCCGGCGCGCGCGCCACCGGGTGGCGGAAGGGCACCGCGTCGACCAGCAGCGTGACCGGGATGTCGGCCTCGATGCTGCCGCCCTCGCGGATCGTCAGGCGCCCGGATTCCGTGATCCTGCCGATGACGTCGGCGTGGAGGTCGTACTTCGTAAAGATGCGGTCGACGCCGGGCTTCTTGCCGGGCTCGACGACGATCAGCATCCGCTCCTGGGATTCCGACAGCATGATCTCGTAGGCGTTCATGCCCTGCTCGCGACGGGAGACGTGGGCCACGTCCAGCTCGATGCCGACCTCGCCCTTGTGGGCACACTCCACCGCCGAGCTGGTCAGGCCGGCGGCGCCGAGGTCCTGCATCGCCACCACCAGTTCCTGGTCGATCAGCTCCAGGCAGGCCTCCATCAGGAGCTTTTCCAGGAATGGATTGCCCACCTGCACGGCCGGCCGGCGCGATTCGCTGGCCGCGTCCAACTCCACGGACGCGAAGGTGGCGCCGTGGATCCCGTCGCGCCCGGTGTCCGCACCCACCAGCATCACCAGGTTGCCCGGCCCCTCCGCCCGGGAACTGGTCAGCTTCTCGATGCGGATCAGGCCCACGGCCATGGCGTTGACCAGCGGGTTCTCGGTGTAACAGTCCTCGAAGTAGATCTCGCCTCCGACGGTGGGGACGCCGAAGCAATTGCCGTAGTCGCCGATGCCGCCCACCACGCCGCCGAAGAGGAAGCGGTTCCGCGGCTCGCTGAGCGGACCAAACCGCAGCGAGTCGAGGGTCGCGATCGGGAATGCCCCCATCGTGAAGATGTCGCGCAGGATCCCTCCCACCCCGGTGGCGGCGCCGGCGTGGGGTTCAATGGCACTGGGGTGGTTGTGCGACTCGATCTTGAAGACCACCGCCCAGCCGTCGCCAATGTCGATCGCCCCGGCATTCTCGCCCGGCCCCTGCAGCACCCGCGGGCCCTGGCTGTCGAAGAGCTTCAGCAGCGGCTTGCTGGTCTTGTAGCCACAGTGCTCGGACCACATCGCGCCAAAGATCCCGAGCTCCACGTGGGTCGGCTCGCGACCCATCAGCTCGACCAGCTGGTCGTACTCCGGCTCGGTCAGCGCGACCTCGCGCAGCAACGCCGGGTCGACGGCGGCGGTCATCCCGCGAGCACCCGCGCCGCGCTGTCGACGATGCTGCGGAAGATCACCAGCCCGTCGGCCGATCCCAGCAGGTGCTCAGATGCGCGCTCGGGGTGCGGCATCATGCCCAGCACGTTGCCGCTCTGGTTGAGGATGCCGGCGATGTTGTTGAGGGAGCCGTTGGGGTTGGACTCGGCGGTGGCGTCGCCGGTCGCGTCGACGTAGCGGAAGACCACCCGGCCGCTGCCCTCCAACCCGCGCAGCGTCTCGGCGTCGGCGAAGTAGTTGCCCTCACCGTGGGACACGGGCACCCGCAGCAGGGTGCCCCTCCCGGTACCCCTGGTGAACGCCGTGTCGGGATTCTCGACGCGAAGGGTGGCGGGCTGGCAACGGAACTCCATGGTGCGGTTGCGCATCAGGGCGCCGGGCAGCAGGTGCGCCTCGCAGAGGACCTGGAAGCCGTTGCAGATGCCGATCACCAGCCCCCCGCGGGCGGCAAACTCCACCACCTCGGCCATCACCGGCGAGAGCGCCGCGACGGCGCCGCAGCGCAGGTGGTCGCCGTAGGAGAAGCCACCCGGGAGGATGACGCAGTCGACTCCCTGGAGGTCGTGCTCCTTGTGCCAGATGTACCGCGCATCCTGGCCGAGCTGGTCGTGGACGGCGTTGTAGGAGTCGCGGTCCGACCATGTGCCGGGGAAGACGACGATGCCGAAGCGCGCCACCTGCCTAAGCCGGGATCGATTCGGCTGGGGCGGTCTCCCGGACCTCGAATCGGAAGTCCTCGATCACCGGGTTGGCGAGCAACTTCCGACACATCTCAGCGACGCGCGCCTCGGCATCGACCCGGTCGTGCGCCTGCAGCTCGAGGCTCAGGTATTTCCCGGCGCGCACCCCTGCCACGCCCTCGAACCCGATGTGGCGGAGGGCATCCCGGATCACCAGCCCCGCGGGGTCGTTGACCAGCGGCTTGAGCTCGATGTGCACGTCGGCGTGGAAGCGTGCCATCACAGCGACCTCCCGGTGATGCGCTTGTACGCCAGCAGGTAGCGCTCGCGGGTGCCCAGGATGACCTCCTCGGGTAGCTCCGGACCGGGAGCGGTCTTATCCCAGTCGAGGGTCTCGAGCCAGTCGCGCAGGTACTGCTTGTCCATCGCCGGCTGGGGTTCGCCCGGCTTGTAGGTCTCAGCGTCCCAATAGCGGGAGGAGTCCGGGGTGAAGCACTCGTCAATCAGGTGCACCCTGCCGTCGATGAAGCCGAACTCCAGCTTGGTATCGGCCAGGATCACGCCCTTCTCCAGCGCCCTGGTGGCGGCGCTGTTGTAGAGGCCGATGCTCAGTCGCTGCAGCTCGACGGTGAGTTCGCGGCCGACCAGCTTGGCCATCTGCTCGATCGAGATGTTCTCGTCGTGGCCGGCGTCGTTCTTCGTCGAGGGGGTGAACTGAGGCTCAGGCAGGCGGCCCGACTCCTCCAGCCCCGCAGGCAGCGACAGGCCCGCGAGGGTTCCCCGCGTGCGGTACTCGCTCCAACCCGACCCGGCCAGGTACCCGCGGATGATGCACTCGATGTCGACTCGCTCGGCCTTGCGCACGAGCATGCTTCGAGGTTCCCACTCGGCTTCCATGTCGGCGATGTCCCGGGGCCACCTGCCCCCGGTATCGAGGTGGTTGGGGCATACCTGCGCGGTCTGCTCGAACCAGTAACGCGACATCTGAGTGAGGATCGTGCCCTTGTCGGGGATGCCGTTGGGCAGGATGACGTCGAAGGCAGAAACCCGGTCGGTGGCGATCATCAGCAGGCGATCGCCGAGGTCGAAGGTGTCGCGGACCTTGCCGCGGCTGAACAGCCTGAGCCCGGGGGCCGCGGCGTCCATCAACGGCGGGGACAGTTCACTCAAGGATGTGACCATGCTTACGTCTCCTTCCCGATCCCCACGCGGCGGTACGTCACGTCGAGGTGGCGCACGTGCCAGGCGGGA
>DAINSI010000095.1:0-7179 GCA_036741395.1 Candidatus Dormiibacterota bacterium
CCCGACCGGACTTGAACCGGCGACCTCCGCCTTGACAGGGCGGCGCGCTAACCAACTGCGCTACGGGGCCAGGCCAGTGCTCCGGCTCATGCCGGACAGCGAATTATAGGTTCGCTGAGGCTGACCCAGACTGGTCGCCGGACGGGGGCGTGGCCAGGATGAAGCGATCGACCAGCTCTGCGATGCCGTCCTCCCCGGGGGGGGCGACGAGGAAGTCAGCCGCCTCGCGGACCTCCGCCACCGCACTCCGCGGGGCCACGGCCAGGCCGCTGTATGCGAAGAGCTCCCGATCGTTCTGGGCATCGCCCGCTGCCACCACCTGCTCGGCGCGGATGCCGTATATCTCGCAGACGTGGCGCAGTGCCGCCGCCTTGCTGACATCGGCATCCACGACCTCAAGGAACTCGGGCATCGAGAAGGTGATCCGGGACTGCGGCTCGAAAGCCGCGCGGACATGGTCCTCGAGCTCGCGCAGGCGCGGGTGCTCGTCGACAAAGACCACCTTCGTGGATCCACCGCCGGCGATCGTCATGAGGTCGTCGACCACGATTGGCTCGACCTGCGCGACGGAGGCGTAGCGCTCAGCGCCCCAGCCCAACTTCTCCACGTAGAAGTTGTCGTCCCGATAGAGGTTGACGTGGAGCCCGAGCTCCCGTGAGAGGTTGACCGCGGTGCGGGCGGCGTCAGGACTCAGTGCCCATTCCCTCACCAGGGTCCCGTCGGGTTGGCGGATCACGGCCCCCTGGTAACAGATCACCGGGGATGGCGTCGCGATCTCGTCGACGTAGCGCATCGCCGACCGGAACATCCGACCCGTCGCCAGCACCACCTTGACGCCCGCGGCCATCGCGCGCTTGAGGGCGTCGAGGTTGGCGGGGGTGATGTCAAGGCTGTCGTCAACCAGCGTCCCGTCGACGTCCAGTGCCAGCAGCTTGAAGGGGCCGTGCGACGGTACGCGCCCGCTCACCGGTCGAGGACCTCGGGGTTGACCGGGTTTGGCGGCCGCTCACCGCGCAGTGCCGCGACCAGGTTTATTGCGGCCACGCGCGACATCTCGCTGCGGGTGCGCGTGGTCGCGCTGCCCAGGTGCGGCAGGAGGACCACGTTGTCCAGGTCCAGCAGCGCCGCCTCGACGGCGGGCTCACGCTCGTAGACGTCCAGGCCGGCGCCCGCGATCCAGCCCTCCCTCAACGCCCGGGCCAGCGCCGCCTCATCGACGACCGGCCCGCGGGCCGTGTTCACCAGGTAGGCGCCCGGCTTCATCGTGCGCAGGGCCGCCTCGTCGATCATGTGCCGGGTCTCATCGGTCAGGGGCACGTGCAGCGAGACGACGTCGGACTGCGTCAGCAGCTCGCCGAGGTCCACGCGGCGCGAGCCCAGGGCGTCGGCGGCGGCCACCTCGTGGCGCGAGAAGTGGAGCAGCCTGATGCCGAACCCGGCGGCGCGACGCGCGACCGCCAGGGCGATTCGGCCGGCGCCGACCAGCCCCAGGGTGGCGCCCTCCAGCTCCAGGCCAAGAAGCATCTGCGGGTCCCAGCCGTGGAACTCACCCCGGCGGACGAGCCGCTCGCCCTCAGTCACCCGGCGGGTGGCGGCGAGGATCAGCGCCATTGTCAGGTCGGCCGTCGCGGCGGTCAGAACGTCGGGGGTGTTGGTGACCACGATCCCCCGTCGGGTGGCCTCGGCGACGTCGATGTTGTCGTATCCCACCGCATAGTTGGCGACCGCGCGCAGGTCGGGCAACTGGTCGAGGACGCCGGCGTCAACGCGGTCACGGAGAAGGGTGAGCATCCCCCGGCAGCCCTGGGCCCCGGCGACCAGCGCGGCGCGGTCCGGCGGCGGTTCGGCCGGGTGCACACGAGGATCGAAGGACCCGGAGAGCAGTTCGATGCCCGGCCCGGGGATGGGGTAGGTGACGAAGACGGGTTCGAGCAGGGTCAGGCTCGCAGGGCGTGGAGCAGGTCGCGGCACTGCGCCTGTGTGCCGATGGAGATGCGCAGGCCCTGGCGCACCGACGGCCTCGAGAAGTGGCGGACCAGGACATGGCGTTCGACCAGTCGCTGGTACAGCTCCTCGGCGGGGCCGGGCGGCTCCGCGAAGATGAAGTTGGCCCCCGACGGCAGCACCTTCCAGCCCAGCTGGGTCAGTTCCTCGGTCAGCAGGCGGCGGTTGAGGATGGTGTCATCGACGCACTTACGCCAGTACTCGCGGTCCCTGATGGCGGCGGTCGCCGCGGCCAATGAGAGGCGCCCGAGGTTGCAGATGTCCTTGACCGCCCAGAGGTCCGAGACCAGCTCGGGGGCGCCGATGGCGAAGCCCACCCGCAGCCCCGCCAGGCCATATGACTTGGAGAGCGAGCGGACCAGCAGCAGGTTGTCGTGGCGCTCCAGGATCTCGAGTCCGGACCGCGGTGCGAAGTCGACGTAGGCCTCATCCAGCAGGACCACGCCCGGCGACCTCTGGCACAGCTCCTCGATGGCGTCAAGCGGCACCAGGGTGCCGGTCGGCGAGTTCGGGTTGGTCACGAACTTGAGGGCCGCGTCGGAGTCGATGAAGCCGCGCGGCAGCGTGTACCCGTCGGCGAAGGGGTGCTCCTCGCCCTCGACCTCGTTGATGACGCAGAGCTTGGGCACCAGGGTGTACGAGGGCTCGAGGTAGGCGGCACGACGGCCGGCGGGGACGAATGCCCTCAGCGCCATGGCGAGCACCTCGTCCGCCCCGTTGCCCCCGACGACCATCTCCGGGCTCACGTCCAGGGCCTGCGCGACCGCCTCTCGGAATTCCAGCTGGGTGGGGTCGGGGTAGAGGGACAGCCGTTCGATCATCCCGTCCACCGCCTGGCGAACCCCGGGGGCGGGGGGGAAGGGCGACTCGTTGGTGTTGAGCTTGACCCACGCCTCGCCGTCAGCGGGTTGGATCCCCGGGACGTAGGGCTCGAAGCCGGCCAGGCTGGGCTTGCGGTAGCGCGACATCAGGCGGCGTGCTCCCGCTGGACATCGGCCAGAAACACCTCGATGGCAAGGCGCGGGTTGACATTGTTCTCCACCCGGTCAGCCGCCTCGCGCGCGCTCTCCCAGACCCGCACCAGGGCGCGCAGGTCGATTCCCGACCACGGCGGGACGCTGGGCGCTGCGTCGCCAGCGCCGGCGCGACCGGCCGTGAAGTCCCGAATCCAGCCCTCCCAGCAGTCCAGCGCCTCGCGCGCCAGGGCCCGGTTCCTGGCGCTGTCAGCGCCGCCGAAGCGCGCCCCCAGGCGCACGATATCGAGCCAGGTCCCGGAGCCCGCGGACTCCAGCGCCGCGCCCCAGTCAAGGCGGCGCTGGGCGCCCTCCGGGTCGGCGGCGAGCGCCATCGCCAGGCCCGGGCGACCCTGCGCCAGGCGCAGCAGAGGCCCGGGGAGTTCGACGCCCACAGAGGTCAGGAAATCGCGCAGCTCGACTTCGGAGAGGCGGTTGAAGTCGACCACCTGGCAGCGCGACCGGATCGTCGCGGGCAGGAGGTCGGCGGCCTGGGCGCAGAGGACCAGCACCACTCCCTCCGGCGGCTCCTCGATGGTCTTCAGCAGCGGGGAGGCCGCCGTCTCCTTGAGGCGCTCGGCGCGCGCGATGACCGCGACCCGACGGTCACTGTGCATGCCGCGGAGCGATAGGAATGCCTGCAGGGGCTGCCCGGGAACGCCCAGGCGGGCGGCCTCGGCGGTGTCCCGGCTGGGCTTGTGGTCCTTGCGGATGACGTCGATGCTGATGCCCTCGGCATCGCTGTCCTCGACCCAGAGGTCGGGGTGGAGGACTCCGTCCGTCAGGAGAAGGCTCCCGGCGGCCTCGAAGAGATCCCCCGCGAAGGCCAGCGCGGTGGCCGTCTTGCCCACCGACGGCGGACCCAGGAAGAGGTAGGCGTGGGCGGGCTGGCCGGTGGTGACCGCATGCCGAAGGATGGCGCGGGCGCGCTCGTGGCCGGCGATCTGGTCTAGGAGCATGACCGATAATCTTCCCATGCAGGTCACCCGCAGCCCCCTCGCCGACGCCGTTTCGGGTCCGTCGATGGAGGAGGTCGACCCCGAGGTCTACCACCTCATCGAGCAGGAGATGGACCGCGAGAAGACCAAACTGGAACTGATCGCCTCCGAGAACTTCGTCAGCCGGGCGGTGCTGCAGGCGGCCGGCTCGGTGCTCACCAACAAATACGCCGAGGGCTACCCGGGCCGCCGCTACTACGGCGGTTGCGAGTTCGTCGACGGGATTGAGCAGCTGGCCATCGACCGCGTCAAGCAGATCTTCGGCGCCGACCACGCCAACGTCCAACCCCACTCCGGGGCGCAGGCCAACACCGCCGTGTACTTCGCCGCGCTGCAGCCGGGCGACACCATCCTGGGGCTGGCGCTACCCCACGGCGGCCACCTCACCCACGGCCACGCGATGAACTTCTCCGGCCGCTACTTCCACATCGAGCCCTATGAGGTCGAGCCCGGCAGCGAGGTGATCGATTACGACAAGCTGCGCGAGCAGGCAAAACGCGTGCGGCCGAAGATGATCGTCGCCGGCGCCTCGGCCTACCCGCGGACACTGGACTTCGCCGCCTTCGGCTCCATCGCCAAGGAGGCGGGTGCGCTGCTGTTCGTCGACATGGCGCACATCGCCGGGCTGGTCGCCGCGGGCCTGCACCCCAGTCCCATCCCCCACGCCGACTTCGTCACCTCGACCACCCACAAGACGCTGCGGGGACCGCGCGGCGGGATCATCCTCTGCACCGCGGAGTGGCAGAAGAAGATCGACTCAGCGGTCTTCCCGGGGATCCAGGGTGGACCGCTGGAGCACATCATCGCGGCCAAGGCGATCGCCTTCAAGGAGGCCATGACGCCGGACTTCAAGACCTACCAGCAGCAGATCGTCGTCAACGCGAAGGCGCTCGCGGAGCAGCTCGCCGGCCGCGGCCTGCGCCTGGTCTCGGGGGGCACCGACACCCACCTGATGCTCGCCGACGTGACCGCGGTCAACCTCACGGGTAAACGCGCGGAGGAACTTCTCGACACCGCCGGCATCACGGTCAACAAGAACACCATCCCCTTCGACCAGAATCCACCCATGACCGCCAGCGGCATCCGTATCGGCACGCCCGCCGTCACCACCCGGGGCATGGGCGAGGAGGAGATGGCGGAGATCGCCAACCTGGTGGCCGAGGTCCTGCTCAACCCCGACGACACCGCCCGCCACCAGCGCGTCGCCGCGCAGGTGCGCGAGCTCTGCGAGAAGTTCCCGTTGCACGTCCCCGTCCACGCCTGACCAAGCCACGGTAGTGGCCCAACGCCCCATCAGCGAAACCAGAATCCTGATCACCGGCGCCACCGACGGTCTGGGTCGGGGCGTCGCCGCACGGCTCGCCGGCGCGGGCGCGACACTTCTGATCCACGGGCGCGACGCCGCGAAACTGGCGACGACCGCGGACGAGATCCGCGCCGTCACGGGCAACGACCGCATCACCACCCACCGGGCGGACCTGGCCTCGCTCGACGAGGTGGCGGCGCTGGCGGAGGAGGTGCAGCGCTCGACGGACCAGGTCCACGTGCTGATCAACAACGCCGGGATCGGTACCGGCAAGCCCGACCTGGGCACTCGGCAGGAGAGCCGGGATGGACACGAGCTGCGGTTTGCGGTGAACTACCTCGCCGGTTTCGCGCTGACGCTGCGCCTTCTGCCTCTGCTCATGCGCTCCGCGCCGGCGCGCGTTGTCAACGTCGCATCCCTCGGCCAGGCTCCCATCGAATTCGACGACCCGATGATCCGCGAGGCTTACAGCGGCGCCCGCGCCTACGGACAGAGCAAGCTTGCCCAGATCACCGCGGGCTTCGAGCTGGCGAGCCGCCTTCCGGCGGAGCAGGTCACCGTGAACAGCTTCCACCCCGCGACCTACATGCCCACCAAGATCGTGCTGCTGCAGGCGGGCCATTCGATCGACACCCTGGAGGAGGGGATCGACGCCACGGTCAGGTTGGCCACGTCGCCAGATCTCGAGGGTGTCACGGGCCGCTTCTACGACCGGCAGAATGAGTCCCGCCCCCACGAGCAGGCGTACGACGCGAACGCACGAGCAAGCCTGTGGAAGCTGAGCCTCGAGCTCACCGGTATCGCCGACCCGACTGCGCCGGGTGAGAGCTAACCAGTCCAGAGGAACGCACGGCGAGTCGAGGGTTCTAGAAGAGAGCCGAGTGACATCATCCTCGCATGACGCGCAGATGCGTCGCTTGGCGCGGCCACGACTCTCGGTGCGTGGTACTCCTGGAATTATTCACATGTATATACATGTGATAGAGTCAACCCGTGAAGATCGTAAATGTCCGCCGCGTCGGCAACAGTAACGTGGTCTCAATCCCCGCCGAGATGCAGCGCCTCGGCTACACCAGCGGCACCGCCGTGGTCATCGACGAGATGCCCAACGGCGACCTGCGCATCGCTCCGGCCGCGCGCGTCCGCGAGGCAATGCAGAGGATCATCACCACAGTGGTCGAGGAGGATCGCGAAGCCCTCGATCTTCTCCAGGCGCACGACCGCGCCGGCGCGTCCAGCAGCGCAGACCCGGGTCAGTAGCCCGGCAGCGAATGCCTGTAGTCGGGGACGACGGCACCCTGTACCTCGACAGCGAGGATGTGCTGGCGGCCTATGCAGCTGTGTTTGGCTGCTCGTCTGGGCAGGCGGCCGATCAACTCCGCAGCATCGCCGCCCTCGAGGGTGCCCTCGCACGGCCCGTGCAGCACGCGCATTACAGCGGTGCTGATTTGGCGCTGCAGGCTGCGGTGCTCGCCGAGGGCATCGCTGAGACGCAACCGTTTATCGACGGCAACAAGCGAGTGGCCTTGGCAGTGATGCGCGCGTTCCTCCTGGCGAACGGATATACGGTTACCGCATCGCAGGCCGAGCGTGCCGCGTGGCTCCTCGAGCTGAGCGGCAGTCTCACCGCGGCAGAGCTCGCGGCGAAGGTTCGGGACGCTATGCGGCCCGTAGGCGGCACGGTCGCCCCCGGCGACATCGACACCGTCTAGCGCCGAGTTCGTGACATTCAGCAGCCCTCTGAGCGAGACCAACGTCTCACGAGGGTGACGCGCGCAGGCAACCCGGCGGCCTTAGACGGCTACGCCACCCCCCGGACCGCGCGCCAGGTTGGCGAACTGCGGCGGGACCACGACCA
>DAINSI010000096.1:0-7175 GCA_036741395.1 Candidatus Dormiibacterota bacterium
GTGTTCCGGAATGCGGATCGCTATTTCCTCACCAAGCGTCTCAAGGAGAGCTCGGAGAAGCGCCTCCGCCACCTCTACTCGCTGGGGGTCGGCGGCCACATCAACCGCGAGGACATCTCGGAGCGCGCTGACGCCGACCCGGTCATCGAGGGCCTGCGTCGCGAGTTCGAGGAGGAGGTGGTCTACGAGGGGCAGTGGACGCACCGGATGATCGGGCTGCTCAACGACGACAGCAACGACGTCAGCCGGGTCCACCTCGCCGTGGTCTTCGAGGTCACCGGCGACCGGCCGGAGATCGCCATCCGCGAGACCGGGAAGCTCGACGGCGAGCTGCTCAGCCTCGAGGAGATGAAGATCTACTACCTCGACATGGAGTCGTGGAGTCAGCTCATCTACGATCATTTGCTGGCAAGGGAAAAGGCGGCGGCGGCCGCAGGAGGCGCGCAGTGAGCGACACCAGGACGTGGGAGGCGGGGGGACCGCACGACCGCGAGGCGGCGTGGAAGCTGCTCTGTGAGTACACCCAGTCGGACAGCCTGCGCAAGCACGGCCTGGCGGTGGAGTCGGCGATGCGTGGGCTGGCCCGAACGGCGGGGGAGGACGAGGAGCTCTGGGGCATCGTGGGGCTGATCCACGACTTCGATTACGAGCAGCACCCCGATCCCCTGGAGCATGGGCTGGCGGGTGGTCGGATCCTCACCACCCTGGGCTGGCCGGACGTCATGATCCACGCCGTCGAGTCCCACAACGACCGCGTCGGCGTGCTCCGTGAGAGCCTCATGGAGCACTCCCTGTTCTCGTGTGACGAACTCTCCGGCTTCATCATGGCCGTGGCCATGGTCAAGGGCCGCGACCTAACCATGGTGGAGCCCCGGTCCGTGCACAAGAAGCTCAAGGACAAGGGCTTTGCGCGCAACGTCTCGCGGGAGGACGTCGAGAAGGGCTGGCGGGAGCTCAGCGTCGACCCTGACGACCACATCCGCTTCCTCGTCGAGTGCCTCAGCCGAGTCGCGCCGAGCATCGGTTTGACCGCGTCTGCGCTATAAGGCGCCGATGGCGAGCGCCTGACTGCGTCTAGCGGACCACCCGCCGGCGCCACCTGCGCCGCGCCGCCACCGCGGCGAGCGCGATTGCCGCCACCGCCACCAGGAGCAGGGCCAGCAACTGCGGGGACGGCGCCGAGGTGTTGGGGCTGGGCCCGCGTACGCCGCGGCTGGTCAGGGCGGGGACCGCGCAGCCCGCTGAGAAGGTGGTCCCGCAGGCGCTGATGATGCTGGTGCCGGCGGTCTGGCGGACCAGGGCCGCCACCGACGAGTACGCCTGCTGCTGGGGGTCCCGGTCGCAGGCGCCCGCGCAGCCGTCCGTATAGGCGGCCAGGACGCGACCCTGCGGGTCCAGCTGGATGTCGTTGAAGTCGAGCATGTTGCGGCACTGGGTTAGCGTCCCGGTGGGATCTCCCACGTTCCACACGCAGCCACGCTGCACGGGGTCCCCGGGGGTCGCGTCGACGGTGGTCCAGGTCTTCCCGAAGTCCTTGGTGAAGGAGACGTACAGGTACCAGTCGCCGCTGAAGTTGGGCTGGTAGGAGTTGCCCGACGTCCGGCTGCCGATGAAGGCGAAGGCGGCGCGACCGTGGTCACCGCCGACGACCTCCGCGAAGTCCGAGTTCTTGACGCCCAGCTGCGCGCCGACGTCGATGGGCGCGCTCCAGGTCAGCCCTTTGTCGTGGGAGACCGCGATCATCGCCGGCGAGGTGGCGTTCGGGTTGTCGCTGGTGCTCTCACCGTGCATGTCGACGTAGCCCTCGTACAGCGTGCCGTCGTCCTTGGCGACTCCGATCGCAGGATCATGGCCCACGCTGAAGTCGAAGGCCTGCGACTGGCCGCCCTGCGTTCCCAGGGGGCCCCCCTGGAAGGTGACCTGGGACGCCGCGTCGGGGGTGGCGCTGCCGGGGATGGGGCGCACCGACCACGTCGTGCCGGCGTCCTCGGAGACGATGGCCGCCTTGGTCCCGTTGCCGCAGTCCTTGTTGGGGACGTACACCGTGCCGTCGGGGGCCACCTTGACGTGGCCGTGCAGCCCGGTGCACTGGCTGGTGTTGTAGATCGGCACGCCGGGGCCGAACGTGAGGCCGCCGTTGGCGCTCATCGCACAGAGCGCCGCGGCGATGGCCTGCGAGCAGTAATAGACGGCGTTCGGGTAGCCCACCGCTCCCAGGGGAACGCTGGCCGGGAAGGGTCCTCCACCGATGGTCTGGTGGTCCGGGCCGGCGGGTGTGCCGCAGCCCTGGTCCTGGGTCCACGAGGCGCCGTCATCGTCGCTGTATGACGAGAAGCTGCAGGCGCCCAGGAGGTCGGAGACGAACGTCCGGTTGGTGATCTGGTCGGTGAAGAGGATGGGATCCAGGGTCGTGCCCAGCACGCTCTGCGTCGGCGGGGTGACATCCGTCCAGGTCGCCGTGGCCGGCTTCTTGGTGTCGTCGAAGTGGACCCGCGCGGTGAACTGGTTGTCCTTGTAGAGAACCTCGCCGGTCTTGCTGTCGATGCCCAGGCCGGGTTCGTTCGAGCCCGCGGCCTTCCAGGGCGCGACATCGGGCGATTGGTAGTTGGTGAAGCTGGGGGAGCCCGGCGCCGGCGGTGGCTCGGGCGGCAGGACGACGACCGGGATCGGGACCGACGTCAGCGTGATGTGCGCCGTGGCGGCGGTGGGGACGGTGACAACGCCCGCGACCGAACGGATCAGCCAGACGCCGTCAAGCGGGTTCACCAGCGCGAGGTCCTCGAACCCCGAGTTGGGGTTGGTGCTGTCGGGGGCCCCGGGCCCATACCCCGCGTTGCCCGGGTCGTTGGCCAGCACGTCGAGATCCTGGGTCGTATCGGGCCAGGTGTAGTGGATGTTCAGCGTCACTCGATGGCTGCGCAGGTACTGCTTGGGAGCCGCCGGGTAAATGACCCGCAGGTTGAAGCTGTCGCAGGCGGTGGCCGGGCAGTCGCTGGGCAGACCCTGCGTGGGCCCGGCGAGCTGTCCCCCGGTCGAGCCGACCACCGCCGCGAACGCGTGGTCGACGGGGTGGGTCAAGGTGACACTGTTGGCATCCAGGGTCAGGTTCTGGACCTGGAGGATGGCGTGGCCGGTATACGGCTGGCTGCTGACGTTGTAGGCAGCGCAGGCCATCGCGCGGATGAAGCCGGGATCGACCGTCGCCGCCGGGTTGCTGTAGGACCAGCTGCTGCTGGTCCCGGCCCCGTTGCTGCTGCCGTCGCCGAAGCTGGTCAGGGTCCCCGAGCCGTTGTCGTACGCCGTGGTCAGCTGCAGCGAGTTGACCTCGGCGCTGATAACCGGCGTCCAGTCGATCTGGATCGTCAGGGTCGCGGTGTGCGTGGTGTAGAAGGCCGCGTCGACCCCGTGCAACTTGAGGTTGAACTGGTCATTGGCGACTCCCTGGCAGCGCAGGCCGGGACCGTTCGCGTTGCTGGCTCCGGGGGCCACAACCCCCTGCCAGTCGAACCTGACCGTGCCCGGCACCGCCGGCGCGGTGATCGTGCCGCCGGCCGGCGTGGCGGCGCGGGCTCCGATCGACAGCGGCGCCTGCAACGCAAGCCCCAGCAGGGCGACGGCCAGGCCGATCGCGCGGATGCGTCCCGGGTGTTTCAGTGTTCTGCTCATTCCCGCTTCCTTGTCGGCCCGGGGATCGCCCGGCGCCGCCTGGCAGCCATTGGTGATGGCCTGCCGCGCCCTAGCCTAGTTGAAGGGCTGGCAATCGTCCACACATGACGAAAGGCGCTGATCGGTCGCCGGGGGTTTTGCCGGTCAGCTCCTCGCCAGTTTCTGCACTCGCGTTCTGACCTCATCCACGCGCAGGTCCGCCTCTTCCAGAACGCGTGACGCGATTGTGCCGCGCCCCTGCAGCAGGGCCAGCAGCAGGTGTTCGTTGCGTACGACCCTGGCGCCATCCGCCCGCGCCTCACGGATCGCCGCGTCGATGATCAGCGACAGTTCGCTCATGGTGCGGACCTCCTCGCCGAGGGTCCGGGCAGCGCCCATGGGTACCTGGTATGGGTTCCAATCGCCGGTTGCAACGCGCCTGTGTTCAGCAAGGTTGCCCCCCGGCGCGGCTCTCAGGACCGTGAGCGCGCCCCGAACACGCTCGATGTCGACGCCAACCTCGGCCAGGACCCGGCAGGCGATGCCCTCGCCCTCCCCCACGATGCCCAGGAGCAGGTGTTCCGTGCCCACGTGTTGGTCGCCCATCCCCTGCGCCTCGTGGAAGGCGAGATCGATCGCCTTCTTGACCCGGGACGTCGGGAGGGTTTGCTGGAACGGGATCTCTTTCTTGGGGCCGAGGAGAGCATCGATCCTCGCCCGCACAACTTCAGGCGTGACGTTGAAGGTGGTCAGCACCCGGCCCGCGAGACCCTCTCGCATCCAGAGCATGCCGAGGAGGAGATGCTCGGTGCCGATGTAGCCGCGGCGGTCCCGCTCGGCCTCCTGCTGGGCAATCGTCAGGACCAGCTTGGCCTGCTCGGAGAAGCGGCTGAAGGGCTGCTCAGTGTGCGATTCAAGACCCTCGGCCGGCGCGCCGACCTCGCGGCTCCTCAGGAGCTCGCGTCGCGCCGCGGTGTAGCTTTCGCCGGTCTTGGCCATGCGGGCGCGGATCAGCCGCTTCAGGTCCTTGTCCTCTGGCATGTGATGACCTCCTATCCGCCCCGGCGCGGCTCCCCAGCAGCCCCGGCCGGAGCCAGGAGTCATCAACTTCGGCCGGGAGTGTTCCCCCCTTTGCCTCGTGAGCTGGCCCCGCTTGGGGAGGGCCGCCGAGGTTGGGCGTTGACCGCGCCTGGCGTCAAGTTTCCGACAGGTGCCGCGTGCGGTCAAGGGTCCGGCTTGTGGCCCGACGCGCTAAATTCGTCGCCAGTGCGCCTCCTTCACGTCGCCGTCGCTCTCCTTCTCGCACTGGGTGTCTCGGCATGTCAGGACACCAGCGGCAGCCAGCCCTCACGCTCGCTCAAGGAACTGATGGTGACCCAGCCGGCCGGGATGAAACTCAAGCTGGATGTCCAACAGGGCATCGACGAAGCTTCGCGGGCGACCTCAGCAGACCCCAAGCGGGCACGCGACACGCTGCAGTCCGACGGGTTCCGCGGGGGTTGGGCCCGCACCTGGTTGAAGGACGACGAGGACGTTCAGGTCCTGGTCTTCGAGCTGGGCGACGCCTTCCGAGCGGCCGACCTGGCCACGTTCCAGCTCAAGGAACTGTCAAAGGGGAGGGGGGTGGTCGGGTTCCCTCTCGTCGGGGTTCCCCGGGGGACTGCCTACAGCTTCTCCGGTGTCACCCGCGCGGGCTCAAAGCAGGTGTTCTGCCAGGGTGGCTGGTTCGTGGTGAACCGATTCGCGTTGAATGTGACGGACTGTGCAGGGGCACCCCGATATCCGAACCTGGTCCAGGAGGTGGCGGGCCGAGAGTACGTGCTCGCCGCTCATGCCACGGGTACTCCGGTTGAGTCCGCGTCACCGTAGCCGGTTTTGCGCCCGGGTTTTTTGTTGCATCGCCACCTGCGCAGACCCTTCATTGCGCGTGTAGAATGCGTGCTAGCCGGGCGGGTGTGTCAGCGGGAGAACAACCACCTCGTGGCCATGTCGTGTGTCGTTCGCGGACCGTGGGCGGTCGCGGGCACTTCGTTCTCACCACAGATTGATGGATGCCGGGTCTTCAGGAGGTAATCCCCATTAATTCGCAAGAGTTCTCTGCAAATTTCGAGAAGATCGTCGGCAACGTTGAGACGGTCATCAAGGGCAAGCGCGACGTCGTCAACCTCGCCCTTGTCGCCATCCTCTGCGAGGGCCACGTCCTCTTCGAGGACGTTCCGGGTACCGGAAAGTCGATGTTGGCGAGGGCCCTGAGCGAGTCGCTCCACGCCACCGCCAAGCGCGTCCAGTGCACCCCGGACATGCTCCCCGGTGATATCACGGGCTCCTCGATCCTGGACCAGCGCAAGGGCTCGTTCGAGTTCCGTCCCGGACCGATCTTCTGCAACGTCCTACTGTCGGACGAGATCAACCGCGCCACGCCCAAGACCCAGTCGGCGCTGCTCGAGGCCATGGCCGAGCGCCGGGTCACCGCCGACGGCAAGACCTACGACCTGCCGCGACCCTTCATCGTGCTGGCCACGCAGAACCCGGTGGAGCAGGCGGGGACGTTCCCGCTGCCCGAGGCCCAGTTGGACAGGTTCCTGTTCAAGCTGTCGATGGGCTACCTCGACCGCGAGGGGGAGTTCGAGGTCATGTTCGACAACTCCGCGCACCTCTCAATCGACAACATCAAGCCGATCACGGACCCCGCCACGGTGCAGAAGATGATTGCGTACGCCGCCACCGTCGAGGTGTCTCCTGAGGTCGGCTACTACATCGTCGACCTGGTGCACGCCTCTCGCCGCGACGCCGCCGTCGCCATGGGTGGCAGCCCCCGTGCCGCCATCGCCCTGCTCAAGGCCGCTCGCGTGCTGGCCGCGAGCGACGGGCGCACCAATGTCTACCCGGACGATGTCCGGTCGGTGCTCAAGCCCGTGCTTGCCCACCGCCTCGCGCTGCACCCTGATGCGGTCCTGCGGGGGGACAACGTGGATGCGGTCATGGATCGCCTGGCCGGTGCCGTCAAGGCCCCGATGCAGGTTCAACAGCGCTCGCTGTCTGCCGCCGGCTAGCGCACTCAAGGTCCAGATAGCAGACGGGTTGACATGGCTGTAGGTTCCAGGGACGGGCTGGCGAAGTCGGGCCTGAGTCATCGGGCTCTCGGGGGGGTAGACCGGCTAAGGGACGCCCTGGCTCCCGTCGCCCTCAAGTCATCTCTGCTGCGCCTCCAGCGCCGTCTGGGTATTACCAGGACCGGCCAGGTAGCGCTCCTGGGAGCGGTCCTGCTGTGGATCATGGCGCGCCTGATCGCCGGGACCGCAGTGTACATCGTCGCCTACGGTGCGGCGTTGTTCGTGGTGGTCGGGTTCATCATCGCGCCACGCCGCCTCAAACTGACCGCCGAGCGCACCGGCCTGTTCCCGCGCGCCAACGAGGGTGACCGCCTCGACGTTACCCTCACCCTGCACGCCAAGAAAGGGGTCAGCACCTTCGTCCTCGAGGAGCAGGTGCCGCAGCGGCTGGGGACCACGGTGCGCGTGCCCGTGGCC